>NZ_JBKEZQ010000049.1:0-12476 GCF_053345175.1 Methylobacterium sp. M6A4_1b
AGGTGAACAGGAAGTCCGAGGTGCCGACGTAGTTCAGACCGTCCTTCACAACGACGCTGCTGTCCCAAGCGCTGGAGTACAGAACCACATCGGAACCGTTAACTACGGAAACCTGTAGAGTCGCGGCAAAGCCTGCGCCAAAGCCCTGAAATACAATGGTATCGTCGCCATTCTGGTCGAAGTCGAGCACAATATCCGTGCTGCCTGCCTGCTCCGGCCGAAACAGGAACATGTCGTTACCTGCCCCGCCCGTGAGTGTGTCGCCACCCTCGCCACCGATCAACACGTCGGCGCCTGCGCCGCCCTGGAGATTGTCGCTCCCAGCGGCACCGAACAGCACGTTGGCGCCGGCGTCTCCGATCAGCACATCGTTGCCGCCAGAGCCGTAGAGGTTCTCGATGTTGACGAGGAGGTCGCCGTTAGCATCTCCGCTCGAGCCGGTACGCGCGCTCAGATCGACATATACTGCTCCGGCCGAACTCAGGTAGGAGGCGGTGTCGTTGCCGGCCCCACCGTCGAGATAGTCCGCTCCTCCCATTCCCTGAAGGGAGTCGTCACCCAAGCCCCCGATCAGCTCATTCCCAAGGGCGCTTCCATACAAGATGTCGCTAAAGGTCGACCCCACCACCGACTCGATGTTGGTAAGCGTGTCACCCGTCGCGTCACCCCCGGTAGCAACTCCGGCCCCTAGGACTACGAACACGGCGTTGCCGGAATCGCCATAGTACGCGTAGTCTACGCCGTCTCCGCCATCGAGGTGATCTGCGCCCGCCCCGCCCACCAGCGTGTCGTTGTCCTGCCCTCCAAGCAACGTGTCGTTGCCAGTCCCACCATCCAGGTAATCGTTGCCTTGCCCTCCGTCCAGAAAGTCGTTTCCGGCACCTCCGAATAGACCGGCGGTCACGGTCAGAAAGGCAGGCGTTGCCCCGGCTGACGGTACGAAAATGATCCCTGAATCGCTGCCATCACCTCCAAGCAGAATATCATTTCCCTCAAAACCATATAGCGCATCCGAATCTTGGCCCCCATCCAAGTAATCGTCTCCACTCACCTCACTGGGGACAATTATAACGGAACCATCCGCTAAAACAGTAGAGCTGGCTGGGCCGCCAAGCAGCAAATCATTGCCGGACTCGCCATAAAGATAGTCTTCGACTGTGCCACCACTAATCAAATCAGAGCCACTGCCGCCGTAAATGAACGCTGTCGTGGCCCCTACGTATGACAGAAAGTCGCGTCCTTCGCCGCCATATATTCGTGGGCTAAGCTGAGCGCTTATTAATTTGTCGTCTCCGTCGAGCGCATATACTACACTCTGATTTATTGTTGGGTAAATGTCAGCTGCGTCTGTAAGCACTTGAGACATGACATGCTTTCTAAAGAGAATAGCGGTTTCGTCGCAATCATACCTGTACGGAAATAATTTGGTTTTATCGAGTCCGGATGGTGTGTGGTGAGGATCGGACAGGGCCTGAAGGCGCAGAGATCGAGGGCGACCACCTGTTCACGTCTTCGGCATCAGGGGGCCCAACATCGCAGAGCCTAGCCAGCACAACGTCCGCACCGAAAGCACCGCAAAACCCGCCTCGGATTGCTCCGGGCGGGTGAAGGTCGAGTCTCACTTGGGTCCGGTGCGAACGGGCCGGCGCCGTAATTGTTCCGGACTACGTCGGCGATGCGCCAGGCACCAGCCGGATCCCGGTCTGCCACCAGTCGCCGATCCAGGGGCGCGACCGCTCGAGATACGGTCCGATAACCGGCTTCGATGCGATCAGCGCACCGACAGCGAACACCGCGATACCGAAGCCGATCGCCAGGGCATACTGGTTCCGGCGCGGCACCACCGGGTTGCCGTCCTCCTCGACCGTGCCGGGCGTGCAGACGTGACACACGACCGCAACGACCGAGAGCAGGATGATCCCGCCTAGCAACTCGTTGTTCAGCCACCAGTCCGGCTTCCCGGACAACCGGTAGATGATGGCGTTGATCGACTGGAGCTCGGCGGACAGGACCTTCAACCAGATGCCGACGATCGGGAAGTCGCGGGGCCTCGGCATCGATCGCCAGATCCCGGCCCAGGCGTCGGCCGCGAAGATCCAGAGGGCCACCGCCGTCGTCGCGGAGTCGAGGATCCAGACATACAGGATCATCTCGGAGTTCGGTACGAAGACGTTGAGGATTTGGTAGCCCACGAACAGCGCGATGGCGCTCCAGAGCATGATTCCGCGGATGTTCTCGGGCTTGTTGCTGGCGTAGATGTTCACGAACACGATCAGGCCTCTCTGTCGCCTGGGCCACCGAAGCTCGGGAGCCGGAGGAGGTCGTCCACGGCCGCGGCCACGCCTCGCTCTCGCACTGCTTTTTCGCGGGCGATGCGCCTGAGTTCCTGCCGGGCCACGCGCTGGGTGGCTTCGTCCGCCACGGCCTGCGCCCGGGCCTCGGCCTCGCTCGTCGTGGCGACCATGTCATCGGCCGCTTTCTCGACTTCGCTGCCGGCCAGAAGGGCCTCGTTCACCGCCGCGTCGAGATGGGCGGTGCGCGTCGCGTGCGATGGGAAGAGCCACGACATGATCCGCCTCCAGGTCATTCGCGCCCCCCGGAGAGGGCGCGCCGCAGGGAATCCGCGACGCTGCTGACGATCGTCCCGAGGTTCGCGAGGCCGTGGCGCACCTCGCGCGCCTCGCCCTCCGCTTCCCGGGCGAGATCCTGAACGGCGCGCGTGGTGGTATCGAGGGCCGTGGTCAGGCCGCCGAAGGCCGTCGCGGTCTTCTCCTGGCTCGCCTTGCTGCCCTCGGCGATGGAGACGACCCGCTCGACCAGCCCCTGGTAGCGGTCGTAGGACCGGACCAGGAGCCAGAACGTCACTCCGAGGGCAACGATCAGGAGCACGCACGCGGCGCCGAGCACGCCCCGGTCGGGGAAGACGTCGGCCGCCTGGGCCGCCGCCTTCGTTGCCTCGGCCGCTTGGGCGTGGGCTTCGGTGATGAGCATGTGCGTGCCGCCCGCCTACAGGCCTACTTCGCGACGATCGCGGCCTGGGCCGGCGCGAGGGTGTTGGCGGCCGTGGCACCGTCCTGCAGGTGCAGGGTGCGGAACACGAGCTCGGCGACGCCGTTCGGGCCGCCGGCCGCGGCTACCACCTTCGCGGGAGCGGCATCGACGGCGCGCTGCACCGCCTTGGCGATTACGGCCGACCCGACTGGGATGGTGAGCGCCTGGCCCTTCACCACACCCTCCGCGGCGTTCAGGGCATAGTCGGTGATGGCCTTGGTCATCTGCTCGAGGCGGGCCTGGGTCAGGACGAGGCGGCCCCAGGGCGCGACCTGGTAGACGGCTTTGCTGACCAGGCCGACGAGGACCGGCAGGAGCACAGCAGTCAGGGTCTGGCCGATGGCCACGACCCAGTCCCCCCAGGGCAGGATGACGGCCGGCGCGACGGGCACGGGGGCGACCACCTCGGCGGCGAAGGCAGGGCTGGAGAGGGCACAGGCGAGCGCCAGCGCCGCGAGAACAATGCGGGTCATGTTCGGTCCTTAGGAGCGGAGCTTGCGAGGGGAGCTGCGCGGCGTGACCCGGCCGGCGCGGAATCTCCGGTCAGGCCGCCCGGCTGATGCTCGGCGCCGCGTTGTCGTTCGCGGTGGCCTTCCGGGTGTCGCCGTAGGTGTCGTCGATCCAGCGCAGGAACCGCATCAGCAGGTTCGGTTGCCCGGCGACCGCCGGAGCGACCGGCACGATGACCGGCGTCGGCACCGCCTCGTGCATCACCTCGATGACTGGCGCGGTCACGGCGATCGGCTTGGCGATCGTCGTCGCCCGCGGCATCGCGGCGGCGTAGGCGGTAACGAACTGCTGCGCCTCGGCCTGCTGGCGGATGATGATCGCCATCGGCTTCTTCCACATCAGGATCGCGTCGTAGGCGCCGGCCGCGTCGCCCGCGTTGATGCGCTTGAGGAAGGTGGAACTGGCGAAGGCCCCGGGCCCGATGTTGTAGCAAATCGACACTAGAGCATCGAAGGCGTTCTGCGAGACCGCCACCTTCAGGCCCTGGCGGACCGCCGCTACATACTTCTGAACGTCACGCTTGAAGATAGGTCGCACTGCGCCGAGGTGATGGTCATCCCGCGCTTCACGTAGGGCTTCACGTACGACGGCGGCATCAGCCGAACGTCATGCCCCATACCCTCAAGCCTGCGCCCCCAGTCGTGAGCGCCTCCGCAAGCCTCCATGCCAATTAGACAGCGCGGCCGCTTCTCGAACCACGCGAGCAACTGGCTTCGACGGAGTTGGCGACGCACGAGAACACGACCGCTCTCATCAACACCCTGGATTTGTAAAATGCTCTTCGCGAGGTCGATACCGACCGTAACAAGCTCGGACATGGGTGGCTCCTCAGCTTGAGGCGACAACATCCCAACTATGCTCCAACGCAACGCCGGGAGCAGGAGCCATCCACATCATCAATCGAGATGGCCTTCTCGAAGCTGAAAGCGCTGCTGCGCAAAGCGGCCGAGCGAACCGTCGAGTGGCTGTGGTCGGCCATCGGACGCCTCCTCGACACCGTCACGCCGGACGCGTGCGCCAACTTCTTCGCCGCCGCAGGATACGAACCAGATTAAACCGAAAATGCTCTAGCTGTGACTCTGTCTTTGTATTCTGGAGGCTGAGAAAATCTCGATGGCTGCTCCGGTGCAGTTGCATTTAGATTTCGATGCTATGCGATTGTGTGGCCTGGTCAACAGATCGCGCGATCCGACCTAAACAAGCCCTGCTGGCACTGCCCGAGATGGCCGCAGGTGGCTCGAGTTCAAAATCGGCAGCAATCGACAGGGTCGTAATTGCAGACGGTGCCGCTACTGAGCCTCGGCCTTCAACGTGGAAGGCACAAACAGGCTGATTGACAGCAAGACCCCCGGGAGCGCGTCCGCGACTGAACGCTGACCAGCGTGATGCCTTCAACGCGTTGGTCGACCAGGAACCGGCTCCCGCCGCCGACAGCGCGGTGCGTTGGCAGTTGTGCGATTTGGCTCAGATCCTGTCTGAAGATCACGTTATTGGTCTTGTGAGCAAGTGCAGAGCTAGGTCCCGCAAGCCACGGCTATATGAAGCTCTCGGCTTGCCCGCGTCATCACGCTCAAAACCCGAACGTCGCTATTTTTTTAGAAAGAAGCCTTTCGCTCGTCAGGAGCAGATCCAGAAGTCCGTCGGCGCCCATCCGATAGGGATTTGGTTGCGTGAAAATGTACGCGTCGACCAAAATGATACTTCGACCTGATGCCGGGCTGAACGAGGAACGCGACCCTCAGCACCCATGAATGCAGCTATCCCGCGGATCGAGGTGGCAACAGCAATCCCGAACTGAGCAGCCGCTTACCGACCCAGACTTGTTGCAGTCGCCACCCTTGAGCCGTACAGACCTAAACTGCAAAGTTGCCCTACCTTCGATATTCTATGCAGTTAGATCGGAAAATTGAGCCTCTAATTTTACGCGAACTCAATCGTACTTAGCCTGAGCAGACCGAAAACTTTAGCGGTTTAATGTAGATATCAATGTCTGCGAAACATAATCTACATCCTGTCGAGTCATTTTGAGATGAAGAGGCAGTGAAATCACCTCATTTGAAAATTGTCTCGCGTTGGGGCAGCTATGGGCCCCCTCCGAATACATAGTGAATTCGGTATTATCGCGGTAATGCACTCCAGGAAATATGGATGCGGCGTTTAAAGCTAAAAGGATCTCATCTCTATTCTTTACTCTTACTTGATAGAGGTGACGCGAAGACTCACATCCTTCAGCCATTCCTACTCTGACGATTTTCTTGTTTGAGCCCAATGAGTTATCGTACCATTTGCACAACTGACGACGATATGAGTTATCTTGATCTAAATACTTCAACTGCACTAAAGCAATTGATGCCATGATAGAATTACCGTGCTCTTTAAACCCAAGCATCGGCACGTCATAGTACCACTTATATGCCCCCCCTGAGTTGGTTCGAGCAAAGGTATCTTTATCAATACCCAACCAGGAAAGCTGCCTGACGGTCCTGTCAAGCTCTGTGTCTCTAAAACAAATCATTCCAGAGTCGGCGGTCGGAAGATTTTTTACCGCTTGATACGAATATACGATAACGTCTGCTTCAGTACCTGGTGTTTTATCATTATAGCGAGTTCCAGCCATATGAGCGGCATCTAGAATTAGAAGAAGCCCGCGGTCTTTGCAGAGTTTTTCGATAGCCTTGTATTGCCCAACATTTCCACCGAGACCGACAAATATCACAGCTCGTGTACGTGGCGTGATGCGCTGTTCGACACTAAGTGGATCGAGGCAGCCCATTTCATCAATATCGGCGAAGACAACCTTCAGGTTTTCATATAGTATAGCATGGTTCGTAGAAACGAATGTGAGCGGCGTGCTGATGACCTCGTCATCATTTTCCCACCTATAAACGTCTTTCAATACCTTAATAGCAAGGTGTAATCCCGCAGTTGCAGAATTAAGGAAGTGAGCGTTGGGCAATCCAGTATACTGCTTCCAAGCGTCTTCAAATTCGTTCGTTCTAAATCCCAGCCCAGTCCAGCCAAGCTCCATACACTTCCTAATTTCTGACAAACATTCTTCTATCCGAAAGCTTGGCGAAAACAACTGTATAGCCTGACGTTCCATTTAAGGCCCTTTTTTGTCCGAGAGTTTTGCACCAAAGCGCGAAGCGTGTTTGATTTTACGACACACTCCTATCTCAAGGTGGGCATCTGATCAACCGGCCCCCACTGAAAAGCATTCATCAAGCGGCCTCCCTCCAGGGCCCGATTGTAAGATATGCGATTCGGCCGTGCCACTGGACTAGGATTAAGACGACAACGGCGCAGCGAAAGACCAAAGGCAGCAAATTTGTTTCATGTCGGGCTTCGATTGAGTTTCGGATAAATAAATCGTCGCTTGTCTTCTTCGCAAAAGTGATTTTGGCCCGAGGCGGCGTCAAGCCTGCTTTATCGTTGTAGCTGTAGTGAGCGTCAAAAGTAGATCCTAGAAGTCAATCGGAGGCGTCTGGCGAAACCCGGCAGAACAATGCTCTCAAGAGCGGAGGCATGCGCTTACCAATAGATCAATCACGAGTCACGCGGCTTTCTGGCAGTGAATATTCTAATGCACAAACAGATGGCTCCAGATTTTCCGTCCTCTGTCTGCTGGTAGGAATAATACCACATGAGGGGTATGGGACAGGTTCTCCGCGACAACGCCACGACGACTGCAACGGTCCGTCAGGCTACCCACGCGGGTCAAGATAGCGTAAGAGTCGCTGTCAAGCGTTATGGGATTAACCCCAGGACCATGCATAGGTGCCGCTCACGCAGGCCAGCATGGATGCGCGGATGGGACCGAAGGATCCTCGCTCCAGCGTGCTCAGCCTGGACGTCGGGGCGGTCATCGTCGCTGTGTGTCGGCATACCTTGCTGCCGCCGGACGACTGCCTATACGCGCTTCAGCCGAGCCTTCCGCATCCGACCCGCTCGCCGCTGCATCGCTGTCGCAACGTCACGGCATCAGCCGTCTTCCAGATGTCGAAGGCGCCAAACCCAAGCGGCCTCGCTTCTAGCACTACCTGGGCACTTTGAAGGGTCGTGATGCGTTGTCTGCCTGACGATGGCTCGGGGGCGGCGATGGATTTGGATCGCGAGGAGACGGACGGGCTTGATACGCGGCTGGCACCGTTTCTGGCGGCGATGGGACGCAAGACCTGACGGACCTGGGCTCCGCTCTACCTCCGGGGTCTGCTGAGGCCGGGGGATCGCAAGAGCCTGCAGCCGATGGCGATGCGGCTCGGGCTGTCGGGCCACGACCAGTTGCAGCACTTCATCGCCAGCCCGGCCTGGGACGATCGCCCGCTCTGGACGGAGCTGGCCCGTCAGGCGGATCGGCTGGTTGGCGGATCCGATGCTTGCCTGGTGATTGACGACACCGCCCTGCCGAAGAAGGGCACGCGCTCGGTCGGGGTGGCGCGCTAGTACTGCGGTGCGCTGGGCAAGCAGGCCAACTGCCAGTCTTTGGTCTCCCTTACCCTGGCGCAGGGCGAGGTGCCCGTGCCGGTGGGCTTGCGCCTGTTCCTGCCCGAGGCGTGGACGAGGGATCCGCAGCGATGCAGGCGGGCTGGCGTGCCCGAGGCGGCGACCGCGCCGCGGACCAAGGGCGAGATCGCGCTGTCGGAACTCGATCGCCTGCAGGCCGCCGGTCTACGCTTCGGCACGGTGCTGGCGGATGCGGGCTACGGCGTCAGCGCCGCCTTCCGTCACAGCCTGGATGCAAGGGGCCTGCGCTGGGCGGTGGGCAACGTGAAGAACCAGAAGGTCTACGCAGCCGATGTGCGGCTCGTGCCGCCGACGGGGCGCGCCCGCAAGCCCTCGCCGGACCGGGAGCCGCGTGAGGCCGAGGCGGTGCTGGCCGACCTGACCTGGCGACGCGTGACGTGGCGCCAGGGCACGAAGGGCAAGCTCTCGGCCCGGTTCGCCACCATCCGGGTGCGGGCCGGCGACGGTCCGGTCTGGGGCAACAACCGGCATCTGCCGGGCGAGGAGGTCTGGCTCGTGGGCGAGTGGCGCTCGTCGGGTGAGCGCAAATACTACCTATCCAACCTGCCGGCCGAGACGGCACGGCGCGCCCTGGCAGGCACGATCAAGGCACGCTGGGTCTGCAAGCAGGCCCACCAGCAGCTCAAGGAAGAACTCGGCCTCGACCATTTCGAGGGACGCTCCTGGACCGGGCTCCATTGACACGCGCTGATGTCGTATATCGCCTGCACCTACCTGCAGAACCCGCGCCTCGCCGAACATCGTCGGACGGGGCGGGGAAAAAATGACGACCCGTCTTCCGGGGCCACCGCCATCACCCAGCCTGCCCGCCGTGCGGCAGGCCATCATCGGTCATCTGTTCGCCAGCCTCGTCCCGCCAGTCCTGTGCCCACACTGCCAAAGACGCTTCACGCTGCCCTCTAACATCAAAGTGCCCAGGTAGTGCTAGATCCTTACCTTGGGCCGCCCCGGTCATGCCACCTGCGTCCAATTCCATCAAGCAGATCGGCTTTGGCACTCTTCTTCATCTGCCCGCGCACGATCATCATCTCGTCGGTCATCGGGAGCTCTCGGGTTCGGGGTTGGTTGTCGCAACCCGACCCTATCAAGCAACTGCCGATGACCACCCCTCAGCTACACCACACCCTGAGACACGACTGTCGATTCATCCACAGCTGCGCTCCACTCCGCTCCGCCAAGCGCAATTCGTGTTTGCACACGAGACAGATGGGAATGGCCGGCTGAGGGACCCAAACAGGCTCTGAATCCGCTTCCTACAGTGCTTCGCTGTTCACGAAGAACACACGCGGCCCCGGGCCAACGCAACGCACTTCTGCGCTGGCCCGACCCCTGGACCGCCGCGTCCTGGCATATTCACTCGAGCAAATATCTATGCTTAGCCGCGGCGGCGCTGATGCGTCTGCCTACGAGAAAAGGGAAATTGCGTGACGCCTTCCTTTTTTCAAATCGTCTCGCCTTCTGCCGTCGTTTGAAATTGAACCCTTTGGCTGCGGTCAAGGATGGACACCTGCTTCGCTAGCTCAGCGATCAACGTTGTTAGTTGCAATTGAAAATCGCCAGTTCTGCTCTCGCCGGAGGACTCCTCGAGACTCCGTTTTAGAGCGAACGCACGTTCGGCGATTTCATTCCCAGTCATGTTTGACGCTCCCCGTATCCATCCGCGGCGCACTGCGCAGCCGCAAGCACTTACTCCCCGAAAGCCCAGGGGTTCCCGAGAGGGCGGCGTCCCGACTTTTCCTTCCGGCTTCCTGTGCGTATTGCCTGCACCCAGACGGCGAAATGATTCGCAATTTGGACAACAATTATTGATGCAACTAGAGCGGTTTCCACGATCCCTGAGTCGTTGCGCTGGGGCGAGCGTTGATCCCTGAAGGTTTGTCAGAGAGATCGCCATGGCCCGTGCCTACAGTCCCGATCTGCGTGTTTGCGTCCTCGACGCGGTGAACGCAGGTCTGTCCCGCCGGGCCGCGGCTCTGTGCTATCGGGTCGGCATCGCTACGGTGATCCGCTGGGCCGCGCGTGCGAGTACGACAGGAGAGACGCGGGCTCGCCATCAGGGCCGTCCACCCGGCTGCAAGCTCGACGAGCACGAAGCCTTCCTGCTCGCTCTTACCGAAGAGAAGGATGACATCACGCTGGCCGAGATGCAGGGGCGCCTGCGGACCGATCGCAGCGTCTCGGTCGAATTGGGCACGCTCTGGCGGTTCTTCGCCCGCCGGGCGGTGACGTGGAAAAAAAGTCAGCGCACGCCACCGAGCAGGATCGCCCCGATGTGGCCGACGCGCGCGAGGCGTGGTTTGCCGCCCAGCCCGACCTCAATCCTGAGCGCCTGATCTTCATCGATGAGACCGGCCTCTCCACCCGCATGGCGCGCCTGCGCGGTCGGTGTGCCCGCGGTCAGCGCCTACGCTCGGGCATCCCGCATGCTCATTGGCTCACGACGACCTTCGTGGCGGGCTTGCGCCTGTTGGGGATGAGCGCACCCATGGTACTCGACGGGCTGATGACGCGAGATTGGTTCCTGGCCTATGTCGAGCAGGTACTCGCCCCAACCCTCAGGCCAGGCGACATCGTCATCCTCGACAACCAGCCCGCCCACAAGGGCGCGGCGATCCGAGTCACCATCGAGGCCGCGGCGCACGGCTTCGCTTCCTGCCGCCGTACTCACCCGACTTCAATCCGATTGAGATGGCCTTCGCCAAGCTCAAGGCGCTGCTACGCAAAGCGGCCGAGCGCACGGTCGATCGGCTCTGGACTGTCGTCGGTGATCTGCTCGACGCCTTCACCCCAACCGAGTGCGCCAACTTCTTCGCCGCTGAAGGATACGACCCGGAGTAAGTGGAAACCGCTGTAGCCAACGAAATCGCTCGCATGCAGGACGAGCCAACGAGGGCCGAGAGAGTGCTTGCGATCCTGCCGTTTTAGGAAGCGTTCAGGCAGGAGACAGATCTAACACTACTTTGGCAGATTGAGGGAACGCGGGAGGTTTTTGCGGATTCGCATGCCATGGTCATGAGCGTGGGTGCGCGCGATGTCAGGTGCTGGCGGATGGCGTGACGATCTGGATCGATGGCTGCAGCCGTTCCTGGCGGGCCTGTCGCATTCGGCACGCCGGGCGATGTGCCCCCTCTACGTGGCCGGTCTGATCGGCCTTGGCGACCGCAAGAGCGTCCAGCCGATAGCGGCGCGGAACGATGGGGTTCCCTATGATCGGCTGCACCACTTCATCGCCGCCGGGATCTGGGATGAGGCGCCGCTTCAGCAGGCGCTTCTCTACGAGGCCGATCGCTTGGTCGGCGGTGCAGATGCGATCCTCGTCGTCGACGACACCGCCTTGCCGAAGAAGGGCAACAACTCGGTCGGGGTCGCGCCGCAATACGCCACCACGCTGGGCAAGACCGCCAACTGCCAGACGCTGGTGTCGCTCACGCTGGCGCGCGGCGAGGTGCCCGTGGCGGTCGGCCTGGCGCTGTTCCTGCCCGAGACCTGGACGGCCGACCCGGACCGGATGGCCAGGGCCGGCGTTCCCGAGGATCGGCGCGCAGCCCGCACCAAGCTGGAGATCGCGGTCACGGAGATCGATCGGGTCCGAGAGGGTGGCGTGCGCTTCGGCTGTGTGCTGGTCGATGCGGGTTATGGCTGCTCCGCCCCGTTCCGACAGGCCCTGAGCGCGCGGCCTGAGATGGGCCGTCGGGATTTCGGGACGCAACAAGGTCTACCCGGCCGACGTGGCGATGATCTTCCCCGTCTCGGGGCGTGGGCGACCGCGCCAGCGTCATGTGCCGGATCAGGTCTCCGTCGCGGCCGAGGCGATCCTGGCAGACATGACCGGCCGGTCGGTGACCTGGCGGCACGGGACCAAGGGTCGGCTGCGGGCTCGCTTCTGTGCGTTGCGCATCCGGATGGCAGACGGTCCGACGCAACGGATCGGTACACAAGGCAACCAGCACCTGCCCGGGGAAGCCGTCTAGCTGGTGCGCGAGGAGCGAGGAGCGAGGCTCGGGCGAGCGCAAGTTCTATCTCTCGAACCTGGCCGCCGACGCGACCCTCAAGCAGCTCGCCGCTACGATCAAGGCGCGCTGGATCTGCGAGCAGGCCCACCAGCAGATGAAGGAGGAACTCGGCCTCGACCACTTCGAGGGCCGATCCTGGACGGGACTGCATCGACACGCGCTGATGACGATGATGGCCTACGCCTTCCTCCAGTCCCGCCGCCTCGCAGCGGCGGGGCGGAAAAAAAAGAATCGCCTGCCCACCGCCTCAGCCCTCGATGCCGGCGATCCGACAGGCCATCCTGGATCACCTCAGTCGGCCACCACCGCGGCGATGCCCGCACTGTGATGCTGTGCTCAATCAACCACCTTGAGATCAATCTGCCAAAGTAGTGCTAG
>NZ_JBKEZQ010000005.1:0-255875 GCF_053345175.1 Methylobacterium sp. M6A4_1b
CTCAGAACGCGTTGGTACGGCGGGTGATTTCGGCGAGGACGGTGCGTACGAGGATCTGGATGTCGAGGCGCAGGCTCTGGTTCTCGATGTACCAGAGGTCGAGGGCGGCGCGGCGCTGCATGTCGGCCAGGGTGGGGGTGGGCCCGCGCGAGCCGTTGATCTGGGCCCAGCCGGTGATGCCGGGCTTGACGGCGAAGCGCTGGCGGTAGGTCGGGATCTCGGCGCCGTAATAGAGGTCGTGGGCCAGGGCATGGGGGCGGGGACCGACCAGGGCCATGTCGCCCTGGAGGACGTTGAGGAGTTGGGGCAGCTCGTCGATGCTGGTCCGGCGCAGGAGGGCGCCGACGCGGGTCACGCGGGCATCGCCGCGGGTGGCCTGGTGCACGACCGCCCCGTCGTCCAGCACGCGCATGGTGCGGAACTTGTAGATCTGGAAGGCGCGCCCGTCCTTGCCGGTTCGGGTCTGGCGGAACAGGACGGGGCCGCGGCTGTCGAGGCGCACCAGCAGGGCGACGAGGACCAGCAGGGGGGCCAGGAGGACCAGGGCGAGGGCGGCCAGGACGGGATCGAGGGCGGGTCGCAGGGCCGCCAGGTTCGGGCGCGGCCGGGCCAGGCCGACGGTCTCCGAGGCGACGGCGACGCTCGTGCGGGCGGAGGTCGTGTCCATCGTGACGGTGCCCTCAGGATAAGCAGACATCGGTTCCCATCCACCCGCTGGCTCCGACACGAACCGGGGCTGACCTGTCCCATTTCGCGGCAAACTTCGGCGTGCGATTATCATTTAGCAGAAAGCAAAACAAATGTCTCGTGAACCATGCGAGTAGAAGAGCACAATGCGGCAGCACCATTCGGCATAAAACTTCCAGATGCCGTAACGGCCAGTATCAAAACGGTTTGATATTTCTACATTGTCACCGAAAGTTGTAGAGTATCGATCGAATATCAGGTTCACATTCTTGTGTCTCATCGAAAAAATCGAATTCTGAAGGTTAACACGCCTAGATCTAGGTCTTCGAAAATAGACTGGCCGTAAAACAGATCATCATCGGGACCAATGCGCGAAGAGTTGCCGTGTCTGCTTTCGACAGATTGGGAAGCAGGTTCTCGTCGGGTGGGCACGATCGATGTCGCGGTTGCCCTTCGGCCGGGCCGATCGAGAGAATCGGGCTTGGGCGAAGGCGCCGGACAGGGAGCGACGTCGGAGGACGGGTGCGGAGCGGTTCGATCCGACGCCGCGCCGGATCGCGGGTCAAACGGCACGGGACAGAGGTTCGGCGCTATCCTGCAAGGGATCGGAGATCGCCCAGCTCTGCCCTCGTCATCGGCGCCAGGACTATGGGGGCCTTCAGGTTGATCGGACCCGCCGGATGAAGGATCCGGGGCGTGAGAACGCAACGGAGACCGCCGCGTCACCGCGCGTCTCGAGGCTGGGGGTTGGCAGGTCGACAAGGATCCGGTTCCCCGCATCCGGCGACGCGCCGGGCGGAAGGTCCCGTAGAAGCGGCGGCGGCGAAACCGGCCGAGGTTCGAGTGTCCGCCGGTGCCAGTCCGCTCTGAAAAAATCGGAACCGATCCCATTTACGGTTGTTGGCCTCCCAACGCAACAGCGAAGGAGACATCGATGCGTAAGCTCGCTCTCATTTCCGCCGTTACGCTCTCACTTGGGGCTATTGGCGCAACCGGTGCTCAGGCACAGGGATACGGCTATGGCGGATCTCGGGATGGCGGCTACAGCCGCGATTACGATCGAGGCTATGACCGGGACCGTGGCTACGAGCGACGCGGCGATCGCCGCGACCGCCGCGGGCTTTCGACGGGCGCCGCCGTCGGCCTAGGCATCGCCGGTGTGGCGGCAGGCGCCGCGGCCGCCGGTGCCTATGACCGGGGCGGTCCAGGCTATTACGGTCGCGGTTACTGAGCGCTTCCATCTGCCAAAGACCTTAGGCCCTGTCGCAACCGTTGCGGCGGGGCCTTTTCATATCTTGCGAGGATCGTGAAGGTTCGGGATCCGCATTGGATGGGCTCACGCGATCGCAAAGCTCAGAATGACAGGCTTCGACGTCGCGTCGGTCCACCCGATACGGAACGCGTCGGCCGCGGGCTCCGTGCCGCAGACGGCTCGCGGGCGAAGCGTCGTCCGGCGCCAAGTCCGGATTGGTATCGCGGGGAGTCGCGGCGACACCAGCCAGCAGATCCGTGACGCCGCCGAGCCGCTGACGACGGTGCCGAAAGGGAGTGGAGCGGGTACCGGGAATCGAACCCGGGTATTCAGCTTGGAAGGCTGCTGCTCTACCATTGAGCTACACCCGCATCGCCGACCTTCGTATCAGGTCACCGAAGCTCGAGACGGCCCGAACGGGTTCGGCATCTCGGTACAGGTTTGGTGGGGGAAGTAGGACTCGAACCTACGAAGCTTACGCAGCGGATTTACAGTCCGCCCCCTTTGCCGCTCGGGACATTCCCCCAAACCGGCCGCCTCTCGACGGCGCGCCGTCCTTATGATGACCGCCCGACGCCGAGTCAACCGCGTGGCTCAATCGAAATACGCGAGATCGCAGATCCGCATTTGTGCCCTCTCGGCGCCGCGCCAGGTGTCCACCGAGAGCGTGCCGGCGACGTGCACTTCGCGGCCGATGCCGGAGAGGATGGCCTGTCCGAGTGGCCCCTGCGCGGCCCGGAACGCGATGGCGCCGATGGCCTGCCCGTCGCGGCTTCGCAGACGGGCCCGCACGTGCCCGTTGCCCACGATCGCGGCATCGACGATGCGATGCCGGGCCAGGACGAAGGTCGGCTCGGGGGCCGCCGATCCGAACGGCCCGGCCCGGTGGATCGTGCGGACCAGTTCGGCGGTGACGCCGCCCGCACTCATCGCGCCGTCCACCAGGAGCGCTTCCACCGCCCGCGCCGCGCTGACGGGCGCGGACAGCGCCGCCGCGAGGTGATCGCGAAAGCGCGCGACATCCGGACCCGGCAGCGTGACGCCGGCCGCCATGGCGTGGCCGCCCCCTTTGAGGGCTAGGCCCGCCTCCACTGCGCCACGGACCGCCTGTCCCAGGTCGGCGCCCACGATGGAGCGTCCCGAGCCGGTCGCGGTGCCGTCCGGCCGGAGGGCGAAGGCGAAGGCCGGGCGACCGAAGCGCTCCTTCAGGCGCGCGGCGATGAGCCCGACCACCCCGGGATGCCAGTCGGCGGATGCGGTCACCAGCACCGGATGCTCCGGATCGAGACTGAGGGCATGGTCCATCTCGGCCTCGGCGGCAGCGACCGCTTCCGCCTCGATGACCTGCCGCTCGCGGTTGAGCCGGTCGAGTTCCGCCGCGATCCGTGCGGCCTCGGCGGGGTCGGCGGTGGTGAGCAGCGTCGCGCCGAGGCCCGCATCCCCGATACGGCCGCCGGCATTGATGCGCGGGCCGACGAGGTATCCGAGATGCCACGCCTCCGGCGCCTCGCTCAGGGACGCGGCGTCGAGGAGCGCGGCGAGGCCGACGCGGCCGCGCGCGCGCATTACCTTCAGGCCCTGGACCACGAAGGCGCGGTTGAGGCCCGTGAGCGGTACCACGTCCGCCACCGTGGCCAGGGCGACGAGGTCCAGCGATTCGGCGAGATCGGGCAGCCGGTCGGCGAAGGCGGCCTCCCGGCGCAGGCGTCGGTTCAGGGCGACCAGGGTGAGGAAGACGACGCCGGCGGCGCAGAGATGCCCGAGGCCGGAGAGGTCGTCGAGGCGGTTCGGATTCACCAGGGCGTGGGCCGGCGGCAAGTGCTCGGGCGCGCCGTGATGGTCTAGGACGACGACGTCGAGGCCGAGCGCCGCCGCGGCCTCGAGGGGCGCGTGCCCGCTCGTCCCGCAATCGACGGTGACCAGCAGGGTCGCGCCGGCCTCCCGCAGAGCCGAGACGGCGGCGACGTTGGGGCCGTAGCCCTCGGTGATCCGGTCGGGGATATGGATCTGGACGGTCAGGCCGAGGCTGCGCAGGTAGCCGGCCAGGAGGGCGGCGCTGGCCGCGCCGTCGACGTCGTAGTCGCCGAACACCGCGACCCGCTCGCCGGCCACGACCGCACGGGCGAGCCGCTCCGTGGCGGACGTCATGTCGACGAGGCAATCCGGGTCGGGCATCAGGTCGCGCAGGCGTGGGCGCAGATGCGCGTCCGACTCCGCCGGGCGGATGCCGCGCCCGGCCAGCACGCGGGCCAGCAGTTCGGGCAGGGCATGCGCCTGAACCATGGTCGCCGCATAGGCCTGGAGGGCCGGATCCGCGCAGCGGTCCCGCCAGGGCCGGCCGAGGACCGAGCGGTTGACGTCGAGGAACGCGCGGGGCGCGTCGAGGGCGAGGGCGGCTGACACGGGGCGGATCATAGCGCCATGCGCGGCGCAGGGCTGCATCCGAAACGACAAAGGGGCCGGCGAACATGCGCCGGCCCCCCGTCGGTTCCGCTGCGGGCCATCGCCCGCATCGGTCTCAGAGGTTCTTGACGATGCTGTCGACCACCTTCTTCGCGTCGCCGAACAGCATCATGGTGTTGTCGCGGAAGAACACTTCGTTCTCGACGCCCGCATAGCCGGAGCCCATGCCGCGCTTGATGAAGAGCACGGTCTTGGCCTTCTCCACGTCGAGGATCGGCATGCCGTAGATGGGCGACGTCTTGTCGGTCTTGGCGGCCGGGTTGGTGACGTCGTTGGCGCCGATGACGAAGGCCACGTCGGCCTGCGGGAAGTCGCCGTTGATGTCCTCCAGCTCGTGAACCTCGTCATAGGGCACGTTGGCCTCGGCGAGCAGCACGTTCATGTGGCCGGGCATACGACCGGCGACGGGGTGAATCGCGTACTTCACGTCCACACCCTCCTTCTTGAGCATGTCGACCATCTCGCGAAGGCTGTGCTGGGCCTGGGCCACCGCCATGCCGTAGCCGGGCACGATGATGACGCGCTCGGCGTTCTTCATGATGTAGGCCGCGTCGTCCGCCGAGCCCTGCTTGACCGGACGGGTCTCGACGGCGCCGCCCGCGCCGGCCGCGGCGGCGTCACCGCCGAAGCCGCCGAGGATCACGGAGATGAACGACCGGTTCATCGCCTTGCACATGATGTAGGACAGGATCGCACCCGAGGAGCCGACCAGCGCGCCCGTGATGATGAGCGCGAGGTTGCCCAGGGTGAAGCCGATGCCGGCCGCTGCCCAGCCCGAGTAGGAGTTCAGCATCGAGACGACGACGGGCATGTCGGCGCCGCCGATCGGGATGATGAGCAGCCCGCCGAGCACGAAGGACAGGACGACGATCAGCCAGAAGATCGCCTTGCTCTCGCTGCCGATGAAGATCGCGATCAGCACCACCAGCGCGATGCCGAGGGCGATGTTGATGGCGTGCCGCTGGGGCAGCATGATCGGCTTGCCGGACATGCGTCCGTCGAGCTTCAGGAACGCGATGACCGAGCCCGTGAAGGTGATGGCGCCGATGGCCACGCCGAGGGCCATCTCGAACAGCGACTCCTTGTGGATGTGGCCGTTCTCGAGGATGCCCACCGCCTGCGGGGCGTAGAGGGTCGCGGCCGCACCCATCACGGCCGCGAGGCCGACGAGGGAGTGGAAGGCTGCGACGAGCTGCGGCATCGCCGTCATCGGCACGCGCTTGGCGATCACCGCGCCGGCGCCGCCGCCGATCGCGAGGCCGAGGATCACGATGACCCAGGCGCCGAGCCCGGCCGGCGGATGGCCGACCAGGGTGGTGAGCATGGCGAGGCCCATGCCGATCATGCCGTACAGGTTGCCCTGCCGCGACGTGGTCGGGTGCGAGAGCCCCCGCAGCGCCATGATGAACAGGACGCCGGAGACGATGTAGAGAAGGGATGAGACGTTCTGGGACATGTCTCAGGCCTTCTTCTTGTACATGCCGAGCATGCGCTGGGTGACGAGGAACCCGCCGAAGATGTTCACGCTGGCGAGGATGATGCCGACGAAACCGAAGAAGCGGGCCCAGCCGGTGCCGTGCTCGACATAGGGAACGCCGGCGGCCAGGAGCGCGCCGACGATGATCACCGACGAGATCGCGTTGGTGACGGACATCAGAGGGGTGTGGAGGGCCGGGGTCACCGACCAGACCACGTAGTAGCCGACGAAGATCGCCAGCACGAAGATCGCGAGCTGGAAGACCGTGGGGTCGACGGCGCCGTGGGTCACGGCGCTGAGGCCGTGGCCGAGGCCGTCGGCGTATTTCTGCGCCTGGAGCGCGTGCTGCTGCGCGATGTCGGCAGCGGTTCGGGCCGCGGCGGCGGCGGCGCGCGCCTGCTCGGCGGCCTGATCGGGGGGAAGCGTGGCCATCGTATCCTCCGGCGGGATCAGGATTTGGGCTGGAACGAGGGATGCGAAACCTGGCCGTCGCGGGTCAGGTTGGTCGCCTTGACGAGCTCATCGTCCCACTTGACCGCCAGGGTCTTGGCCTCCTTGTCGATCAGCGTCTCGACGAAGGCGTAGAGGTTGCGGGCGTAGAGGCTGGAAGCGGTGGCCGCGAGGCGTCCGGGCACGTTGAGGTGGCCGACGATCTTCACGCCCTTGTCGGTCGTGACGATCTCGCCGGCCTTGGCGCCCTCGACGTTGCCGCCGCGCTCGACCGCGAGATCGACGAGGACCGAACCCGGCTTCATCGATGCGACCATGGCCTCGGAAACCAGCTGCGGGGCCGGCCGTCCGGGAATCAGCGCCGTGGTGATGACGATGTCCTGCTTGGCGATGTGGGTCGTGACGAGGTCGGCCTGCTTCTTCTTGTACTCGGCCGACATCTCCTTGGCGTAGCCGCCGGACGTCTCGGCCTGCTTGAACTCCTCGTCCTCGACCGCGACGAACTTCGCGCCGAGGGACTCGACCTGCTCCTTGGTGGCGGGACGCACGTCGGTGGCGGTGACGACCGCGCCCATCCGGCGCGCCGTCGCGATCGCCTGGAGGCCGGCGACGCCCACGCCCATGACGAAGACGCGGGCCGCCGGAACCGTACCGGCCGCGGTCATCATCATCGGCATGGCCCGGCCGTACTCGGCGGCGCCATCGATCACGGCGCGATAGCCGGCCAGGTTCGCCTGCGAGGAGAGTACGTCCATCACCTGGGCGCGGGTGATGCGCGGCATCAGCTCCATGGCGAAGGCGTCGAGGCCGGCCTCGGCCATCGCGCCGAGTTCGGCCTCGTGACCGTAGGGGTCCATGATCGCGACGACGGTGGCGCCGCGCTTCAGGAGACCGATCTCCTCGGAAGACGGGCGCCGCACCTTCAGGACGAGGTCGGCCGATCCGGCCGCCTCGCCGGCGGCACCGGCGATGGAGGCACCGGCGGCCTCGTACTCGGAATCCGGAACGCCGGCCTTGAGGCCGGCCCCCGCCTGTACGGTGACCTCGGCCCCGAGAGCGATGAATTTCTTGACCGTCTCTGGCACCGCCGCGACCCGCGGCTCCGCGGGATCGGTTTCCGATAATACAGCGATGCGCATGCAGGAATGCTCCTTAAAGGACGGCCCGAAGGCGACCCGCAAAATCAGTCAAGAATCGTTCGGACCGGGATCAGGCGAAGGCGAGGTACAGGGCCAGCAGGATGCCGACGGCCAGGGGGGCTTTCCAGCCGATCGCAGGCGCCAGGGCGCCCACCGCACCGGCGATGCCCGACAGGATCACGCCGAAGATGGCCGTCAGCCAGGCCTCACGGAGTCCACCGACCGCCAGGGCCAGCACCCAGCACAGCACGACGCCGGTGCCGATCTCCACGAACCGAACGAAACCGCGATACGTCTGCTCGTGGGTCTTCTCATCCATCGCCGGGCTGTAATGCGCGCCGGACACGGTCTTGGTATCGGCCATCTTGTGGGCGTCCCCTTGGGCGTCGTCTTGATTTGTTCCAAGGGGATTTAGCGCAAGCCAAGGTCGCTCGCAATCGACATGCGCGCCCTGTAATCGGCGCGAACGGCTTTTTATTGCCACGCTTTCAAGCCGGCAACGAAAGTCCCGCCGTGGTCAGGGCCTCGCCCTGGCGGGCTTCGAGCTCCGCGAGGGAGAACCGGTCGATCTCCGCCTCGAACAACCGGTGGTAGTTCAGTTCCGAACGGAGGTGGAGGAAGACCGCGCCGAGGCCGACGGCGGCGCGGTCCATGAACACGAATTCCTGCGGGATCGTGACGGGACCGCGCGCCTTGAGGGCCTGATGCACTTCGAAGGCCTGGCGCCGCCCGTACTCGCCCGGCTTGACGCCGTCGGCCACCGTCCGGGTCCGGTCCTCCAGGATCGGCCCGTAGATGAAGCGCGCCCAGATGTTCAGGATCTCGACGAGCTCCTTGTTGAGGTTCTTGAAGCCCCAGGTCTCGTAGGCGTGGACGATCCGGGCGTTGTCGTTGGTCAGAAGGCCCCGGTACAGGTCGACGACGCCGCCGACGAAGCGCGGATGGAAGATCCGCACGCAGCCGTAATCGAGCAGGTTGATGCCCTGGGCTTCGCCGTCCTCCGAGAAGACCGTGTAGTTGCCGAGATGCGGATCGCCGTGGATGACCGCCGCGCGGCTGAAGGGATGCCACCAGGCCTTGAACATCGACTGGGCCAGCCGGTTGCGGATCTCGACGGGCGCCTCGGCGAAATCGAGGATCCGCTGGCCGTCGAGCCAGCCGAGGGTCAGCAGGCGTTTCGTCGAGAGATCCTTGTGGATGGCCGGAACCCGCACCGCATCGACGTCGCGCAGGACGTTCCCGTAGAGGACCGCGTGCTTGGCCTCGCGCTCGTAATCGAGTTCCTCCCGCACGCGGGCGCCGATCTCCTTGGCGATCTCGCGGGTGTCGAGCCAGGACGACATCCGGCGGTGGAGGGCGAAGGCGACCTCGAGCTGCTTGAGGTCGGCCTCCACGGCCGATTGCATGTCCGGGTACTGGAGCTTGCAGGCGAGCCGGGTGCCGTCGAGGGCGGTGGCGCGGTGGACCTGCCCGAGGGAGGCGGCCGCGGCCGGCTTGAGGTCGAAGCTCTGGAAGCGGGCCTGCCAGTCGGCCCCGAGTTCGGCCATCATGCGGCGCTTCACGAAGGCCGCGCCCATCGGGGGCGCGTCGGCCTGCAGCTTCTGCAGCTCGGTGGCGTATTCCGGCGGCAGCAGGTCCGGCACCGTGGCCAGCAGCTGCGCCACCTTCATGATCGGCCCCTTGAGGCCGCCGAGGGCCTGCGCCAGGGCCGCGGCGTTGGTGGGCGCCTCCTTGCCGCCGAACAACTTGGCGCCGGCCATCCGCGCCGCCACCCCACCGACATTGGCGCCGACGCGGGCGTAGCGGCTCGCGCGAGCGGAAAAACGGTTGGCTTCGCGATCGGTGTCGGCCATCGGGATCATTCAACTCGGCGGGAGAGGCTTACCCCGAGATAAGCGCGACGGCCCGGCCTGCCAGGGCGGCGGGCTCATGGGTCGCGGCTCGGCCCTCAGGGCGTCGGCCAGTTGTCGCGGATCCAGCGGGCGAGGCCCGCTTCCTCGATCTCGCCGGCGGCGAGGCCTCGGATCATCACCACGGCCTCGGCCTCGTCCACCAGGAAGTCGATGCCGTTCAGCCCGAGGAACGTGATCAGGGACAGGAAGGCCGCGCGCTTGTCGCCGTCGATGAAGGGAGGGTTTTTCGCGATCCCGAAGGCATAGGCGGCACCCAGCTGGCCAGATCGACCGCATCATAGGCGGCGCGGTTCACCGGCCGACCGAGGGCGGATTCCAGAGCACCCTCGTCGCGGAGTCCGCTCGGCCCGCCGAACAGTCTGAACTGACGGGCATGGATCGCCTGGACGAGCTCGCTCGTCAGCCAGACGATCTCGCCCCCCGATTCGCTCACTTCGCGAGTTCTGTGAGCGCGTTGCGATAAGTCTTCATCGCACGCTCGGCGATTTCCATTCCCTTCTCGAACGTCGGATCGAGCGGAGACAGCCGCACCGAACCATCGGCGTTCTCGGTCACCGAAAGCCAGTCGCCTTGAGCCAGATTGAGTTTTCCAAGCAGCTCCCCCGGCAGGATCAGGCCCGTGGAATTGCCGATCTTCCTGACTTCGAGTTTCATGGGGCGCCGCCCTTCGTTGTACGGAACGTATGACGGAAGGCGGCGCGCGCCGAGGGTCTTACGCTTCCATCGCCTCCAACTCGACGATCATGCCCTCGATCATCGACAGGCCGATCTGCCAGAAGCCCGGGTCGCGGGCGTCGAGGCCGAAGGGGGCCAGCAGTTCGCCGTAGGGCTTGGCGCCGCCCGCCGAGAGCAGGGCGAAGTAGCGGTCCACGAAACCGTCCTCCGCCTTGGCATAGACGCCGTAGAGCGAGTTCACGAGGCAGTCGCCGAAGGCATAGGCGTAGACGTAGAACGGTGAATGGATGAAGTGCGGGATGTAGGCCCAGAACGGCTCGTAGCCCGCGTCGAGGGTGATCGCCGGACCCAGGCTCTCCGCCTGCACCGACATCCAGAGACCGTTGATCTGCTCGGCGGTGAGCTCGCCCTGCGCCCGGGCGAGGTGGACCTTCCGCTCGAAGGCGTAGAACGCGATCTGGCGCACCACCGTGTTGATCATGTCCTCGACCTTCGCCGCCAGCATGGCGCGACGCTGGCTCGGGCTGGCGGTCGCGGCCAGGAGGCGGCGGAAGGTCAGCATCTCGCCGAAGACGCTGGCGGTCTCGGCCAGGGTCAGGGGCGTCGGCGCCATCAGGGCGCCGTTCGGGCCGGCGAGGACCTGATGCACCCCGTGGCCGAGTTCGTGCGCGAGCGTCATCACGTCCCGCGGCTTACCCTGGTAGTTGACCAGCACGTAGGGATGGGCGGAGGGCACGGTCGGATGCGCGAAGGCGCCGGGCGCCTTGCCGGGCCGGGTCGGCGCGTCGATCCAGTTGCGGTCGAAGAACGTCCGGGCGATGTCCGCCATGCGCGGCGAGAAGGCCTGGTACGCATCGAGGACCGTGTCGCGGGCCTCGCTCCAGGGAATGGTGCGCTGATCGACCTTCGGCAGGGGCGCATTGCGGTCCCAGTAGGGCAGCGCATCGCGCCCGAACCACTTCGCCTTCAGGCGATAGTAGCGGTGCGACAGGCGCGGATAGGCCGTCTGGACGGCCTCGACCAGGGCGGCGACCACCTCGGGCTCGACCCGGTTCGAGAGGTGGCGCGCATCCGCCACGTCCTTGAAGCCGCGCCAGCGGTCGGAGATCTCCTTGTCCTTGGCCAGCGTGTTGGTGATCAGCGTGAAGGTGCGCAGGTTGGCGCGGAAGACCTCGCTCAGGGCGCCCGCCGCCTCCTTGCGGATGGCGCCCTCCGGATCCTGAAGCTTGTTGAGGGTCGGCTCCAGGGTGAGCTGCTCGCCCTGCACCGAGAAGCGCAGCGAGGCGATGGTGCCGTCGAACAGGCGGTTCCAGGCGGAGCGCCCGGTGACGGACTTCTCGAGGAACAGCTTCTCGGTGCGGTCGTCGAGCTGGAACGGCTTCTCGCGCCGCAGATCCTCGATCCAGGGCGCGTAATGGGCGAGCGGGCCACCGGCCATCGCCCGGTCCATCGCCGCATCGGGGATGCGGTTCAGCTCGAGGGCGAAGAACAGCAGGTGGCTGGAGGCGGCGGTCAGGCGCTCCTGCGTGTCGCCGTAGAACTTCTCGCGCCGCTCGTCGGTGGTGTCGCCGGAATAGATCAGGCCCGCGAAGGACATCAGGCGGCCGAGCAGGTCTTCGATCCCTTCGTAGGCCGCGACCGCCGCGGCGAGTTCGGCCGAGGCCTCGGCGCCCTCGGCCATCGCCAGGAGCCGGCCGGCGTAGCGCTCGGAGAACGCGGCGCATTCCGCCTCGGCGCGCGCGAGGTCGGCGGCGAAGTCCGGCGAATCGATCCCCGCATAGAGGTCCGTCAGGTCCCATTCCGGCAGGACGCCGAGATCGGCCGCGTGCGCGGCGGCCCTGGCGGCGCTGGCCCCTTCCGCATGCGCGACGATGCCGGAACGAGTGGCATGGGCGCGAGTGGCACGGGCGACGGCTCGGCTCGGCATGATGTTCTGGTTTCCTCTGGGAGCGGTGAGTGCCGTGCGCGGTGATATCGAGTGCGGGGGCCCTTCGATCAATCCGGAACCGGCAGAATCCTGAGGGGCGAGACGGTTTGTCAGGGGGCGGCCGGCCCGGTCCCGAGCGCCGGCGGCCGCCGCGCCCGGAAAAGTCGGATCGTCGTTAAGCGCGGCTTTACGCTCTTGGGCCACCCTACGGTTCGAAACGAAACACGCCGGCGCAGATGGTGCCCGGACGACGCCCCGTCGCCGGCCACCTCACCGCTTGCGAACAGCGAGGCCGCCCCATGTCGACAACGGTCCTGATCGTCGACGACGATCCCGTGCAGCGCCGCCTCGCCGAAGCGATGGTCCGACGTCTGGGCTTCGAGGCGAAGGTCGCCGAGAGCGGCGAGCAGGGGCTCGCGACGCTCCGGTCCGGCGACGCGATCGACGTGGTGCTCCTCGACCTCGTCATGCCCGGCGGCCTCGACGGCCTCGGGGTGATGGCCGAGATGCGCAAGACCGGCCTCGACGTGCCGGTGATCGTGCAGACCTCCAACGGCTCGATCGACGCCGTGGTCACCGCGATGCGGGCCGGCGCCACCGATTTCGTGGTCAAGCCGGCCGGGGCCGAGCGCCTGCAGGTCTCGATCAAGAACGCCCTCAAGGTCGACCAGCTCGAGGAGGAGGTCCGGCGCATGCGCCGGCGCGCCTCCGGCGCCCTCACCTTCAAGGACCTGACCTCGCGCAGCGCCGACATGGAGCGGGTCATCCGCCTCGCGGAGCGGTCGGCCAAGTCGAACATCCCCGTGCTGATCGAGGGCGAGTCCGGCGTCGGCAAGGAAGTGCTGGCCCGGGCGATCCAGGGCTCCGGCGACCGGCGCGGCAAGGCCTTCGTCACGGTCAATTGCGGCGCGATCCCCGACAACCTCGTCGAATCCACCCTGTTCGGCCACGAGAAGGGCGCCTTCACCGGCGCGACTGAGCGCCACGTCGGCAAGTTCGTCGAGGCCTCGGGCGGGACGCTCTTCCTCGACGAGATCGGCGAACTGCCCCTCGACGCGCAGGTGAAGCTCCTGCGCGCCCTGCAGGAGGGGGAGGTCGACCCGGTGGGCGGCAAGCGCAGCGTGCGCGTCGACATCCGCCTGATCTCGGCGACGAACCGCTCGCTCCTCGACCTCGTCAAGCAGGGCCGGTTCCGCGAGGACCTCTACTACCGCCTCAACGTCTTCCCGATGACCCTGCCGCCCCTGCGCGCCCGCCGCGAGGACATCCCGGACCTGGTGCGCTCGTTCTGCGCGCGCTTCGCCGCCGAGGAGGGCAAGAAGGTCCGGGCCATCACGCCCGAGGCGATGGCGCTGCTCACCCGCTACGGCTGGCCGGGCAACGTCCGCCAGCTGGAGAACGCGCTCTTCCGCGCGGTCGTGCTGGCGGATGGCGACGAGCTCACCGTCTCCGAATTTCCCCAGATCGCCGCGCAGGTCGAAGGCTTCGACATCCGCATCCCCGCCGCGCCTGTCCAGCCCATGGTCCAGGGCGGGGCGCCGGAGCCCGTGCGCGAGATCGTCCGGGTGGAGGTGCGCGATCCGCACGCCATGAGCCTCGTCGCCGAGGAGACCGGCGAGATGAAGACCATGGAGGGGCTTGAGGCGGAGATCATCCGCTTCGCGCTGCAATTCTATCGCGGCCGGATGTCGGAGGTGTCGCGCCGCCTCGGAATCGGCCGATCCACCCTCTATCGCAAGCTCAAGGACCTCGGCCTCGCGGACGAGGACAAGGTCGACGAGGCCGCCGCCTGACCATCGTCCTGCGGTGAGCGTGCGATTGCGCACGCGCCCGCCCGGTCCGAGTATTCTAATCCCACCGGCCGGCACGGTCGGTTCCGAGGAGTTGCCATCATGGGCGTTTC
This sequence comes from Methylobacterium sp. M6A4_1b, assembly GCF_053345175.1. Lineage (NCBI taxonomy): Bacteria > Pseudomonadati > Pseudomonadota > Alphaproteobacteria > Hyphomicrobiales > Methylobacteriaceae > Methylobacterium > Methylobacterium sp. M6A4_1b. The sequence goes on from NZ_JBKEZQ010000005.1 coordinate 13,887, forward strand.
GCGCTCCGCCTCCGTCGCGCTGTCCGCCCTGCTGGCGGGCTGCGTCGGCTACGGGGCTCACGCCCAGGTCCCCGAGCCCCAGACGTCCCAGGGCCAGCCTCCGCGAGCGCAGGCCTCGGACACGCCGGCCCCCGTCACGCGGAACGCCTCGGTCGATCCCGGGGCGGTCGCGCCGGCCAGGCCCGAACCCGCCGATGCGGCCGCGAACACGGCGAGCCCGGCCCCGACGCCGGACGCGAATTCCTCCACTCCGGGAACGCCGCCCGCGAGCGAAGCGGCGGCACCGCCTCCCCCGCCGAGCGACCCGCAGGCCGCGGCCATCGCCACCCGGCTCGCCGATTCCGCCCCCCTTCTCGCCAGGCTCTCGACCAAGGACCGCGAGGCGATCCAGGCCTTCTACGCGCTCGGCGCCTTCAAGCCGGTCTGGATCGTCGACGGGAGCCTGACCCCGGCGGCGAAATCCGCCGCGGCGCGCCTGGCCGCCGCCGGCGAAGACGGGCTGACGGCCTCGGCCTATCCGGTCCCAGTCCTCGGAACGCAGGGCGCGACCGAGGCCCAGATCGCGGAGGCGGACCTCAAGCTCTCCGCCGCCGTGGTGCTCTATGCCCGCGATGCGCGCGGCGGGCGCATTCATCTGGCCAGCCTGTCGCGCCTGATCACCCCCGTCCTCGACCTGCCGGCGCCGGAGGCCGTCCTCGCCCGCATCGCCTCCGGCGGCCCGTCGGCCGGATCGCTGCTCCAGGGCTACAACCCGGCCCAGCCGGGTTACCTCGCCCTGAAGGCGCGCCTCGCGACGCTGCGCGGACGCGGCCAGACCCCGGCCGCGCCCAGCGTGCAGCTGCCGGCGGGACCGGTGCTCAAGCTCGGCATGACGGACCCGCGCGTTCCGGCGCTGCGCAGCCGCTTCGGCCTCGAGACGCGGACGGCCGGCACCCTCGACGCCGCGCCGGGCAATCCGGAAACCTACGATGCCGGCGTGGTCGCGGCGGTGACCGCCTTCCAGCGCGCGCGAGGCCTGCCCGCCAACGGTGCCCTGACGCCGCAGACCGTGGCCGCCCTCGCCCGGCCCGAGGCCGCGGCGCGCGCCGACGACGCCGAGGCCGCGCTCATCGTCAACATGGAGCGCTGGCGCTGGCTGCCCTCCGACCTCGGCCGCGACTACGTCATGGTCAACATTCCGGAGTTCCGCGTGCGGGTGATCCGGGACGGGCGCCAGCGCGACGAGGCGCGGGTGATCGTCGGCAAGACGGAATCGCCGACCCCGATCTTTTCGGGACTGATGGAATACGCGGTCGTCAATCCGTCCTGGAACGTGCCGCCCTCGATCCTCAAGAACGAATTCCTACCCGGGCTCGCCCGCGACCCGAACTACGCGGCGCGGCGCGGCTACGAGGTGGTCTACCGCAACGGGAACGTCTCCGTGCGCCAGCCGCCGGGCGAGCGCAACGCCCTCGGGTTCATCAAGTTCATGTTCCCGAACAACCACGCGGTCTACCTGCACGACACGCCCAACCGGACCCTGTTCTCGTCTGCGCAGCGCGCCCTCAGCCACGGCTGCGTGCGGGTCGAGGACCCGTTCCGGTTCGCCGACGCCGTCCTGCCGGAGGCGTGGTCGAGCGAGCGCCTGAAGAAGCTCATCGGCAAGGGCGAGCGCCAGATCCGCCTGTCCGAGAAGCTGCCGGTCCACCTCGCCTACTTCACGACCTCGGTCGACGAGGCCGGAACGGTCCGCACCCTGCCCGACCTCTACGGCTACGATTCGCGCATGAAGATCGCCCTGGGCCTCAGCCCGAGCAGCCTCCTCGTCGCGCGCGGGACCGACGGCAGGACGCCGGAGGCCCGGCGCGCCGCCCAGAAGAAGCCTGCGGTGACCGCGCGGACGGGCTCGATCCTGACGGGCGCGCCGAAGCCGATGGCCGAGATGCGGCGTCCGCGCGTCCGGGATGTGAATTCCGAGGGCGATGCGGCGACCCGCACCACGGCGGCCCGTCCGCCCGCCGATTTCGGCGAGCCCGACCTGTGGACGCCGCGTCCCGGCCGCCCCTTGAACGGCTGGTGGTAGGCGACCGGCGCCTCGGCGCGCCGGGTCCCGGCACCGGCGCGGAGTCTCACCGCGAGGAAGAAAATCCGCCCTGTGCGTCCGCGCACAGCGGGGCACGATTTCGCCACGGTTGAGACTTAGCCGTTGAACCATGGGCGGCGACGCGCCGAGGATACGGTAAACCGGACGTTTACGGTTTTCGGCAACCTTGCGTTCACCACGATTCGCGCCCCGCGCGCGACTGGGTAGAGGGTGAGACCACGGTGGGTAAGCTTCTGCGACGCGGCCGTTCGGTCCAGCGCCTCTCCGTCCCCCTGCGCCTCTCGGTCGCGAAGCGCACCGGGCGCCTCGCCTTCATCGTCGGCAGCTTCGGCCTCGCCCTGGTCGGTGGAACCCGCGGCACACAGGATGCCGTCGCCAACGGCGACACCCGGACCATCTCGATCTATCACACCCACACCAAGGAAAGCCTGACCGTCACCTTCAAGCGCGACGGACGCTATGACCGGGCCGCCCTCGAACAGCTGAACTGGCTCCTGCGCGACTGGCGCGCCGACGAGCCGACCAAGATGGATCCCCGGCTGTTCGACACGGTGTGGGAGGCCTATCGGTCGGTGGGCTCCCAGGAGCCGATCAACGTCGTCTCCGCCTATCGCTCCCCCGGCACCAACGCGATGCTGCGGCGGCGCTCGCGGATGGTCGCCGAGTACAGCCAGCACATGCTCGGCAAGGCGATGGACTTCCACCTTCCCGACGTCTCGATCGACCAGATCCGCGCCGTTGGCATGCGGATGCAGCGCGGCGGCGTCGGCTGGTATCCGCGCTCCGGCACGCCCTTCGTCCATCTCGACGTCGGCTCCGTCCGGTCCTGGCCGCGCATGACGCACGACCAGCTGGCCCGCCTCTTCCCGGACGGCAAGACCGTTCACCTGCCCTCCGACAACCGCCCCCTCCCCGGCTACGAACTGGCCCGCGCCGAAATCCTCTCGCGCGGCGGCACCGTCCTCGGCGTCACGGAAGTGGCACAGATGGACGAGGATGACGGCCCGAGCATCAAGGGGTTCTTCGCGAGCCTGTTCGGGGGCGGGCGCGCCCAGGAAAGCGCACCGCCGGTCCAGGCGGCGGCCAAGGCGCCCGAGCGGACGCGGGCCAAGCCGGCGCCGGTCCTCGTCGCCAGCGCCGATCCGGAGGATGCGGTCGGCGCCCGCGCCGCCCTCGCCTACGCGGCGCCGGCCACCGACGAGGCGCTGAAGGGCAATCTTCTCCGCCGGGACGGCCGCAACGCCCAGAGCCTGCTGACCGGCGAGGCGCCGGATGCGGCCGCGACGCCGGCTTCGGAGCCCGTCGCCGCCATCGCCCTGCCGCTTCCGCCCCGGCGTCCGTCGGAATTCGCCGCCGTCACCGCAGCCCTCACGATGCCCCTGCCCCCGCAGCGGCCCGCCGTGCAGGTCGCAGGCCTCGGCAATGCCGGCATGGCCAATCTCGCGTCGACGCCCGTGGCGGCACGGGCGCCGCTGGTTCCCGCCAATGCCGAACCGCGGGTCCAATTGCGCGCCCTCTTCGCTGCCGCGGCCGCGGACGCGGAACCGGCGAGCCGCGCGGCTCCGGTGAAGCTCGCTCCCGCCAAGGCAAAGCTGGACGGCGCGCCGGCGGCCATCGTCATGCCGCTGGCCGGTGTCGCGACCCGCTTCTCCGCCCGCAGCCCCGGCGACGACCTCGCCGCCTCCCGCTTCACCAGCTCCGCCACGCGCCCGGTCCCCGGCACCCGCTGAGGCGCCGTTCCCCGCGATCGGGTCGTCATCCTCACCGCGATCGGCCGACGCGCTCGCGAAACATGCTTGCGATCCGAGGCTGCGCGACCGCGATCCAGGTCGCGCGCGCGACGGCCCTCCGGCCTCGCGGGACTTCGGACCATGGCCTGCATCGGCGCCTTCCGAAACCGGATGCGGTCGGAGCGATCGGCCAGCCGTCGCACCATAGTTCCTAAGATCGATCCAGAACCGGTTCCGATTGCCACTCGACCCGAAGGCCCGGACCGTAGAGGCCTGTATCCAGGCAAGATAAAGCATAGATCAGCGCTTTTGCTATCGCATCTTGCTTTCAGATCCGGACGCAAGCTCCAATTGCACCGAACAACGCGGCACGATCTTCGCTCTCAGGCTATCCGGGTTTATTGTTCCCTCATATTGGACAGCAGATCTGCAAAATCTTGTGATGAAACCGTCCCTTCAAAGTAGCCGTTTCTTTCGCCGATGCGGTCTCTGACCTACCCGTCTGATTGAATTAGCGGCCTCTCGAGCGCTGGCTGTACGTATTTAATCGCGTGCGGAAGTCGGTTCGATCCCCCAAATGGGGTATGCGGTCAGTCCTTCCTTCGAAGGACAAGAGCCGCACCCAGGCACTGGGAGAATCCGGCAATCGTAGGATGAGGACCGCGATGGCTCCAAATCGAAAGGGAGGCGGTTCGTGATGGTGACAATCAGCGTCAGCTGCCTCGTGGCCGGCGTCTCCCTGGCGGCAGCCGCCCAGAACGCGACACGCCGGCGTGCGGCCCTCGAATGGGCCGGCGGCACCCTGCTGATCGCCGGACTGGGACTTCTCGGCGCGGGTCTCCGCCTGTTCCGATAGAGTTCCGCCGGGTCCAGGAAGACCGGAATTCCTGGTCGCGACGTCCGGAGCGGGATTTGCGGGACCGTCGCCCTATCTGCACGGCATGATCGCCCCGCCCCTGCACCGCTACCGAACGGCGGTTTTCGCCGCCTTCGTCCTCTTGGTCTCGGGGCCGGCCCGGGCCGATGCACCGGTCCTTCTGCTGGTGGGCCTCGACGGCAAGACCTTCTTCGAACCGGATGGCGGTCGCAACGGGCCGAACGGCCAGGATGCGGTCGGCCTCGTCGACGTCAGCGACGAGGCCCGGCCCCGGCTCGTCCAGACGCTGCCCCTCGACAATTCCGTCTACGGACCGCCGTCGAATCTTCGGATCACGCCCGATGGCAGGCTCGGCCTCGTGGCGAGCTCCGTCCTGATGCGACAGGAGGGAGCGGCCTGGTACGCGCGGGCCGACAACCGGCTGCACGTCATCGATCTGGCCGCCAGCCCGGCGCGCCTCGTGGAGACCGTCACGGTCGGCCTTCAACCCTCCGGCCTCGCCATCGCGAAGGCCGGCGACCTCGCCCTCGTCGCGAACCGCGAGGGACGCAGCGTCACGGTCCTGACGATCCGGGGCACGGAGGTGCGTCCCGTGGCGACGATCGACGTCGGCGACGAGGCCGCGGCGGTCGCCTTCGCGCCCGACGGACGACGGGCCTTCGTGGCGAAGAACAAGGCCGGGCGCATCGGAATCCTCACCGTCGAGGGGGCGCAGGTGCGCTACGAGCGCGATCGGGACATGCCGGTGGGACCGGGGGTCTATGGGCTCGACGTGACGCCGGACGGGTCCCTGGCGCTCACCGGCAATACCGGATCGGAGCCGAGCGACGGTCACGCCGATACGGTGAGCGTCATCCGCGCCGATGGCCCCCGCCCCCGCGTCATCGATCATCTCGGCATCGGCGACACGCCCGAGGCCCTGGCGATCGCACCCGACGGCCGGCACGCGGCCGTCTCCGTGGTCCGCGGTGCGAGCGCACCGCGCAGCAGCCCGGCCTATACGCCGACCGGCGCCGTCGCCCTGCTGACGATCGCCCCGGACGGCGTCCGGCTGGCGTCGACGGCCGAGGCGGGTGCCGTGACCCAGGGGATCGCGTTCAGTCCGTCCGGGGCCTACGTCTATGTCGGGAACTACGTCGACCGGACGCTGGGCGTCTATCGGGTCGCGGGCGACAGCCTGATCGACACCGGCACCCGAGTGGCGCTGCCCGGCCAGCCCGCTTCCCTGGGCGGACGATAGGGTCCGCCGTGCCGGCCGATCGCGCCCCGACCTCGCTGCCCGCAGCCGGCGATGGCGAAGCCGCAGGACCGCCCGGGAGCGTCCACTACGTCGGCTTCCGTGACGACCGATACTGGAACGCCTACCGCATCTTCGGCGGGCCGCGGGTGATCCACCGGCGCTGGGATTTCTACGCCACGCGCGACGTGGGGCCGGACGATCTCGTGATCTTCGCCCATGGCGACGCGTCGCAACCGATCGCCGATCGCAATGCGGCGGACCTCGACGAACGCTGGCTCTAGGACGACGGTCGGCAGCCTCGCAGCGGGGCTGGCGGGGCGGGTCGGCTGAACCGACGAAGCCCCGCGCCATCGACGGACACGGAGCTTCGACAAGGCATGGAGCGGTCGATCAGGCGGCCTGCTTGCGGCCCTTGGTCTTCGGCTGCGCGTCCTCGTCCTCGTTGCGGTTGGCGACCTGGCCGAGGCCGATGGATTTCGCCAGTTCCGAGCGCATCGCCGCGTAGGACGGGGCGACCATGGGATAGTCGGCCGGAAGGCCGTAGCGCTGGCGGTAGCTGTGCGGATCGAGGCCGTGGCTGCTCAGGTGCCGCTTCAGCGTCTTGTAGCTCTTGCCGTCGAGGAAGCTGATGATGCCGTCCGGCATGACCGACTTGCGGATCTGCGCGGCCGTCGGCTTCTCGGGCGCGATTTCCTCCGCGGTCTGCGCGACGCCGCTGACCAGGCCGTTGAGGGCAGCGTGCACGCTGCGGATCAGGTCCGGGAGATCGGTGGTCCGGACGGGGTTGTTCGACACGTAAGCCGCAACGATGTCGGCTGCGAGATCGACGAAGTCGGTCGTTTGAAGTTCGGTGTTTTCAGACATGCGTACTTTTCTTTTCCCTGTGCCCCCAAGGCACCAGATCGCTCATCCGTAGACATTTATCAAGCGCCAGCGGACAATTTGATCGATTTACATGCCAGACATGCACATCACAGATAAGAGATGTGCACAACAGAGACGCTGCAGGAGAGCGCGTACTGGGGATTATTGCTATTGCCGTCAGGCAGTTCGACGGACTCAACCATCGGGTTGTCGTCGATAGACCGGGAGTCGTCCCTACCGGCCCCGCTTGACGACGAATCGCGGCGATCCGCGCGCGCGCTCGAAAGGCGCGCTTACGAGGAACGCCCGCCGGTTTCGGCGGTCGCTATCCACCCGTCCGGCCCCGATCCTGGGAGATCTCGTCCTGTTGCCGCTGACGCTCCGCTTGCCGCCGCCCGAGCCAGAGACTGTTCAGGAGCCAGGCGAGGGACAGGGGCACCGCCGTCACGGCGACGGCCGTCGAGCCGAGCCCGAGGGCCGCGATCCCGGCGAACGACCAGGCCCCGACCTGATCGCCGACGCGGTAGACCACCGTGTCGATGAAGTTCTTCGCCTTGTAGCGATCCTCGCGCGCCACGACGGTGAACAGCACCTCGCGGATGGGGCGCGCGATGGCGAAGTTGCCCGCCCGGCGCAGCACCTGGAACACCACGATGGCGGTGATCGTCGGAGACACCGCCAGCGCCGCGAAGCCGAGGATGCTGGCCGCCGGCAGCAGGGCGAGGCTCGGCCCGACGCCGATGCGCCGCACGATCCGTCCGGTCAGGAAGAACTGCACCCCGAGGGTGAGCCCGTTCACCAGGAGATCGACGCTGGCGAAGAAGGCCGTCTGCGCCCCGCGATCGGGGAAGCTGCGCTTGGCGATGCCGGCCTGCTCGAAATACAGGAAGGTGGAGGTGATCGAGAACAGCAGCAGGAACAGGCCGATGTTGAGGAGGTAGGGCGAGCGGAAAGTCCGGGTGATGCCCGCGAAGGCGCTGCCGCCGATGGCCTCGGCGGGCGCGGCCTCGCCGGCCCCCGGCGCCTCGCGCAGGCGGTCCGACAGCCGGGCGAGGCCGCGCATGCTGAACACCGCCGCCTCGAGGAGCAGGGCCGCGCCGATCAGGAGCGCCCAGGTCGGCACGTCCCGGGCCAGGATCGCCGTGGTGGCCGAGCCCGCGATGGCGCCCAGGGTCGCGCCGGCGGCGATGAAGCCGAACAGGCGCTTGCCCTGCTCCGTCGAGAAGACGTCGACGATGGTGGCCCAGAACACCGAGACCACGAACAGGTTGAAGATCGACAGCCAGATGAAGAAGGCCCGGCCGATCCAGACGTCGCCCTCCGGTCCCGCGAGGTACAGGGCGGCGGCGAAGACCACGATGTTGGCGGCGAAGAACCGGTAGGTCAGCGGCACGAAGCGCGCCCGCGGCAGGGTCTTCACCAGCCAGGCGAAGGGCACGTTGAGGGCCAGCATCCCCACCAGCGTCCCCGTGAAGAGCCAGGGCAGGTTCTCGATGCCGCCGGCCACGCCCATCTGGTCGCGGATCGGGCGCAGGACGTAATAGGCCGCCAGGATCGAGAAGATGTAGGCCCAGGACCAGGCGAGCGCCGGCGCCTCGCCCGGGCGCACGTCGACGAGACGTCCGAGCCGGGTCGAGGCCGGCCGCTCCGCCGGCGCATCGGGCGAAGCGCCGGCGGCGGTTTCACGGCTCAAGGCGTCACACCGAGGCGCGTGCGCAGGTCCGGGGCGGTGAGTTCGAGGCCGAAGCCGGGCGAGCCCATGGCGAAGCCGTCGGCCTTGGCGAGCGGCCCGACCGCCACCGGATCGAAGCCCGCATCGGTGACGAGCTTCGACACCTCGGCGACGGCCTTCGGGTCGTCGCCCGCGAGGGGAATCGCCATCCGGCCGCCGTCGCGATGGGCGTTCTTGGCGAACAGCTTGTAATTGGCCGCGTTGAAGGCCCGGACGATGCGGGCGCCGGCCAGGTACTTGGCCGAGACGGCGGCGATGCCGCCGGCCTGGACTTCGCCGTAGACCTCGCCGTCGCGGGCCTGGGTGGCGTTGCCGGCGTCGATCACGATCTTGCCCTTCAGGGCGGCGCCGTGATCCTGCGCGATCTGCGGATAGGCCTTGTAGGGCACGGCGACGAGCACGACGTCGCCGAAGGCGATCGCCTCGGCCGGAGTCCCGGCGCGGGCATTGGGTCCGAGCCCCTCGACGAGGCTCTTCAGTTCCTCCGGGTGCCGCGAGGACAGCATGACCGGATGGCCGGCCTTCGCCCAGAGGCTGCCGAGGGTGCCGCCGATGTTGCCGGCGCCGATGATGCCGATGCGCGCGGGCTGGGACGTCGCCTGCGCCCAGGCGGGGCCGGCGAAGGCCACCGCCAGGGTCGCGCCGGCGGCGAGCGCGAGGATCGCGCGGCGGGTCAGAGGATCAGAGTGCATCGACGAAGGCCTCCATGCGGGTGCGCTGTGCGGCGTCGGGCAGGCGGCCCCGAGCGGCGCCGAGGTTGTCCTTGACATAGGCCGCCTTGGCCATGCCGGGGATCGGGCAGGTCACGGCCTCGTGCCCGAGGACGTATTTCAGGAAGAATTGCGGCCAGCTCGCGCAGTCGAACTCCGCGGCCCAGGGCGGGAGTTCACGCCCCTGCACGGCCTTGAACAGGCGGTCCCGCCCGAACGGCACGTTGACCATCACGGCCATGCCGCGCGCCTTCGCCAGGGGCAGGATGCGCGCGGCGGCGCTGCGGTCGTCGAGGGCGTAGTTCACCTGGACGAAGTCCAGGGTCTCGCGCGTCATCAGGGCTTCCAGATCCGCGAGCTGGCTGTCGCGCCAGACCGTCGCTCCGAGGTAGCGGATCTTCCCCTGTGCCTTCAGGCCGCGCAGGGTCGCGAGGTTGGCCTCCGGATCGATGAGGTTGTGGACGGCGACGAGGTCGATCACCGCCGTCTTCAGGCGCTGGAAGGATCGGGCGATCTCCGCCGCACCGGCCTCGCGGCCCGGCGTCCCGACCTTGCTGCAGAGGAACACCTTCTCGCGCAGGCCGTCCTGGCCGAGGATCAGCCCGAGCACGTCCTCGGCGGTGCCGTAGCTCGGCGCGGTGTCGATCACCGTCCCCCCGAGCGATACGAACCGCTGCACCGCCTCGCGCAGCGGAGCGATCTTCTCCGGCGTCGGCTCGACCTCGTAGCGCCGCGAGGTGCCGATCCCGATCACCGGCACGGTTTCGCCGGAAGAGGGAATCGGCCGGCGCAGCAAGCCCATGGAAGGGGCAGGGTCGGCCGTCGCGGGACGACCCGGACAGGCGATCGACAGGGGCAGCATTCCGGCACCGGCGAGCAGCGCGCGTCGTGAGAGATCCATCGGGGCCTGAACTCCAGCGAAGTCGAGCGTCCGAGACATCTAGGGCCGCCGTGCGGCCTTCGACACGTCCGGGAGCGGACGGAGTATCGGTTCGGCGCTTCCGATGCCGGCCGAACCCGCGCGGTACGTCCGACGACAGCGCGGACCGGCCGGTTTCGGCGCGGCCGCGGCGGAACACGGCCCGTGCGAAGGCGCACCCTGTGGCTTTCAGGACATCCGCGGCAGCACACATGGTGCCGACACTTGGAACTGCTCCGAAAACGAAAGCTTAAGCATGCCGCTTAACGCTCGATAAGCACAGAGGACCTACCGATGAACTGAGATCAATTTTACCCTTCACCGAGACCGTGTGATGACGATTTATTACGTCGACGCATCTTCGTCCTCAGCGAGCGACCAGAACGGCGGCCGCTCCACGGCCACCCCCTTCGCGAGCCTCGACGCCGTCAACAAGCTCAAGCTGCAGGCCGGCGACACCGTCGCATTCAAGGCCGGCACGACCTACTCCGCCGCGGCGTCTGGGACGGGGGCGCTGAACATCGCCGCATCCGGCACGGAGGCCGCGCCGATCACCTTCACAACCTATGGCCTGGGGGCCGCGGCCGTCATCAACAACAACGCCTCCGGTTACTCCGACGGCATCAACATCGCCAATTCGAAATACATCGTCGTCGAAGGTCTGAACATCAGCGCGGCCGGACAAGCCGGCATCAACGTCATGAAAACGTCGAGCTTCGTGACGATCCGGAACATCGAGGCGAGCAACGTCGGCGAAGGCGTCATGCTCAACGGCACGAACAACCTCGTCACGCGAAGCTATTTCCATGATCTGAAGATGATCAAGAATACGCCCGACATCAAGGATGACGATTACGGCGCGGTCGGCATCCTGATCGGCAACAGTAACAACGAAGTCTCGTTCAATCGCGTCATCAACGGCAAGGCCGCCAGCTACGACTACGCCTATGACGGCGGCGGCATCGAGCTGTTCGGCAACATGGACAACATCAGGATCCACGACAACTGGGTCGAAAACAGCGTCGGCTTCATCGAGGCCGGCGGTTTCAACAACGCGTTGACGAACATCTCCATCACGAACAACGTCAGCCTGAACAACAACGGCTTCATGGTCCTGCACAATGGCGGCGGCGGATTCGCCAGCAAATTCGCCAACGTGGACGTCAGCCACAATTCGGTCATCGAGCAGAACAACAGCACGAAACAGATGGCGAGCGTCTTCCTGGACGCCGCCTACAAGCCAGGGCAGATCGCGTTCCACGACAATGCGATGTACCTCAATACCGGTGACTCGTTCTTCAAGCAGACCGGCGACTATCACTACAACAACGTCTTCTACATGCCCTCGACGGCGACGCATCTCTACAACAACTGGGACATGACGCTCAATTCCGGTGAGCGCTTCTCGACCCTGAGCCTGACGGGGGATCTCTCCATCGTTCAAGCCCTCGCCGCCCAGTCAGGCGGTGCGGGCGCGACGCTCGTGACGAACGGCAGCGTCGGCTTGATCGCGACCCCGGCCGTGGCGCCGTCCGTGGTCCCGGCGGCGAGCCCCGCCACCGCGGCCGCGGCGGCATCCGCCGACGGAAACTACCGCGCGATCTACCGGTTCTTCGACACCAAAACGGGAGACCATTTCTACACCACGAGCGGCAACGAAAAGCAGCAGATCCAGAGCACGATGCCGACCTTCAACTTCGAGGGCTCGCCCTGGGGGACGCCCGATCAGAGCGCGCTCACCCACGACGTGTTCCGCTTCCTGGAGACGAAGTCCGGCACGCACTTCCTGACCGACAGCGTCGCGGAGCGCGATCAGCTGGTCAATTCCGCCTCGAGCTACCACTACGAGGGCGTCGCCTTCCAGGCCTACAACGACCCGAGCGGGGCCGGGCACATGACGCTGGAGCGCTTCTACAACAAGGTGTCGGGGCTGCATCACTACGCGGGCAGCGCCGAGGAGGCCGCCGGCATCAACGCTGGCGCGGCCGGCGCCGGCTGGGTCGACGAGGGCAAGGCCTTCATCGTCCATGCCCCCTCGGACACCATGCTGTTCGCCTGAGGCGTCTCTCGGGACAGCGCGCCTCGGAGCAGGCGCGCGGCCTGCGGCCGGGGAACGCCGACCGCATGGGCGTCCTCGCTGGATCGCGGGCGATGCCGTGCAGCGACCGCCATCCCCTCGCTTGAAACCGCGACCCCGAGGCGGGACATCCCGGCGATTTTTCCTGCCGATCCAGAAGGAAACAGGGGTTCGCGAGCGCGTGTCCTCGACGCCGGGTCGCCCGTCTCGGGAAACGTCGCCACGGGGCGACGATGGAGGCCGAGCGCGGCGGGCCGGCCCGCGTCGGACCGATCCACACGACCGGCTGGGCATTCCGACGCCGCCGCCGACGCGGCGGGATCGGCCGGCCTGCGTGCCGCCCGGATCGACCGGGCCGATTCCCACCTTGGCGGAACCGCGAAACGGCACCAGTCCTGCTTGCCTGTGCGACGCGTTCTTTCAATTCGCCACGGAGACCCCAGGCATGAAGCGCGAAGACCTCACCGAGAAGCTCCTCGACATCAAGCGCGAGAAGGGCTGGACCTGGAAGTACATCCAGGAGGAGATCGGCGGCATTTCTCCGATCCTGATCACCGCTGCCTGCATGGGGCAGATGAAGCTGCCCAAGGCCCAGGCCGCCAAGGCCGCCGCGCTGTTCGGTCTCTCGCCGTCCGAGGAGCGGATGCTGAACGAGGCGCCCTTCCGCGGCTCGATCGCCCAGATGCCGCCCACGGACCCGCTGATCTACCGGTTCTACGAACTGGTGATGGTCTACGGCACCACCTGGAAGGAGCTGATCCAGGAGGAGTTCGGGGACGGCATCATGTCGGCCATCGACTTCAACATGACCATGGAACGCGAGCCCAACAACAAGGGCGACCGGGTGAAGATGAACCTCTCGGGCAAGTTCCTGCCGTACAAGTACTACGGCAACGAGGAGGGCGTGCCGGAATACGGCTTCAAGGAAGGCTGACCGGCCTGCCGGCGCGCGTCGCCGGCAGTTTCACGTTCCGCAGCACCTGCGTTCCTGGATCCCGGGCTCCGCTGCGCGGACCCGGGATGACGTGGGGCGGCCTGAGATCCCCCGGAAGAGTCCTCGGCTGATTCGCACCCATCGGCGCGAAGAGCCCGTCCGCGATCACTCCATCGTCGGGGCGAGCGTCTTCACGCTCTCGACGTCCTCGCCGAGCCAGGCCGCGTTCTTGGCCGTGCCGTCGAAGGTGGCGGAGGTCTTGAACAGCTCGTACTTGCCCTGGAGCGCGTAGGGCTTGCTGCGCTCCAGGAGCTCGGCCACCGTCGCCTTGTCCATCGGTCGATAGGTCTTCACCGCCTCGAAGGCCTGGTCGAGGTCGCGCTGGCTCTCGATGCCGGTGATCACGACGCTGGTCGGCAGGTTCAGGCAGAAGTGAAGGTATTCGAGCGGCTTGATCGGTGCCTCGCTCTTGAGGATGACCCCGTCGCCGAAGGTCTTCATGCCCAGGGCCGCGATGCCGTGCTGCACGAGATAGGGCAGCACGAGGTGCCCGAACGAGCGGAAATGCGCGTCCATCACGTTGAGCGGCATCTGCACGGCGTCGAACTGGAAGCCGCGCTCCTGCGCGACCTCGAGCATCTGCAGGTGGATGCGCGGATCCTTGTGGCCGGTGAAGCCGATGTAGCGCAGCTTGCCGGCCTTCTTCGCCTCGACGAAGGCCTCCATGGCGCCACCCTCGGCGAAGACCCGGTCCGGATCGTCGTAGCGCAGGATCTCGTGGTGCTGCACGAGGTCGATGCGGTCGGTGCGCAGGCGCCTGAGGGATTCGTCGATCTGGCGCATCGCCTCCTGCTTGGTGCGCCCGTCCATCTTGGACATCAGGAAGACCTTGTCGCGGTAGCCGCCCTGCGCGAGGGCGGCGCCCATGCGCAGCTCCGAGCGGCCCCCGTTGTAGTCCCAGCAATTGTCCATGAACGTGATGCCGCGATCGACGCCGGCCTGGATGAGGCGGGTCGCCTCGTCGTCGGAGACCGCGTTCTTGCCCAGGTGGAAGCCCCCCATCCCGATCGCCGAGATCTTCTCGTCGTGGCGGCCGAACGGGCGGTAGAGCATCTCGCCCCGGCGCTCGCCGGGATCGGTGCGCAGCGGCAGGTCGGCCGGGTCCTTCGGCCGGGTATCGGGCAGGCCGGGGGCGGTCTCGGCCGCGCCGGCGCTGCTGGTGGCGGCGAGGCCGGCGCCGGCGGCGGCGCCCTGAAGGAAGCTGCGGCGTTCCATGTCTGGTCTCCGGTGTGACGGGGGGTGGAGCGAAACGGGCGCGGCATGTCAGGCCCGCCGCCCGTCGTCGGACGGGGCCTCCGCGAGGGCCCGCGCGGCCTGGAGCAGGCGCATCGCCGCGCAGGCGGCCCCGTAGCCGTTGTCGATGTTGACCACGGTGATGCCGGGGGCGCAGCTCGCCAGCACGGCGTCGAGGGCGGTGCGGCCGCCCTCCGCCACCCCGTAGCCGACGGAGGTCGGCACCGCGATCAGGGCGCTGGCGACGAGGCCGCCGACGACGCTGGGCAGGGCCGCATCCATGCCGGCGGCCACGATGAGGATCGGGTGGGCGCGGATCGCGTCGAGCCGCCGGGTCAGGCGCCAGAGCCCCGCGACCCCGACATCGGCGAAGAGGGTCGTGGGGTGTCCCTGGTAGGCCAGGGTCCGTTCGGCCTCGCGGGCGACCGGAACGTCGGAGGTACCGGCGGCGACGATGCCGATCCGGGCCGGCCCGGCCAGCGGCCGGGCGTGGCCGAAGATCGCGGTGCGCGAGACCGCGCAATAGTCGATCCCCGCGCGGTGCCGCTCGGCGAGGGCCGCGTGCTTGTCGGCGTCGAGGCGCGTCAGCAGCAGCCGAGCACCGCGCGCGGCGGCGGCATCCAGGATCGCGTCGATCTGTAACGGCGACTTGCCGGCGGCGTAGATCGCCTCCTCGAGGCCGATCCGCTCGGGCCGGGCGAAGTCGAGGACGAACTCGTCGGCGACGCTCATCGGGCCGCTCCCGTCAGGAAGGCGCTGCCGGTGCGGTAGGCCATGAAGCGCACCGGAGCCTCCGGCAGGTTCGGAGGCGCACCGGCCCGGATCTCCGCCGCCAGGACGCTCCGGCGCGAAACGTCGAGCGCCGCGAGGCTGTCGGGATCGAGCTCCACCACGATCCCGGCGGCGCGGACACGGCAGCGCACGGCGCGCCTCGGACCGGGCGCAGCGTCGAGGGTGCGGCTCACCAGGCCCTCGACGGCGTGGATGAAGGCGAGGGTCTCGGGCTCGATCCGGATTCCGGTCTCGACCCGGCTCGACAGGCAGGGCGCCGCAGGGAGCTCCGCCACCGCCCCGAGGCCGAGGTCGCGGGCGAGCGCCCGCACCGCAGCCTTGTCCAGCCCGGCTTCCACGTAGGGATGGCGCACGCCGTGCATGCGTGCGGCGTCGAGGCCCGGCCGGTACTCGCCGAGATCGTCCAGATTGGCCCCCGACACCATGGTCCGGTCGGTGACGCGGCGGATGGTGCCGTAGAGGTTGGTCTTGCAGAAGAAGCAGCGGTTGACCGGATTGGCGCGGTAGTTCGGATCGGCGAACTCGCCGGCCTCGACCACGCGCAGGGACCAGCCCGCCCGGGCGGCCACGTCCCGCACCCGCAGCGTCGCCTCCGCGGGCACGGCCGGCGAGGCCGCGTGCACCATCAGCGCCCGGTCGGCCCCGAGGAGGCGATGGGCGGTCTCGGCGAGGGTCAGGCTGTCAACGCCGCCGCTGACCGCGACCGCGAGCGGCCCGATCTCCCGAAGGGCATCGTTCAGACGCGACCGGGGATCGCGGCTCATGCCGCGCCTCCGTCCGCGGAATCCGCCTGCAGCGCCAACGCCTCGGCCGCGCGACGCAGGCCGGCGCGGGTGGCGTGGGTCTCCTGCGCGACCGCATCGTCGGCCTCCGCCTTGGCGGTGCGCCCGCCCGGCCGGTCGACCACCTTCACCCGCACGGGCCGGCCCTCGACCGTGACCGTGTGCATCCGGCGCGGCAGGGCGGCGCCCGAGACGATGCGGTGGCGCAGGCCGATCGTGGTGGTCTCGCGGAAGCAGGCCGCCACCGCCGCGTCGAGGGCACCGGCGCGGGCGAGCGCCCGGACATGGGTCATCATCCGCCCCTTCTTGCCGAAGACCGGCATCTGCACGACGTCGAAGATGTCGGGATGGGCGCGCAGGCGGTCGAGGCCCATGCCGAGATCCTCCGCCGACTGGTCGTCCACCTCGAACTCGATCACGCCGAGGTCGCGGTGCTCGCCGCTCCCGCGCGCCGCCACAGGCTCGTAGACCAGGACGCGCAGGCAGTTGCTCAGGCCGGGCAGGACCTTGGTGCCGAAGCCGATGCCCGAGCCCGTCAGCACCCGCGGCGCGGCGGCGCGCGGCGGCGCGACGTCCCGCAGATGGCGCAGGATCGCGGCTCCGGTGGGGGTCACCCGCTCGCCCGGCACGCCGTCGTCCAGGGTCTCGAAGCCTTCGAGGAGGAGGCTGGTGGCGGGTGCGGGCACCGGCAGCGGCCCGTGCTGGGTCCGGACCCGGCCCGAGCCGAGGGGGAGCGCCGACACGCTCCAGGCCTCGGCGTCGAGGGCCGCGATCAGGTGGGCGGCCGCCACGATGTCGGCGATCGAATCCCAGGCGCCGACCTCGTGGAAGGCGACGAACGCCACGGCGATGCCGTGGACCCGCGCCTCGGCCTCGGCGAGGCGGGTGAAGATGCCGATGGCGTGGCTCCGCACGGCCGGATCGAGGGGGGCCGCCTCCAGCTCCGCACGGATGCGCGACCAGGGCCGGTGGCCATGCGCCGCCGGGGCGTCGCCGTGGTGATGCCCGTGCGCGGATTCGTGCTCATGCGCATGTCCGTGATCGGAGTGCCGATGGGGGTGAGCGGCCTCGGCGCGGACGTCCTCCGTCCCGCGGCGCGCCACGCGGAAGCGCCGGCCGGCCAGGATGCCGTCGTTGTGACGGACGAGTTCGCAGCACACCTCCGGCAGGGCGGCGCGGATGCTGTCCAGCACCCCGGCTTCCCGGTCGGGAAAGGCGTCGAGGAGCGCGGCGGCGAACATGTCGCCGGCGATGCCGCCGAGGGCGTCGAGATGGATCTGCATGCGCGTTCGCGTTCGTCGTCCCGTCACCGCAGGGAGCGAACGCGACATCGTCCGGAAAGGTCCGGCGGCAAGCGCCCGGGCGCGGAGACCGAAGGCCGCAGCGGCCGCGCTCAGTCCGCCCGCATCTGCTGCGGGCCGCCGGTCCCGGTTCCTGGCAAGCAGCCGCAGTCCAGGGGCCGGCCGCCGGCCTTGGTCGGCAGGGTCTCGCAGGTGACGAGATGCCGGAGCAGCTGCTCCATCTGCGCGATCTGGTAGGGCTTCTGCATCACCGGCACGGACCCATAGGCCGGCTCGATGCCGGACAGCCCGTAGCCGGTGGCGAAGATGAACGGTATCCGGCGCTCGAAGAGGACGTCGGCCACGGGGTAGCTGAAGGCCTCGCCGAGGTTCACGTCGAGGATCGCCATGTCGATGTCGGCCGCGCGCGCCAGGGCCACCGCCTTGTCGAGCCGCATGGCGATCTCGACCTCGCAGCCGAGGTCGAGCAGCATGTCCTCGCCGAGCATCGCGACCAGGCTCTCGTCCTCGACCAGCAGTACGCGTCGTCCCCCGAGATCGATCATCGTGCGCCCCGCCCCGCCACTAGGTCCTGGCCGTGCCAGCCGAGGGCCGTCAGCGGGATGCACAGGTGACAGGTCACGCCGGTGGGCGCGAAGGCGAGGGTCGCGGTGCCGTCGAATTCCATCGGCAGCTGCCGCTCGATCAGGCGGCTGCCGAAGCCCTTCCGCGTCGGCTCCGTGACGGGCGGCCCACCGGTCTCCGTCCAGACGAGGTCGAGCCGCTCGCCCGCACCGGCCGGCTCCAGGGTCCAGGACAGGCCGACCCGTCCCTCGGGGACCGAGAGCGCGCCGTACTTCGCCGCGTTCGTCATGAGCTCGTGCAGCGCCATCGCGAGGGTCACGGCGACCTTGGGGTGCAGGCGTGTATCGGGGCCGACGAGATCGAAGCGGGCGGTATCCACCTCCGCCAGGGCATGGGGCGCCAGCGCCCCCTCGACCACGCTGCGCAGGTTCGCGCTCTCCCAGTTCTGCGCGGTCAGAACGTTGTGGGTGTTCGACAGGGCGACCATGCGGGCGTCGAAGGTCTGGCGCGTAACCGGGTCGGTCTTGCCCCGGAACGTCTGCGCGGCGATCGACTGGACCGTCGCCAGGGTGTTCTTGACCCGGTGGTTCAATTCGTTGGTGAGCAGGCGCTGGCGCTCGGCCGCCGCCTTCTCCTCGGTGATGTCGCGGACCTCGATGATCGTGCCGATGATCCGGGCCTCGTCGTCGCGGATCGGGCTCGCGGTGAAGCCGACCGGATAGAAATGCCCGTCCTTGTGGACGAAGACTTCCTCGCCGCGCTCCTGATTGTTCTCCGGGAAGGCCCGGTCGATCGCGCATTCGGCGAGCGGGAAGGGCCGCCCGTCCGGATAGGTGTGGTGGACGATGTCGTGGAGCGCGCAGTCGCGGGCGAGCACCTCGGTCAGGCTGAAACCGGTGAGGAGTTCCGCCGCCCGGTTCATGTAGACGCAGTGCTGGCGGTCATCCATCAGGAAGATCGCCACCGAGGCGTTGTTCAGGACCGCGTTGAGGCGTCGCTCGGTCTCGTGAAGCTGCGAGCCGCGTCGCAGGGTGGGCAGGGTGGTCGTGGTCGTATCGAACGTCTGCATCGGTCCAAGGCTCGGCACGAACGATCGTTTCTCGGAAATGGACAGCGCGGAAGCTGGCCGTGACGGTTCAGCGGCGGTGCACGTCGCATATCGCAGGGCGGGGACCTCATCCTGCAGGCATCAGGTCCGCAAGCATGGGTCCACAGAGACGGGTCAGCGATCGGCGCCTACCGCAATCCACGGTTCGGGCATTGGTTCCGATCCCGCCGCGCTCATCCCGGACGCGCGTCATCGACGGGCCGCCGGGCGTCGGGTAGGGAAGCGTCACGCGGCGCGAATCACGCCGGGGGCAAGGTGCCCCCCGGCGCGAACGCCTCCGCCGAGGGTGAAACGGGGGCTCATGGACGACGCGCTCGAACGGCTTCGTCTGAAGGAACAGGCGCTCGAAGCGGACATCGCGGCGCTGCGGGCGCAGCGCGACGCCCTGGTCCGCTCGCCCGATCCGGGGCAGCGAACCTCGGCCGCGAGCGCCGACCTCCTGTTCACGGCGGCCGAGAAGACGCGCATGCCGATGATCATCACCGACCCGAACCTGCCCGATAACCCGATCGTCTTCGCCAACCGGGCGTTCCAGGACCTGTGCGGCTACGGGACCGAGGAGCTGCTCGGGCGCAACTGTCGCTTCCTCCAGGGCAGCGGCACCGATCCCGCCGAGGTCGCCCGGGTCCGCGACGCCATCGCGGCCCGGCGCGACGTGGTGGTGGAGATCGTCAACTATCACCGGGACGGCAGCGCGTTCCGCAACGAGCTCTACATCAGCCCGGTCTACGACCCGGACGGCCGGCTGACCTACTTCTTCGCCAGCCAGCTCGACGTCACCCGGTTCCGCACCGAAGAGGGCAAGCTCGCCGAGAGCGAAGCCCGCTACCGGACGCTGTTCGACGCCATCGATGCCGGGTTCTGCATCGTCGAGATGCGCTTCGATGCCGGCGGCCGGCCGGTCGACTACCGGTTCCTGGAAGTGAACCCGGCCTTCGAGCGCCAGGCGGGCCTCGGCGACGTGGTCGGCTGCTGGGTCAGCCAGGTCATACCGAACCTCGAGCCGCGCTGGCTGGAGACCTACGGCGAGGTCGCCCTCACGGGCCGGCCCGCACGGTTCGAGAGCGGCGCCGTCGCCCTCGGGCGGTGGTTCGACGTCCATGCCCTGCGGGTCGGCGAACCCGTCCAGCACCGGGTGGCGATCCTCTTCAACGACATCACCGGTCGGCGCGAGGCCGAGACGCTGCTGCGGACGACGGCGCGGGACCGGACCGCCGAGCGCGACCTCGTCTGGCGCGCCAGCCGCGACCTTCTGGTGGTCTGCGGGTTCGACGGCATCTATCGCGCCGTGAATCCGGCCTGGTCCGAGATGCTGGGCTGGCCGGCGGACCTCCTCGTCGGAGCCCGCTTCGACGACTTCCTCCATCCGGACGACGTTCCGGCCGCGACCGCCGCGTTGACGCGCCTGACCGAGGGCGGCGTCCTCGACAACCTGGACGTCCGCATGCGGACGGCGGACGGCGACCTGCGCTGGGTGTCGTGGAACGCGATCCCGCAAGGCGACCATTTCTACGGCGCCGGCCGCGACGTGACCGAGCGCAAGGCGCTCGAGGATCAGCTGCGCCAATCGCAGAAGCTGGAGGCGGTGGGCCAGCTCACCGGCGGCGTCGCCCACGACTTCAACAATCTCCTCACGGTCATCAAGTCGTCCACCGACCTCCTCAAACGGCCCGACCTGCCGGAGGAACGCCGCCAACGCTACATCGGGGCGATCTCCGACACGGTCTCGCGCGCCGCCAAGCTCACCGGCCAGCTCCTCGCCTTCGCGCGCCGGCAGGCCCTGAGCCCGGAGGTCTTCGACGTGGCGCGCGGGGTCGCCTCGGTGGCGGACATGGTCGGCACCCTCACGGGCGCCAGGATCCGGGTGGAGACCGAGGTCGATCCGGGGCTCGCCGCCGACGGCACGCCGCTGACCTGCCTCGTCGATGCCGATCCGAGCCAGTTCGACACCGCCCTCGTCAACATGGTGGTGAATGCCCGTGATGCGATGGACGGCGAGGGCCGGCTCCGGATCAGCGTGAGCCGGGCCCGCGCGATCCCGGCCGTGCGGGCGCATCCGCGGGTGCGCGGCGACTTCGTCGCGGTCTCGGTCTCGGATACGGGGTCGGGCATCGCACCCGAGGTGCTGGAGCGGATCTTCGAGCCGTTCTTCACCACCAAGGGCGTCGGCCAGGGCACCGGTCTCGGCCTGTCCCAGGTCTTCGGCTTCGCCAAGCAGTCCGGCGGCGAGGTCGTGGTGGAGAGCGTCCTGGGGCGCGGCACGACCTTCACCCTGTTCCTGCCCCGCGTCCGGGGCGCGATGCCGCCGCAGGCGGTCCTGTCGGAGCCGGCTTCCCTGGCCGATGGACATGGGACCCGGGTGCTGGTGGTCGAGGACAACCTCGAGGTCGGCGCCTTCGCCACCCAGGCGCTTCAGGAACTCGGCTACGTCACCCGCTGGGTCACCGATGCCGAGCAGGCCCTGCAGGTGCTGGAACCGGCGGAGCGCGCCTTCGACGTGGTCTTCTCGGACGTGGTGATGCCGGGCATGAACGGGATCGATCTCGGACAGGCGATCCGGAACCGCCATCCCGAGCTGCCGGTGGTCCTCGCCTCCGGCTACAGCCACGTCATCGCCGAGCGGGGGACGCACGGGTTCGAGCTGCTGCGCAAGCCCTATTCGGTGGAGGACCTCTCCCGCATCCTGCGCCGGGCCGTGGCACAGGGCCACCGCGGCGACGCGTGAGGGCGTCGGCCTGATCGCGGCCCTGCGACCCCGCCGGGATGAACCCGAGCGACGGGCTCCGGGTTGACCCGCGACACGGCGGCGCGACGGACCGGTCCTCGGTCCCGTCGCGCCGCGCAACCATCGGGACATCAGACATGAGCGACGGCGCCACCGCGAGCGACAGCCCCTTCATCAAGGGCCGGAATGCCCGCCTCTACGGCAGGCAGCGCGAGAGCTGCCCCTATGCCGAGGGAAGCGAGGACCGGGCGGCCTGGATCCAGGCCTTCGACGAGGCCTCGGACGACCGCCCGGTAACCGAGACCGGAACCATCGACCCCCAGACCGCCGAGAAGCCCTGACCCGCTTCGATGGGCCGGGGCGGCCGCAGGCCCCGGCTCGACTCAGCCGTTGAGGATCCGCCGCTCGGCCTGTAGGTAGCTCGGGCTGAACTCCGCCAGTGCCCTGAGGCGTTCCCAGTCGAGAATGGTCAGCCGCCTGCCGGAGAGTGCGATGAGGCGCTGCTTGCGCAGCGCCTGCAGCGACCGATTGACGTGCACGTTCGACAATCCGACCGTCACGGCGATGTCGGTCTGCGTCACCGGCAGGTCGTAGGTCATGCCCCTCACCAATCCGACGCCGCTCAGGCGCAGGTGCAGTTCGCAGAACAGGTGCGCGATGCGTTCCAGAGCGGTCCGGCACCCGATGTTGACGATCCACTCGCGCAAGGTCGCTTCGTTGATCAGGATGCACATCCGAAGCGCCTGGCGGACGGCCGGATGTTGCCGCACGACCGCCTGCAGCGCCTCCGAGGGCACCCGCGCGACCCGGCAGGGCGAGAGCGTGCTGATGGTGTTATCCATCCGGTTGATCAGGCCGGTCTCCAGCCTGCAGTGATCGCCCGGCAGGAGATAGGCGGTGATCTGGCGCGCGCCGTTCTGACGGAACTGGTTGCGGCAGGCGAACCCCCTGAGAACGACCAGGACCCCGTCCGCCGGCTCGCCCTCGCGCAGGATGTCGGTATGGGCCGGATAATCCTTGGCCGTCGCCACCAGGCGCGAGATCGCGTTGCGCGCCTCCGCCGAGAAGTCCTGGAAGGCTTCGAGCTTCTGCAGCAGTGCCGAGGCCGGCGCTTCCACTGCCGGGAGGACGGGGCGATCTTCGACCGCCGGATTTCTGAGGACCTGCACCATCTCAACCATTCCGGAGCGCCATGTCGTCGAGGGCGCCGACGAAGCCCGAGGGCATTGCGGATTTCGCCGGCCATGGACCGCCGGAGGCCTTTCGCGTCACGGGGCCGTCCCTGAGGCGCGGTTCGACACCGGGGCGGTTGCCCGACCCCTGCAGCGCTTCAGAGAAATCGGCGGCGACGGTTTCGCCGGCCTGCAAGATCAGCAGCTGTGGCGGTCCATCTCTATCCATGAAACGCCTCCTCGATGTCAGACACCGACCGATTCCACCCTGAACGGCGCTTCAAATAAGACCTCAAACATCAATCGACGCAAGTGCAGCTTCTGATCCCGGTTTGTATGAATTCACGCGATGAACTTCGGTGTGATACCTGACAGTTCAGCTTCGGATCCGATTGGTGGACGCATCCCGGGATAGACTGTCGGCCGTGCGCTTGCCGGGCGGATCGGCGCGGTCGCGACTGTCCCACATCGTTCGGCCTCCGTCGCCGGGTGACCGGGTGAGCCGGAGTACGATCCCACGGGCACGCGGAATCGCCTGCCATGCGCTCAGGGACCCGAGGCGTCCGCACGCCATTCGGCGTGGATCGCGTGTCTCTCTCGCCGCGAACGGATTCGCGCCGATGCCCCGCGGAGAACCGTGGCACGCAGCAGCGGATGGAGTTCGGAGCGAGCGGCATTGCCGATCGAGATCGGCCTCGCCCTGCCGGGCCTCGAAAATCCCGTGACCTCGACACGTGCTCGTGGTCGACCGACGCGGGATTCGCCCACCTTCAGCGGCCTCCGCGCCAGCGGATCGCCGGGCAGATAATCCGTCATTCGGTCTCGATATTCGCGCCTTGGTTTATAAAATTCCGCTTCAAGAGATTAATAACCGTTCTATACAGATAACCCGAGCCTTCTGCAGCGCAAACTTGCCATTTGCGGTCTCATCCGCAACCCTGGATCGATCAGGACATTGAGGACTTGGAATGGAAATCGCCCGTTTACTTCATGCCTTCGCAGGCCCCTTGATGGCCCTCGCGGGAACGATGCCATCCTGGCGTCGACCGTCCGCGCCACCGCCGCTCCTCGCGGGTCCGATGGAGCGGACGCATGATTTTCCGGCCGTCCAGCCCCAAGAAACGCCTTACTGGCCGGAGCGGTCTCACATCCTCTCGGGCAAGCCGGAGCAGACTGCGACCTATATCTACAAAAGCCCCGATGGCTTGTTCGCGGCCGGAATCTGGACCTGTCAGCCGGGCAAGTTCCGCATCGACTTCGGGCGGGCGGAGTTCATCCAGCTGATCGAGGGCGTGGTCACGGTCACCGACGCGGACGGCGTGTCGAAGACTTACCGGGCCGGCGACGCCTTCGTGACGCCCGCTGGATTTTCCGGCACCTGGGACGTGATCGAGCCGGTCAAGAAGCACTTCACCTGGTACGGCGCCGAGCCGGTCTGGTAGCGCGGTTGTCCTACTCGGCGGCGTCGATGATCCGGAAGCCCTCGATGCCCTGGCGCTCGGGATTGATCGCGGCCAGCGCCCGCTTGGCGGCCTCCAGCGGGTGCTCCGCCTCGATCCGTACAGAGGTCAGGTCGGGACTCTTGTAGACGGTGACGATGGTGTCCATCACCTCGGTCAGCGTCGTGCGCTTGTCCTCCGGCGCCGCGATGAGGAGTTGCAGGCCCCACGCCTGGTAGAGGTCCACCAGGGCCTGGCTGTTGCGCACGTCGAGCTTGGAGAACGCCTCATCCAGAAGGCAGAGGCCCAGTCCCGGGTTCTCGTCTCCAGGCCGGTCGCCCGGATAGTAGACCGAGGCGAGCGAAGCGGCGATGGCGACGTAGAACGGCGCCTGCGCCTCGCCGCCGGACCCGCGCAGGGCGCGGTTCGACATCGTGGTGCGGTTGCCAGCCCGATCGCGCATCCCGATCTCGTAGACGAAATAGTTGCGGTAATCGGCGAGCCGCGCCGCACTTTCGTCCCCGGCGATCAGGGCCGTGATCTCGTCGATGGCAGCGGAGAGCGGGCCGTCGGGGATCGCGCCGCCCTCGTCCGGCAGGATCGCCTGGGCGGCGTCCGGCGAGCGCGCGACCTCGGTCGCCAGGGCGTGGACGGCGGCGTAGCGACGGTCCACCTCCGCCTCGAAGGCGTAGGTCTGCCCGGTGAAGGTCTGGCTCGACAGGCGCTCGTTCAGGGCATCGAGGCGCGCGCGGACGCGCTCGAACTTGTCGGCGAGCCGGGTCAACAAATCCTCGATCATCAGGCGGCGCATCTCGTTCTCGGCCCGCCGCGCCTGGTCGCGGTACCGGCGCAGTTCGTGTCCCGCCACCTCGTCATGGGCGCGCTGCGCCCAGCCGTAACCGAAGGAGGCCGGCGCATCGCCGGCACCGAGCGGATTCTCGATACGCCACTGAACGCAGTACTCGGCGAGATCCCGCTCCGCGGCACGTCCCTGGGTTCGAGCCGTCTCAGCCGCTTCGCGAGCCCCCGCGCGCGCCGTGCTGGCGAGGTTCGCCAACGCCTTCGCATCCAGATCCGCCCGCTCCGCACGGAACCCGGTCAGCGCCTGCGGACCGAAGGCGTCCGGACGGACGAGGCGGATGCGCATGCTGTCTCCGCCGGTCCAGCGCCGGTAGGCGGTCCGGCGCGCCTGCAGCGCGGCTCGGGCCGCCTCACGGCTCGATGCCACCTTGGCCTTCAAGCCGGCCTCCTCGCCGAGGAGCAGATCGCGCTTCGGCTCCAGCACCTGGACGAGTTCGGTGAGGTAGGCCGAGCGCTCCTTGACGAGTTCGACGAGTTCCGCTTCCAGGACGCCGGTTTCGGCGCGCTCGACGCTTTCCCGCTCCGTGGTCAGGCTGCGGCGCCGGCCCTCGATGGCGTCCGCCTCGGCGCGCAGTTCGGCGAGATCGAGGCTGGTCTCGGACAGGCGACGGGCCAGAGCGGCGGCGATCCGCGAGGCTTCGCGCAGGACGTCCGCTTCTGCCCGTGCCCGGCGCGCCTCGGCCGCCGCCTGTTCCCAATCCTGGCGGCTTTCTGCCGTGGGCCCGCGATGTCCGTGCGTCATCATCAGTTGGACGGGACGAACCACGGAATAGGCCATCCCCGAAGTCGAGCGCCCGCTCGGGGCCACGGCGCGGCTCATATGAGCGAGCGCCGCATCGCTCGGGGCGAGGTCATAGCCGCCGAGGCGTGCGCCGAGGAAGGCCTGGGCGTGCGGATCCGCCGTCTCGATCAGCGCGAGGGGGCCCTCGTCGTCGCGCCCGCCGCGGCGTCGGGCCGTATCCGTCGTCTTCACGAGCAGGCAGCGATAGAACTGGCTCTTGCGCGCTTCGAGGTAAGCGAAGGCCTCGCTGAGCCGGTCGGGTTGCACCACCAGCGCCTCCCGTGCGGCGCCGAGAAGGCCCTCCAGAGCCTGCCCCCACGTCGGATCGGTGATTTCGGCGAGTTCGCAGATCGGGGTCGCGACGATGCCGCGGCTCGCCAGTTCCTCGCGAAACGCCGCGACGTCGGTGGACAGGCGCGGCGCCGAACTCCGACCCGTGCTCGGTGCCGGAGCCCGGGACTGCGCCTCGTTCTCCAGGGACCGGGCGCGCAAGGCCGCGTCCTCGGCTGTCCGTTCGAGGGGCGTCGCGATCTGGGGCATTCCCGCAAGTCCGCCGATGAGCGCCGCAAGTGGGCCATCCGAGCGCAGGGTTTCCTCAGGATTGGCCTCCCGCCGCAGACCGGACCGGGCGCAGGCCTCCACCAGGCGGGCTGCCTCGGGCGAAACCTTGCGGATCTCGCCGACGATCACCACAAGCTTGCCGGCGTCGAGAACGATGCCGACCAGTTCGCCGACCCGAGCGGCGAGGTCGCGTCGGTCGCGGGCCAGCATGGCGAGACCGGCATTGGAGGCGGCGAGCCGACCCTCGGCGGCGGTACCTGCCAAGAGCGCCTTCTTGCCGGCGATCTCGCCGTCGATCTCGCGGACGAAGCCCTGGCTCGTGGTGACGCTCTCCCGGGCGATTCGCAGGCGCTCGGCGACGTCCCTGAGGGCTTGGCGCGCGGTGACATTGTCGAGGATACGACGCCGCAGGTCGGCATCCGCGGCGCGCAACTCGCCGAGGACCGAGGCGAGACTTGCCTCCGCCCAGGTTTCGTAGCGCCCGAGAATGCGGGCAAGATGGGACAGGCGCCGCTCAAGCTCCTCGATGGTCTCGAGGAGGCGCCGCCAGGTTTCCACAGACTGGCGGATGCGCGCGACGTCGAGGGGCTCGGGCTCGAGCACGAAGGAGCGCACGAAGGCCGAGGAATCGAAGATCGGCTTGAAGGCGACCGCGTTGGAGAAGGTGCGCAGGAAATGGCGCGGCTCCGGCACCGCGGCCCCCTCGCGCAGCATGCCGAGGAGTTCGGCGGTGAAGCGCTCGCCCGACGCCCGGTACTCGTCGAAGGTCTCGCCGCGGGTCCGCAGATCCTTGGCGATCTCGGCCCAGGGCGCGACGAAGCTGCCACCCGGCGCCTCGCGGACGTAGTCGGCGATTTCGAAGCGGTGTCCGACATGGACGAAGCGCGACAGCGTGGTCTCCCGGCCATCCTCCGCTCGCGCCGCCAGGGCGAGCCCGGCCGAGACGACCCGGCCTGTCGTTTCGTTCTCGAAGACGAGGACGATCAGGGTTTCACAGGCCTCGCGCGTGGGACGCCCACCCTCTGCCGGGTCGCTGATCCAGCCGAGGCAATAATCCCGCACCGTACGGGCGCTGCGCCCGGAGGCCGAGGCGTTCAGGGCGAGCCGGCTCGCATTGTTGCCGGCGAGCACCGTGCCGACCGCGTCGAAGATCGTCGACTTGCCGGCGCCCGTGGGTCCCACCAGCGCAGCCGCGCCCCGAATCCGGATCTGCTCGCGGCGGATCAGGTACCAATTCGAGAGAACGATGTCGGTTAGGCGGTACACGGCCGGTGCTGGAAGTCCCGAAGCGAATGCGATCGCCTCGGAATGGACGCTGTGCGCCGCTGATGCAAGCCGCGGCCGGGACCGGCCTGGGGACGTATCACTCGTGTCCGCATGGGACGGCGCAGTCCGGCGGGACCGGGCCGGTATCAGCGACGGCAGCGGCTTTTAACGGTGCGCTTACACTGGACGGCGCCCGATCCGTCAGGCCGCCCCGTCGCCGCGCGCTGAGCCCCAGGCCCGGATCTGGTCCATCCAGGCATCCGGCGACAGCACCGCGATCCCCGGCAGCACCATCAGGGGCGTGATCTTCTCGACCTTGTCGCGTTCACCCAGGCGCAGGCCACCCTTGCGGGAGAACAGGCGCAGGATCTCGGTGAGGCGCGCCTCCTCCGGCGGATCGCTGCGCGTGGCGTTACGGATCGACTCGACGATGTCGTCCGTGGTGCACTCGACGACGCCGTCGGTCGTGACCCGATGGGCGCGCAGGCCTTCCTCGTAAGCGAGGCGGAGGGCGAGCAACACTAGAGTCTCGTCCTTGCGGAGACGTTCCGCCTGGGCATCGTGGCGAACGCCTTCGGGTGGGACCCGCAGGCACACCATCTGGTCGCGGTGCATCACTTCGAAGCCGTAGCCGAGGCACGCGAAGTAGGCTTGGAAAAAGGGTGCGTAGTGCCGGGCGAGTTCATAGGAACGCCCGATGCCCGGCGTTCCGCCATAGATGCACTGGCTCTTCAACATCACCTGAAGAGCACGCGTCAGTTCCTCCTCCGAGGGGGCGCGCGCGCCGGGCGGTGGCGGCTCCTCGCCGTCGAGGATGGCGCGAAAGGCTTCGAGCATGACGGACTCCGCGGACGCGGAAAGCGCCCGCGCCGGTCCGTGTCTCTAGCCCCTCTCCGCGCGTCGCGCCAAGGGCGGGCCGCGCGTCCGTGTACGCCGCTCAGGCTGCGACGGCCGGGGTCGCCCGGAACAGGGAGAGGCAGGCGGTGTCGCGATGCATGCTGAGGATCGAGGCGCGGTCGAGAGAGGGATTGGCCGCGAGGACGCGTTGTACCTCGGCCACGATGGTCTCGTACCGGACCGGATCGTAGTTCGGCTCCAGCGGACTCACCGCGATGTAGGTCTCGACCACGAGAACCCGCTCGCAGCGTTCGCGACCGACTTCAGCAGCGATCCAGGCCGATTTGATGAGGCATTTGGCGGTGGTCATGGGCGAACGCTCCCGCAGACTTTCGTCGCTCCGGTTTCGCGTCTTGCGCGCCAAACCTTAGGGAGGATGAACCCGTCCCAGAATTTTGCCAAGGGCCTGGATTAAACACACCGAGTCATTGACACACGAACGAAGGGGAAGAACTCGGAGCAAGCGTCCCCGGAAAGTGAGGGCGAGAGACACGATCACCGCCGGAGCGAGGGCGCCCTTTCGAGCAGGAAGTCCGGACAGTCGAGCCAGCCGTTCGAGACCCGTCCCCCCACCCGGGACAGCCGATACCGGGTACGCAAGGTGCCGTCGAAAAGGACGTCGATCTCGCGCAGGCGCTGGAAGACAACGAAGTCATCGACGTCGGCGATGTGGATCTGCGATCCGCGGATGGCATGCTCACGCCCGAAGTGAGTCTCGATGAAGGTCACGACGCGCTCCGGAGTCACGGCGACACGCTCGCGGAAGGCATCCTTGGCAGCGATAAAGGCTTCCACGATCGGGTCGATGGCGATCTCCGGCAGGGGCTCGGACTCGATTGCCGCTCGGCGCAGGCGCGGAGCGTAGCAATGCGGCTCCCCGATCGGCGGGCGGAAGAGTGAGACCTGCGGCTCGGGAATCCCGTCGAGGTCGTCGTCGGCCCCAGCCACCGCCCGCAGCGCCGCGGCGGTTCTCTCGATCCGGTTGGAATCGCGGTGGTCGAGGTAGCGCAAGGTGGCGGCGATGCGGCGCTCGAGCCGGGCGACGATGTCGGCGACGGCGTCGAGGTGACGGTCGAGCCCCTCGAAGATCGCCAGGATCTCGGCAAGGTCGCCGCGGACGGCCCGCTCGGCGCTCTCCCGGTCGGGCGCCCGCCCCTCGCGCAGCCCCGAATCGGTGAGCGCCCGGAGGGTCAGGGGATCGCGCAGGGCCCGACCGGCCTCACGCACGATGCCGGACCGGAAGCGGAACGGATTGAAGCGGGTGTGCAGCGTCCGGTAGTCGCTGACGAGGTGTCGCGCCACGAACTCCTCGAAGTACAGGCGCAGCGCGACCCCCTGGTCCGCCTCGCGCAGGATGCGCTCCTCGCTCTTGCGCATCGATCCGGCGAGGCTGCGCAGGTGGCTCAGGAAGGTCCGCGCCGACTTGGCGGCGTTGACCAGCGACTCGGAGCGTTCGGTCGGATTGGCGATGGCGCTTTCCAGGCTGCCCAGCACGTCGAGCACGGCACCCCCGTAGGAGCGCCGCTCACCTCTGTCGAGGCGCGCCAACTCTTCGATCACCATCCGTGCTTCGGGATCGAACTCGACCACCGGGACATAGCGCTCGCGCCGCTCCACCAGCCAGCCGGCGTCGAGAAGGCGGCGATAGACCACCGAGCGACGCTCGCCCGGTTCGACCGACGCCGCGCCTTCGTCGTCGACCTCCCGGTCGACAAAATCGGCGGCGAAGTCGCCGATCGCGGTCAGGAGTTCACTCTTGCGAAGCGGCTCGGCGGTGTCCCCGAACACGCGGCCGTGCAGGTGTAGCAGCAGAGCCGCATTGAAGGCCCGGCTCGGCGAGGCGAGCGGCTTGAAGAGGTCGTCGGAGAGGTGCGTGAACAGCATGACAGGGCCGGGAAAGATGAGCCTCGACCGGCACGGAGAGTCAAATAGCACGAGGCAAATCGCTGGAGGAAGGACGCGCGCGTCCCCTTGAACTCCGGCTGCCGTCGCCGCGTTGATCAGTGGTCGTTCGCGTCCCGCGAAGCCGTCCGTTTTCGCGGAGTCTGCGATGCCTATCTACCACCGGAGCGCCCTGCTCCTCGCCCTGTCCCTGCTCGCGGCCCCGCCCTTGTCCGGAGGCAGTGCCCACGCGCAGCCGGCCGCCGACCAGCCCGGGACGGGCTTCGCGCAGGCACTTCCCGGTGCGATGCGCGGCTCGAAGATCATCGGCCTGCCGGTCGTCGGCATGGATCACGTGCGGGTCGGTGCGATCGAGGACGTCCTGATCGGCGCCGACGGTAGGGTTCAGGCGGTGGTGATCGGTGTCGGCGGCTTCCTCGGCATCGGCGAAAAGCTCGTGGCCGTCCCCTACGACGCGGTCGCCTGGAACATGAAGGATGTCCCGCTGATGGGCGGGCCGACCTCGGTGACGACGCCCGAGACGAAACCTGGCCGGCAGGCCGCTGCCGAGGTCAAGCCGGAGACGATGCCGGGGGCCGACACCACGCGCGAAGTGCTCGGCGCCGTGCAGGACAAGCATACCGATCGCGTCACGTCCGCCACCGGCACCATCGATGAAACCAAGAAGCCGACGGCCGCTCGCGCCACGGCCCTGGCCGGCGGCGTGCCCTTGGAGGCCGAGATCCGGCTGACCAAGGCCCAGATCGACGCCGCGCCGGCCTTCCAATACGGCGCGGCTCGTCAGGCCGAGAAGTAGCACAGAGAGGTCTCATCGATGAACCGCACCCTGGTGCCGACTGCTCTCCTCTGGATGGCAACCCTCGGCCCGGCCCTCGCTCAGGCAACCAACCCGGCGCCACCGATCCCGGAACGCGGTCCGGCCGGCTCGAACTCCTCTGCCGCCAACGCGGCGGCCATGGATTTCAACTGGGTCTGGCTCAGCCTCGTGATCGCGGTGGTTGCCCTCGCCATCTGGTACGTCGCGCGCCGGCGCCAATCGGGCAACATCCGCTGAGAACCACCGACGGCCGTGCGGTTTGGCACCGGCGCGGTCGTCAGTCGGAGGGGTGATCAGCTACTGGCCTGCGCTCGGAAAGAAGAGCTGCTTGCCCTCGATCTTGTAGCTCGCGATGGCTGCCTGGCCATCGTGGGAGACCAGCCAATCGATGAAGGCTTGGCCCTCCTTGGCCTTCACGCTCGGGTGTTTGGACGGGTTCACCAGCATCGCGCCGTAGGGGTTGAACAGGCGCTTGTCGCCTTCGACGAGGATGGTGAGATCGCCGCGGTTCTTGAACGAGAGCCAGGTTCCGCGATCGGCCAGGAGGTAGGCTCCGAGAGCCGAGGCCGTGTTGAGGGCCGGGCCCATTCCCTGGCCGATGTCGCGGTACCAATCCCCCCTGACCGCGCCCAGGTCGACGCCCGCCTCCTTCCAGGTCCGCAACTCGGCGCTATGGGTGCCGGAGCGGTCACCGCGCGAAACGAATGGAACTTCAGTGGTGGCGAGCTTGCCGAAGGCCGCGACGACGTCGCCGCCGCGTATGCCGGCAGGATCGGATTTCGGACCGATCACGACGAAGTCGTTGTACATCACATCCCAACGCTTGGTGGCGAAGCCCTCGGCCAGGAACTTCTCCTCGGCCGGGCGGTCATGAACCAGCACCACGTCGGCATCACCTCGCCGGGCCGCATCGAGGGCCTGCCCTGTGCCGAGAGCGACGACCTTCACGGCGATCCCCGACTTCGCCTCGAACAGAGGCAGCAGGTGCTTGAACAGACCGGATTGCTCGGTGGATGTGGTGGAGGCGACGACGATCGAGGTCGGCTCGGCTTTGGCGGCGCATGCTGCGCCGAGGGCGAACAGCAGGCCGAAGGTCAGGAGGCCGCGGCGAAGGATGTCCAAGGAAGTTCTCCGGTGATGTAGGCCCGCGTCTCGGGAGCCTGGGGCGAGGTGAGAAGCGCATGGGTCGAGCCCTGCTCGACGGCACGTCCGCGCGCGAGCACGACGGCCTCGGCGGCGAGCCGCGTGACCTGACCGAGATTGTGGGAGACGAGCACGACCTTGGTACCCCGGCGCGCGATGTCGACGATCAGGCTCTCGACCAGTTCGGTGGCGCCGGGGTCGAGATTTGCCGTGGGCTCGTCGGCCAGCAGGAGATCGGGCTCGACCGCCCAGGCACGCGCTAGGGCCAAGCGCTGCTGCTCACCGCCGGAGAGGCGCGTCGCTGGCGCTTCCGCACGATCGCCGAGGCCGACGCGGGCCAGGGCCGCACGGGCGCGGCCCGCTCGCTCGGAGCGCGACAGACCGAGCGGTTCCAGCGCGATCGCGACGTTGGCGAGGGCGCTCGCGCGCAGCAGGGCCGGTCGCTGGAAGACGAAGGCGCGGCGAACGGGACCATCGCCGACGATCCGCACGCATCCGGCATCGGGCTTGAGCAGGCCATCGATGACGCGCAGGGTCGCACTCTTGCCAGCGCCGTTCGGGCCGATCAGGGCGGTGATGCCGGCGGCAGAGATGTTGGCGCTCAGTCCATCGAGGATGGTGGTGCCGTTGCGGGCGAGCACGAGACCGCTGAGTTCGATCGCGGGCATCCGGTCAGCCGCCATAGGCACGCACGGCGTGCGAACGCAGGAACGCAGCCACCGCGTTGACCAGGATCACCAGGGCGATCAGCACCAACCCGAGTGCGAGCGCGAGGCTCAGGTCGCCCTTCTGGGTCTCCAGGGAAATCGCCGTCGTCATCGTACGGGTATGCCCATCGATGTTGCCGCCGACGACGAGAACGGCACCGATCTCCGAGATTGCCCGTCCGAAGGCGGCGAGCGCCGTCGTCACCAGGGAGAAACGGGTGTCGTGAACGAGCGCGAGCGCTCGACGGGGCGCCGAGAGTCCGAGCGAGCGCAACTGCTCGCCGAGATGCGCCTCGGAATCCGCCACCACCTGCCGCGTGAGGGCCGCGACGAGGGGCGTCGCCAGCACCGCCTGCGCCGCCACCATCGCTGCAGGGGTGAACAGGAGTCCGAGGGACCCGAGGGGGCCGGAGCGCGACAGCACGAGGTAGAGCACCAGTCCGACGATGACCGGCGGTAAGCCCATGAAGGCGTTGAGGAGCCCGACCAGCACCGGCCGGCCCGGGAAGTCCGCCACCGCCAGGAACGCGCCGACCGGAATCCCGATGCAGAGCCCCAACCCGACCGCCGTGACGCTGACGCGCAGTGAGAGCAACGCGATCACGAAGACATCGCGGTCGAGGGTCGCCAAGCGCAAGATCGTTTCCTGGAATGTCTGAAACATCGGGACTGGGCTGTGCGGAGGCTCGCGGGATGATACGGGGTGAGGCGAAAGATCAATAGGAAAGTGCTTTCCGATGCGTTCGTCCACGAACCTTGCGTTGCAGGCCGACGGCGACTGGAACGGCCTCGGACTGCGCTCCACCTTCGCGCTGCTCAACGCCCTGGCCCGCTCGAACTCCCTGGTCGCTGCCGCGCGACGGCTGGAAATCTCCTATCGCTCAGCCTGGAGCCGGGTCACCGCCCTGGAGGCGGCCCTTGGACAACCGGTGGCGGTCAAGACCAAGGGGCACGGCACCGTGCTCACTCCCTACGGCCGCGCCCTGCACACCGCCCTGGCCGAGATGTACGACCGGCTCGGCCCCGTCCTGGACGCCGAAGCGGCCCGGACGGCCGAAGCGTTGCGGAGCCTCGATGTCCGGACGCCGGCTCCGTTGCGGCTCGCGGCGAGCCACGATCCGCTGCTCCTCAGCATCATCGACGAGAAGCCCGGCATCGCGCTCGCGATCGCTGGTAGCCTCGACGCGCTCGCGCATCTCCGCGCTGGGACCGCCGAGGCCGCCGGCTTCCACTACGGTTCGGAAGGCCCTGCACCGCCGCCGTTCGACGCCCTCTTCCGCGACCCGGAGCTGACCGTGAGGCCGCTGTTTCGACGCCAGCAGGGCCTGATGCTGGCGCAGGGCAATCCGCACGGCGTGACCAGCGTCCAGGACATCGCCCGTCTCGGCCTGCACTTCGTCAACCGCCAACGCGGGGCCGGAACGCGCATCTGGTTCGAGCGGCTCTGCGCAGAAGCCGGCCTCGAGGCGGGAGCCATCAGGGGCGCACAGACCGAGGAATTCACCCACCAAGCCGTCGCGGCGCTGATCGCCACCGGGGCGGCGGATGTCGGGATGGGGACGCCCGCGGTCGCCGAGCGCTTCGGGCTCGCCTTTCACCCGTTCGGCTGGGAGACCTACTACCTCGCGGCCCGGATCACCGTCGATGAAACGGTGCTCGCGGGACTGGCGGAGGCCGCCGGAGACGCGGCCGGAGCCGCCCTCGGCTACCAGAGTATCGCGTGCGGGTAGAAGGTGAGGATGTCTCCCGGGGTCACGGACGTCACATCGTCGCCGAGTTCGACGAGCCCGTCACTCTCCGTGAGCGACGAGAGCACGCCGGCGCCCTCCCGGGGATACTTGACCGCCTCCAGGACGGCGTCGGAGCCGAAGGCGACGCTGGCGCGAACGAACTCGCGCCGGCCCGCCTTCTTACGATAGGCGAAGGCGGCTCGAACGGGCTGGCCGAGGGGCGCGACGTCCATGGCGCCTCCGAGGCGAGCGAGGAGCGGGCGCACCACGAAGAGCAGCGTCACGTAAACGGCACCCGGATTGCCCGGCAGTCCGACGAACGGCGTGCCGTCGACGACGCCCATCGCCACCGGACGGCCGGGCTTGATGGCCAGACGCCAGAACATCAAAGCGCCGACCGCCTCGACGGCAGCCTTGACGTGATCCTCCTCCCCTGTCGAAACGCCGCCCGAGGTCAGGATCAGGTCATGGTCGCGTGCGGCGTGCCGCAGACGCTCGGCAAGCGCGCCGGGCTCGTCGCGCAGGATGCCGAGATCCGCGACCTTGGCACCGAGGCGAGTGAGCAGAGTCGCCAGCATCACCCGGTTCGAATCGTGGATCGCGCCGGAGGGCAGCGGTGAACCAGGCTCGGCAAGTTCGTCGCCCGTAGAGAACAGGGCTACCCGCAGGCGCGTGTGTACGGCGATCCGGTCATGCCCCGAGGCCGCCGCGAGGGCGAGGTCCTGCGGCCTCAGGCGCCGGCCGACTGGGATCGCGCAGGCGCCGCGGGCGATGTCTTCGCCGGCATCCCGCGCATTGGCGCCAAGCTTCAGCCCAGGGGGCAGCACGACCACGTCGCCGTCGCGGCGCACATCCTCCTGCATGAACACCGTGTCGGCCCCGGGTGGCATCGGGGCGCCGGTGAAGATCCGGACCGCCGCACCATCTGGCGCGATCGCCTCGGCGGCGACGCCTGCCGGAAGCCGGCCTCGGACCGGAAGCCGGGTCTCGCCCAGGGGGAGGAGATCGCGATGGCGAATCGCGTAGCCATCGACGGCCGAGTTCGCAAACGGGGGCACGTCGTGCAGCGCCACAACGGCTTCGGCGGAGATCCGCCCATCGGCCTGGACGAGAGGCAGCCGCTCGGTGCCGGCGAGCACGGGCAGGCGCTCGCCGATCAGCGCCACGGCGTCCTCGATGCGCATCAGAGCACCGCCGAAGGCGAAGCAATCGTCGGTCAGCTGGGCCATGACCCCTCCATATGCGCCAGCGCCGTCTCCAACGGCTCCGCCAGGCCGAGGACCAGATCGGCGATCTTCATGATCGCGTCGAGTTCGACCACAGGAACGGCGGCATCCGCGAAGTCTCGGTCGCTCGCCACGGCGACGATGCGGGGATCGTCAGGGTAGATCGGCGGCTTGCCGTTGGCGACGCGGTGAACCTCGAGCTTGGCGTGGGCCTCGCGCTTGAAGCCCTCCACGATCACGAGGTCGCAGGGCGAGATCCGGCGTAGAAGATCGCCGAGCCGCGCTTCCGGTGCGTCGCCGACCTCATGGATCTGAACCCAGCGCCGCGACGAGGACACGATGATTTCCGAGGCCCCGGCCTCGCGGTGAACGTAGGAATCCTTGCCCGGGTGGTCGACGTCGAAGGCGTGGTGCGCATGCTTGATCGTCGCCACCTTCACGCCGCGGGCGACCAGCAGCGGGATCAGTCGGGACAGGAGCGTGGTCTTGCCCGCCCCACTCCACCCGGCGAGGCCGATGACCCGGGCGGGATTCACGGCGCCTCCGCGGGCGAGAACCCGGCTTCGCTGAGAAGCGTGCGCGTCTCGGGCTCGTGTAGGCAAGCGAGGAAGGCAGCAAGTGCCGGCCGGTGACTATGGGCGGCTCGATAGGCGAAATCGTAGCGCTCATCGGCGAGGGGCAGAAAACCGAGGCTGTAGGCCCGCGCCACGGTGGCGATGGCGACGCCCCAATCGGCCCGTCCCTGTGCAACCGCCGCCGCAACGGCATTGTGCGAGCGCGGCTGGTTCCAGAAGCCCGGCGGGCGGGCGCCCTTGAGCAGGCCGTCGACGAGCACGCGGGTGCCCGAACCGGTGTTGCGGTTGACCAGGACGGTCTCCGGTTCCGCCAGGGCCGCCGCTACGGCTTCCTCCGCTGAGCGGCCCTCGAACAGGGGATGGCCGGGCCGGAAGACGACACCCTGGAGGCGCCCCCATCCCTCGGCCAACACCATGCCGGGCGAGAGGAACGGTCGGTTGTACACCCCGGTCTCGGCATCGAGCAGATGCATCGCCGCGAGGTCGCCCTCGCCCCGGCCCAAAGCGGCGAGGCCACCGGCCGAGCCGACCCAGATGGGCCGCGCGCGAATCCCCCGCTCCGCCAGCCGACCGATCACCCGGTCCAGGCCGACGCAGTGGCTGCCGATGATCGTGAGGTCCGGCGGCCGGACCCCGGCGCCGAGGCGGGTGACGGCCACGGTCTCACCGGCCTCCATGCCGGCACGGGCGGCAGGGATCGCGAAGAAACCGTCGGCCTGTGAAAAGGCTGTCACCGAGCCTGAGCCCTTGGGGAGCGGCAGGGCGCGCAGGCCGGTCTCCGTCTCCGCCAGGGCCGTCATCACGAACTCCGTGCGACCACGCTCGGAGGAAACGCGCTGAGGTAGGATCGCCGCGACGCTGCTCTCCTCCCGCGGCGGCAGGCCGGCCATCGCCCGCACCAGCGGCACTACGACATCGTGGAAGGTGAACATCGCCGAGGTCGGAAAGCCCGGCAGCACGATGATCGGCGTTCCGTCCGCCACCGCGAGGCAGAGCGGCTTGCCGGGTTTGAGGGCGACGCCGTGCACGAGAATGCCGGGCTCGCCGAGGCGCTGGAGGATGCGGTGCGAGACGTCCCCGGCGCCCTTCGAGGTCCCGCCCGACAGGACGACGATGTCGCTCCCGGCGATGGCATCTCGAAGCGCGGCCTCGAGGGCCGGTTCCTGATCGAGAACGATGCCGAGTGGCCTCACCGTGCCGCCGTTCTCGGTCACGGTGGCAGCCACGATCGGCCCGTTGGAATCGTAGATCGCCCCCGCCATCAGCGCTTCTCCCGGAGCGACGAGCTCGTCGCCGGTGGAGAGCACCGCCACTCGTGGGCGGCGGACGACGTCGATCGACGCGAGGCCGCAAGCGGCCAGCATGCCGATCTCTCGCGCGGTGATCAGCATCCCCTTGCGCAGAACGGTCTCGCCCGAGGCCATGTCGGCTCCGGCATAACCGATGAACTGGCCCGGCCGCGCCGGTTGGGCGAGGTCGATCGCGGAGCCCTCCGACCGAAAGTCGGTCTGCTCGACCATCACGACGGCGTCGGCTCCCCGCGGGACGACCCCACCCGTCGCGATCGGCGTCGCGGTGCCGGGCGTAACGGCCAAGCCCGGCACGACCCCGCAGGCGAGGATCTCGCGATTGAGGGTCAGGCGGCGCGGCTGCGCCTCTCCGGCGCCCTCGGTGTCGGCGGCGCGCAGTGCGAAGCCATCGACCAGGGCGCGGTCGAAGGGTGGCACGTCGATGGGCGAGGCGACGTCGTGGGCCAGAACCCGTCCGAGGGCGTCGGCCAGTTCCACGATCTCGGCCGGCAGAGCTTCGTGCGGCACGGCCGCCCGAAAGCGCTCGACCGCCTCCTCACGACTGACGACGGTCAGGAACTGCTCCTGGCGGGCGGCCTGGGACAGACGATCGAGAAAGGCGCTCTCATCGGAGGCGATGGCGGTGGGCATGGCGGCGCTCAAAGGGGCAGGCCCGAGACGATGCTGCCGGCCGGGTATCCTTCGGAATCCGGCTCGACCAGGATCGCCGCATCGGCCTGGATCAGGCTGGTGAGTGCCAAGTCGCTCCCGCCGAGCGGCAGCAGCCCGTCGGGCATCCTTCGAGCATAGACGACCTCGCTGAGGCCGATGGTGGAAACGACCTTGCGCAGGAGGGGCGCGGAGATGCCGACGACGGGCACGGCTCCAGACAGCGTCGCGATCAGGGTGCGACCGAGGGTCAGGAAAGCACTCAGCGCCGCATCGGGTCGCCCCGGCAGCAGAAGGACCGCCCGTCCTCCGACCTCGCCGAAGCCCGTGGTCTCTCCCGGTTTCAGCGCGATTCCATGTGCCTTAAGCATTCCGGCCAATGAGAGTCCGGCGGCAGCGTGATCGCCTCGGCCGAACCCGGTCCCGCCGATCACAAGGACGGCGTCGCCGTCCTGCATCCGGAGCACGTCCGCGAGCGCCTCCGGCGTCCGAGCAACCGCAATTTCGGCGACCGTCGCGCCCGCCTCGACGATGAGGTCTGTGAGGAGAGGCGACAGCGTGTCGCGGTCCGGGGCTCCGGCGACGATCAAGGTCAATCGCGGACGGCGCAGGGGCACGCTTCCGATCCCAATCGCCTGAACGGCCAGGCGCTGCAGGGGTGTGATCCGCTGACCGGCCGCCACCAGAAGGGCACCGGAAGCGGCCTCCGCGGCGGCGGCACGGACGCCCTCACCGACCGGCGCATCGGCCACGACGGACGGGCCCTCGATCGCCTCAAGCGGCAAGATCGTATCGGCGCCGTCCGGTAACCGGTGTCCAGCCTCGACCCAGAATGGCTGCCGCTGAATGGGAATCGGGGCATAGGGCGTGGCGCCGACGACATCGGCCCCACGCACGGCCCAGCCGTCTCGCAGGGCGGTCGGGTATTCCGGTATGGCACGCGGCGCGTGACAATCGTCGGCACAGATCCCGCCGACGACCTCGCCGAGGGGAACCGCCTCGGGAGCGACCGGTGCCAACCGTTCCGTCAGCGAACGAATGGCCTCCGTCAGGGGCATCAGGGCCGAGGACGCGGTAAGACGTAGGCCGGTTTCCGGTGCGGACGAACCGGACTCCGTCGCGACGGCGCTGCGGGCGGGAGCGATCATGTCTCGAGCGATGCGCCATCGACGGGCGATGATCAAGCACCTCCCGAGCATACCGCGTCACCGGGTCCCGTCCTTGTGCAGGGACATCGCCGAGGTGGATCGTCTAGTTTCGAATGCCGAGCCGATCTGCCGGTGCGTCTTGCGGGAATAGCATTGCGGGAAATCATCAAAGCCTCGATGTCGCGGCTACCTGACCTGCGGACACTCGCTCTCTGCTGCCTCGCCGTCGGCCTGTCCGCGTCTGCGGCCTATCCGCAGATGCGCGGGCATGGCGGCCCGGTCCGAGCCCTGGCCGTTGCTCCCGCGCGCGGCCTCGCGATCTCCGGCGGCTTCGATCAGGCCGCGATCCTCTGGGCGATCGACACGGGGACGGCGCTCACCGTCCTGCGTTTCCATGACGGAGCGGTCAACGCCGTCGCGGCGCTGCCCGATGGCGGGTTCGTCACGGCCTCGGAGGATGGCCGCATCGCCGTCTGGCACGCCGGTCAGCCCGAGCCCGAGCGGATCTTCGCGGAGCATGCAGGGCCGGTGGCAGGCCTCGCCATCTCCCCCGATGGGATGCTGTTGGCCTCGGCTTCATGGGATGGGACTGCACGCATCCGGCCGATCGCCGGTGGTCCGGCGCGGGTGCTCGAAGGACACCAGGGCAACGTCAATGCGGTCGCCTTCCTGCCGGACGGGCGACCGGTCACCGCCGGCTACGACGCGACACTGCGGATCTGGCCGTCTGCCGCAGATGGCCAGGGCGTTCCAGTGATCTTCACGCTGCCCACCAGCCTGAACGCCCTGGCGGTGACCCCGGACGGCGAGGTCGCCGTCGCGGGCGGAGACGCAATCGTACGCCTCCTTCGCCCAGACGGGACGGTCCGGGCGACCGTCGAGGCCGGGCCGAACCCGGTGATCGCCCTTGCGCCCTCCCCCGATGGCACCCGGATCGCGGCGGCGACGGTCGGCGGCGCGGTCGCCGTCATCGATCGTGGAGCAGGGACGATCCTGCACCGCCTCGTCGGTCCGGGTCTCCCGGTCTGGTCCATCGCCTGGCGACCAGACGGACGCGAACTTCTCACCGGGGGCAGCGACCGTCTCATTCGACGGTGGAACGCGCTGACCGGCGAGCCGATCGGCCCCCTTGCGATGCCGCGCCCGCCCGATGCGCTGGCCGCGTATCACGGGGATCGCGGGGCCGAGGTGTTCCGGGCCTGCGTCGCCTGCCACGCCCTCAAGCCCGAAGACGGGCCCCGAGCCGGTCCGACGCTCGCCGGCATCATGGGCCGGCGGATCGCGACCGCACCGGGCTACCGCTACTCCGACGCCCTGAAGGCTATGGACCTCGTCTGGGACACGCGATCCATTGCTCGACTCTTCGAGGTCGGCCCCGCCCGCTACACCCCCGGAACGCGCATGCCGGAACAAACGATCACCCGGGCGGAAGACCGCGAAGCCCTGGTGAAGTTCCTGGAGAGCGCCACGGCGATCCGCTGAGCCGGAGTCACAGGTTCCGGATCATGTAACGCGCCTCGCTGCCGTAGCTGGCGACCTTCACGGCCATCGCCGGACTGGCCTCGCAGATCGTGAAGCCCTGGCTCTGCCAGAACGGCGCCGTCCGGTTGACCGCGACAAGAGCGAGGCCCCGGAGGCCGGCCCGACGTACCCGCTCGACCAGCATCGAGAGGCCGGCCCGGGCATGCCCGGATCTTGCGAGGGCCGGATCGATCCCGAGGTCGTGGAGGTAGGCGCTCCCCTCCGCCGGTGGCGCCGGCGCCGGCGATGTGTTCAAGGGCGGAATATCTCCCAGCGGCCAGGGATACGCCACGGCGTAGCCGGCGACGTCTCCGGCCGGATTGCTGAGGGTCAGGCATAGGCCGGCGCCCAGCGCCAGCCGCTCTGCGAAATGCGCCGCTTCCTCCGGATGGTCCGGGAACAGTCGGTCGGCGAGGGCGACGACTTGCTCGAGGTCGCAAGGCGCCATGCTTCGCCACGTCCAGGAGTTCACGGCCGTGATCACTCCGGCTAGATCGCCTCGCCGCGGGCGGCCCGCTCACGCAGGTAGTCTTCGGTGGTGCGCGGGCGATCGCGCTCGGGTCCGGCATGGGGATCGAAGCCCTGATTCACCGCGACCTCGACACGACAGTCTTCGCACATCATGAGCGCCTGAACGCGCGCTTCGCCGGCCTCGCCACGGAACATCCAGTGCCGGTCGCGCAGCTTTTCCACCACGCGTTCGATGGTGCTGCGCGTGCCGAAAGGCTTGGCGCAGGCGAGGCAGGCGAAGGGCTCCTCCTCCTTCACGATCCGGCGCGGCGCCGCCCAAGCCTCGAAATCGACCCCGGGCTGCAACGTGATGACATTCTCGGGGCAGGTATTGGCGCACAGGCCGCACTGGACGCATAGGCTCTCCTCGAAGGCGAGCAACGGCCGGTCGGCACTGTCCGAGAGCGCATGAGTCGGGCAAGCGCCGACGCAGGCGAGACAGAGGGTGCAATCCTCGGTGCGGAAGTCCAGACCGCCGAACGGTGCTCCGGCGGCGAGCGCTATCCGCGCCACCGGCTCCGGCGCGGCCGCATGCATTTCGTTCAAAGCGAAACGCAGGACCTCGCGCTTACCGCCAACGGGCATGAACCGTGACGGCGCGTGGGTTGCCCGTCCGGTGGTGAGCGCTGCCAGTGCAGATCCCAGAGTATCGGGGTCATCCGTCTCGATCAGCGAGACGACGGGGTCGGCCGTAGCGCCGCCATAGCCGAGGCCGCGCGCCAGGGTGTCGCCGAGAACCGCCGCCCGGCGCAGGCTGTCGAGATCGTGCTTCGGGCGGTCGCGGGCGAGGATCCGCACGCCCGCCACGCCATGGGCAAAGAGCGCCGCAAAGGATTCCGGTCCGAGTTGGGTGATTTCGTTCACCCGCACGGGCAGGACCCGGGCCGGCAATCCGTCGCCATGGCGGGCGAGCGCATCGATCAGGGGTTCGCCATGGGCGCCATCATGGAAGAGCACGACCGCGTCGCGTCCCCCGGCCGCTTCGTAGGCCAGCATCAGGACCCGCAGGCGGCGCATCAGCGCATCGGCCGGCGGCAAGGCATAGGCGGCGGCTCCGGTCGGGCAGACCGAGGCGCAGTTTCCACAGCCGGCGCAGATGTAGGGATCGATCGTCACCGTATCACCGGCCGAGGTGATCGCCCCGGTGGGACAGACCTCGAGACAACGGGTGCAGCCGGTGATGCGTGACCGCGAATGCGCGCAGAGGTCGGCGTGGAAATCCACGAAGCGGGTCTTGTCGAAGGTGCCGACGAGGTGTGACGCCTCCGCGATCAGGCGCTCGACTGCCGCCGGGTCGCGTGGATCGGCCCGCATGTAGCCGAGCCGGACCTCGTGAGCGGGAAAAAGGGCGGTGCCTGCGCTCACGTCGATGACGATGTCGCAGGTCGACGTGGCGCCGTTGCGACTTGGACCGAACAGGAGCTGCGACCGGGATGACGGCGCCGGTAATGCATAGTCGTCGATCCGTAGCTCGAAGGCGCCGAGCCGGCCCTTGCCCCCGGCGACGGTACCCTGCACGATCGGAAATTCGTTGCGGAGCGGCGGCTCGACGGACTCGGGCCGGGTCAGCAGCACGGTCACGTCGAGGTGTTCCGCGAGCCGGCGTCCGACCTCGATGGCGGTGGCGTCGCGACCGTAGATCAGCGCCACGCCGTGGCTCTCGATCGGCACGGTCACGGCATCGGGGAGAGGCTCGGCGGTGGCCGCGAGCAGGGCCGCCATCTTGGGACCGGCCTCGCGCGCCTGCGACGACCAGCCTGCCGTCTCACGGATCTTGGCATAAGCGACGCGGTCTTCCGCGCCAAGTTC
Source organism: Methylobacterium sp. M6A4_1b (assembly GCF_053345175.1). Classification (NCBI taxonomy): domain Bacteria; kingdom Pseudomonadati; phylum Pseudomonadota; class Alphaproteobacteria; order Hyphomicrobiales; family Methylobacteriaceae; genus Methylobacterium; species Methylobacterium sp. M6A4_1b. Next base: position 57,641 of record NZ_JBKEZQ010000005.1, read on the forward strand.
GGACGCGACCTCTTCGAAGAGGGGAGACTGCAGCGTGCAGGACACCGTCACGGGCACGCCCGCCTGCAGAGCGGTGCGGAACCGGTCGAGTTCGCGGCCACAGAGCTGGTCGGCGAGTGTCAGGGAGCCCGCGCAGCCGCGCCCGATCGCATCCGCATCGAGCGGCATCGTCTTCTCGCAGGAGCAAGCGAATACGATACGGTCTGACACGGACGGCTCCTGGATCGAGCGACGGAAGGATTGCGACGACGGATACACGGGCGTGGCGGAGCCCCTTCGCGTCGTCGTTCGTATGCCATATACTCGAATGGTTCAAAACTACGATCCGCCATCACCGCGCAGCGACGTCGCGTCCCGCGCGCACCTTGTACCTTGTGGCGCCGTCGTCGGCAGAACATGTCGTGGACAGACGTCCGTCACCCTGAATCTACCGCCGAGCTCCTTTTCGCCTCCTGATGACAGTGCGCCACACCACGACCGCAACCGCCCTCGCTCTGCCTCCGGCCTTCACCGCCCGGGCGGTGTCGCCCGCTGCCGGAGCGTTCCGTGAAGCGATGACGCTGGCGAAATGCGAGGGGTCCGACGCCGCCGGGACGCTGCTTCTCGCTGAGCGCGCGGACGTGCTTGACGTCGCGGTGATCCTGGCACCGGAGGAACCGCTGTCTTCGGCTCGGCGCGCCTTCCTCGCGGCCATGACGGCGCTGGCCGACGCGGTCGGTGCCCATGGGCCACCCGAGATGCCGCTGACCTTCGGCTGGCCTGATGTGCTGGTCTTCGACGGTGCGCGGCTCGGTGGGGGGCGGCTGGGCTGGCCCGACGGCTGCGACGAGCATTCTGTCCCGGACTGGCTCGTATTCTCCGCGATGCTACTCCTCTCGAAGGCGGGGGTCGGCGATCCGGGGCTCACCCCGGGCTCGACCGCGCTCGACGAGGAAGGATTCTCGCCCGACATCCGCGATGCGCTGGTCGAGAGCTTCGCGCGCAATCTCAACCGCACGTTCTCCGTTTGGACCGAAGACGGATTCGAAGGAATCGCGGCGCGCTATCTGGCGCACCTTCCCACCCCGGCGGGCGTGCCGGTGCGCATCAACCGCGCTGGCGACGTCGTCCTCGGCGAGTCCGAGCACTGGCCCCTGGCATCCCTGCTGCGCGAATCCGCATGGCTCGATCCGGAGACGGGTAAGGTTCGGCTATGACGGCGCTTAAGCTGCCGCGCACCCTGCGGCTCGACCCCTCGGACACCTTCGTCTTCGCGCATCCGGCCGAACCGGGCGAGTGGGCGGTGACGGGATCGTTCCTGTTCTGGGACCAGGACCTGACATCGCTCGAAGGCAAGGCCCGCTCTGCCTTCCGCTCAGGCTTCGTTGGGGTCGCCTCCCTGGGATTCTCGACACTTGTGGTGGTGAGCGAGGCCACCGAGGCCGAGCGCGACGCGGCGGTGGAGGCCCTCGCCCACCACATCCACGAACGTCTCGGTGCACCGAACCGGGAAACTGCGCGGACGGCGGCCCGCGAAGAAATCGATTTCGCCGCCTCGCTCTGCGGTGTGCCGGTCGGGAGTGTCGTAGCGATGCATCGGACCCAGACAGCAGGCGAGATTTCGGAGGCCTTCCGGACGCTCCACAAGCGGACTGCCGGAACGCGCGGTGCCGACCGCCTTCACGCCCATGCCCGCGCCTTCCGCTTCGTGGAGACCGATGACGAGGAGCACGAGGAGCGGGCCGACCTCATCGGTCTCGCGCGGGCTACGCCGGCTTCGGTGACCTGATCCATGGCCCATTTGGTAAACGGAGAGTCCCTGCGATGACCGAGTTCTGGGTCTCCAGCGGCCACCACCTGACGCAGCGCACCGCGGGCGGCGGGCTGGCGGTCACCGATGAACTGATCCTCGCCTATCTCGCTCGTCCCGAGCTGGTACCGCCGGAGGAGGCCTGTTCAGCGGAGCGCAGCCTCTACGCCGACCTGCTCGCGCACCCGCGCCGCGCGGTGCCTCCCGAGGCCGTCGCGGCCATCACGGACTCGGATGCCCGAGAGAATTGGGAGGTGCTCCTCGCCTTCCGCGACCGACTGCTCGACGCACGCTCGATCGAGGCAGCCTATCTCGCAATGGTCCGCCAGGGATTGCAGGGAATCCCCTCGCTGTTCCTCAATCAGCTCGTGCACCTGATCCTGCGCAACGCCCTCGATGGCTGCGACGACCCCTTCGTGCTGCGGGCCGCAGAGTTGATGTTCCGGTCGCAGCGGATCAGCCGTCTCGACGGAGCCGTTCTCTTGGCCGATGCCGAGGTCATCGAAGCGCGAGAGGGCGGCGCCCCGCTCTCGCCGCTGGTTGCCATGCTGGGCAAGGACGCGGCGAACGAGCTCGACATTCTGAACGAGGACAATGCCTGGAGCTATTGGAGCCGGTCCGACGCCTTCTCGATGGCACTGAATCTCGGCTCCAGTGCGCGCAGCCGCGAAGGCCTCGCGCGGGTGATCGAGGCCTTCGTCGGACACCTCCTGAACGTCGACGTTCGGGTCGCACCTCTCGACCGGCTGGAGGATCCCGATTGGCGCTGGTTCGTCGGCCTCGATGCTGAGGCGACCCGGATCGGCAACGCCCTGTGGCGCGGCGAAACGGTGTCGAACGCTGATCAGGAGCGCATGATCGCGATCTTCAGCCTGACCTTCGCGGATCGGTGCCATCTGGAGGACTCGATCGGAGACCGGCCGGTCTACCTGTTGCTGGCCGCGAACGCGGCGAACCTCGTCACGATGAAGCCGCAAAACCTGATCGTCGGGCTACCCATCAGGACGAATGAGGAGCCCTGCTGATGCCGAACCATTCAACATGCGTCGATGCGATGAGCGGCGGGCAGATGTCCCATGAACCCATGCAGGATGAACCCATGCAGGATCGGGTCATGCAGGATCGAGTCATGCCCCAGAACCATTTCGAGGTCGGCATCCTCGTGGCTCGCCGGCGCCTGCGCGGCCCCTGGGCGACGCATGCCTGGCTCCCCGTCGCCGCGCTTCCGGCTGCGCCACCTGTGGCAGACTGGACGACGTTATCGGAGACTGAGGAGGAGACGGTTTTCTATGCAGGTGCCTACGAGGTACTGCTGCACCCTGCTGAAACTTCCCATTACCGCGACAATCTTGTTTCGGGTCGACCCTCCCTGTGGGTCGCCCTCCGGAAGCTTGGCGAGGACGCCTACGAGATCGCGACCGTGACGGCGGATCCTTACGAAGGTGAGGCGATGGCCGAAGGCATCGGTGAGATCGTGGAGACCGTGCCGATGCCGGCGGAGTGCCAGGCGGTCCTGCTCGCCTTCTTCGAGGCCTTTCACGTCGAACGGAAATTCGAGAAGCGCAAGCGCGACCGCGCTGACCCGGAAGCGCTGGCACGCGGTGGCCCTGGTCGAGGGCGCGGCGAATGAGCGAAGGGATCCTGTCGCGCTGGGCGCGGCGCAAGCGAGAGGTTCGTCGCCAGGAACGCGTGCAGGCGGTGCCGGGGATGGTGAGGCGCCCCACCCCGCCCGAAGCTCAATCGACGATCGAAGCACAGGCCACGCAGGAAGCGACGACGGAGGCCGAAAGCCTCGCGGAAGCGATCGCCCGCTTGCCCAAGATCGAGGACCTGACCGCCGAGACCGAACTCGTGCCCTTTTTGCGAGTCGGTGTTCCGGCGGTACTGCGAAAGGCCGCCCTGCGGAGGATGTGGTCCGTTGATCCGGCAATTCGTGACTTCGTCAGCGAAGCACGGGACTATGCCTATGACTGGAACACGCCCGGCGGGGTTCCTGGCCTGGGTCCGATGCTGCCCACAGACGACATCAAGGCCATGGTCGAGCGGATCATGACCGGTCATGCCCCGCCACCCGCCTCGGGAACGTCCGCGAGCCCGGAAGATGAGCGCGAGACGGGACTCGTTGTCGCGCCGGTTGCGGAAGTCGATCTCAGCGCGCCTCAGGTGCTCCCAGGACAGGTCGAGCCAATCCCGCACGTTGTCGAGGATGGCTGTCATCCTTCGGAAAAAGCCAACCGCACGTTTCAATCGGCAACGATTGTATCTCCCCTGCGACGCCATGGCGGCGCGATGCCGAGCTAATCGGAAGAAACGCGATTGCCGCCGCGTGAAACGCTTTTTATTATAAATCCAAACTTAGCGGTCTGCACGTGAAGCGGCGCGGGGCCGGAAGGGTCGAGGAGTCGAATGCGTTCCGGTGCGTCGTTTTCAGAGCCTTCAGCCGAAGTGGGCATCGGCGTGACGGACTGGATCGACCCGGCCGAGGCAACGAACTTGGCCGTGGATGAAGTCGATTACCTTCGCGCCCAGCAATACGATCTTCTCGCCGTCCTCCTCGGACGTTCTCCGACGTCACAGCTCCTTGATGCGCTGGCTGGCCTCGAGGGCGGCGACAGCGTGCTCGGACGGGAGGTGGGCGCTCTCGCCTCTGCGGCCAGGACGATTTCTGCGGATGCCATCGAGCGGGAATACTTTTCCCTCTTCGTTGGCGTCGGACGCGGGGAGCTTCTGCCCTACGCTTCCTACTACCTGACCGGCTTCCTCAACGAGCGTCCCCTTGCCCGGGTTCGCGAAGATCTTACGGGACTCGGCATCGAGCGCGACCCTGCGACGACCGAACCCGAGGATCACCTCGCGATTCTCTTCGATGTGATGGCGGGCCTCACGGCTGGACGGTTCGTGGCGAAGCCCGGGGCGGCGCGGGCATTCTTCCTCCGGCACATCGCGCCGTGGGGCGAGCGCTTCTTCGCCGATCTGGAGCACGCCGGGTCGGCACGCTTCTATCGTCCGGTGGGCGGGCTGGGGCGCGCTTTCCTCGATATCGAGGCGGCCGCTCTCGCGATGGATGCCTGAGGCATCCATTCCTTTGGATCATTGCGTTCCGCCCATTTGGGCGAGAGTCGCTTAAGGAGTTTGAGCGGTGGGACAGGATCAGAAGGACCAACTCGGCCGTCGCCAGTTCTTCCGCGCGCTCGGCGGGGGCACGGTGGCGGCGGCCGCGGGCATCGCATCCCCCATGTCGGTCACCGAGGCCCAGGCCTACGATCCTGGCACCGACGAGACCCGGTCACGCTACCGCCTCACCGACGAGGTGAAGGCGTTCTACCGGACGAACGGCTACGAGACTCTCCAGAACAGCACGAACGCCGGAAAGAAGTGAGCCTGCGATGCTGACCAAGCGCAAGAGCGGTGACGCGAGCCGCACCAAGCATCAGGCCGTCGCCGCCGGCCTCGCGGCTGGCGTGCTCGACCGTCGCGGCTTCCTGAAGAAGTCCGGCCTCACCGCCGGCGCCTTGGCCGCGGCCGGCACCATCCAGCTCGGATCCGTTCGCCAGGCACGCGCCGCCGGGTCCTCGGCCACGTCACCGGACGTGCAGATCAAGAAGAACGTCTGCACGCACTGCTCGGTCGGCTGCACCGTCACGGCCGAAGTCGTGAACGGCGTCTGGGTCGGCCAGGAACCGTCCTACGCCAGCCCGATCAACCGCGGCACGCACTGTGCGAAAGGTGCGGCGATCCGTGAGCTGGTTTCATCCGACCGCCGCCTGAAGTATCCGATGAAGCTCGTCGGGGGTCAGTGGCAGCGCGTCTCTTGGGAGCAGGCCGTCGAGGAGATCGGCGATAAGCTCGCCGCCATCCGCGAGAAAAACGGCGCGGATTCGGTCTACTGGCTCGGCTCGGCCAAGTTCACCAATGAGGCCGCCTACCTGATGCGTAAGTTCGGCGCCTTCTGGGGTACGAACTCGGTCGACCATCAGGCGCGCATCTGTCACTCGACCACGGTGGCGGGCGTTGCCAACACCTGGGGCTACGGCGCCCAGACCAATTCCTACAACGACATCCGCAACGCCAAGACGATGATCATCCTCGGCGGCAATCCCGCCGAAGCGCACCCGATCTCCATGCAGCACGTCCTGTCCGGGAAGGAGATCAATCGCGCGAACATGATCGTCATCGATCCGCGCTTCACCCGGACGGCGGCCCACGCCACCGAGTACGTGCGCATCCGGTCCGGTACCGACATCCCGGTGGTCTGGGGTATCCTCTGGCACGTCTTCCAGAATGGCTGGGAGGACAAAGAATTCATCAGCCAGCGCGTCTACGCCATGGACGACGTCCGCAAGGAGGTCGCCAAGTGGACGCCCGACGAGGTCGAGCGTGTCTCGGGCGTGCCCGGCGAGCAGCTACGCCGGGTGGCGGAGAAGTTCGCCAAGGAAAAGCCCGCGACCCTGATATGGTGCATGGGCGCGACCCAGCACACGGTCGGTACCGCCAACGTGCGCGCGCTCTGCATCCTCTGTCTCGCCACGGGCAACGTCGGCAAGCCAGGCACCGGCGCGAACATCTTCCGCGGCCACACCAACGTGCAGGGCGCGACCGACCTCGGCCTCGATGTCACCTCGCTGCCGCTCTACTACGGTCTCGTCGAAGGCGGCTGGCGCCATTGGGCCCGCGTCTGGGACGTGCCCTACGAGTGGCTGCAGTCTCGCTTCGACGAAGTTCCCGCCGCGGCCGGCCGCAAGTCCCGTTCGCGCAAGGAGAACATGGAAGCGCCCGGCATCACCTCGACGCGCTGGTTCGATGCCGTGAACCTGCCGCCGGAGCAGATCGATCAGCGTAGCCCGATCAAGGCGTTCATGGTGTTCGGCCACGGCGGAAACACCGTGACCCGTCTGCCCGAGGCGATCGAGGGCATGAACAAGCTCGAACTGCTGGTGGTCGCCGATCCCCATCCGACCACCTTCGCGGCCCTCGACGCCCGGCAGGACAACACCTACCTGCTGCCGATCTGCACCTCCCTCGAGATGGAAGGGTCGCGGACGGCCTCGAACCGCTCCATCCAGTGGGGCGAGCAGATCGTGAAGCCGGCCTTCGAGTCGAAGAACGACTACGAAGTTCTCTATCTCCTGGCCAAGAAGCTCGGCTTCGCCGAGACACTGTTCAAGAACATCAAGGTCGAGAACAACGTCCCTTCGGCCGAGGACCTTCTGCGGGAGATCAACCGTGGCGGCTGGTCGACCGGCTATTGCGGCCAGAGCCCGGAGCGGCTGAAGGCGCATATGCGCAACCAGCACAAGTTCGATCTCATCACCCTTCGGGCGCCCAAGGACGACCCGGAGGTGGGCGGCGATTACTACGGCCTGCCCTGGCCCTGCTGGGGCAAACCGGAGCTGCGCCATCCCGGCACCGCGATCCTCTACAACACCTCGCTGCATGTGAAGGACGGCGGCAGCACCTTCCGTGCCCGGTTCGGCACAGAGCGCAACGGCCAGACCCTGCTCGCCGAGGACAGCTTCACCAAAGATTCCGATCTCACCGACGGCTATCCGGAATTCACCTTCGGAGTGTTCAAGAAGCTCGGCTGGGACAAAGACCTGAGTGCTGACGAGCTCGCCACGATCCTGAAGATCGGTGGCGACAAGCCCGATACCGTGAGCTGGGCCACCGATCTCTCCGGCGGCATCCAGCGCGTCTGCCTCGACCACGGGGTTATTCCGTTCGGCAACGGCAAGGCGCGCGCGAATGCCTGGAACCTGCCCGACCCGGTGCCGGTGCACCGCGAGCCGGTCTACTCGCCGCGTCCCGATCTGGTGGCGAAGTACCCGACCCGGCCCGACGAGCGGCAGTTCCGTATGCCCAATATCGGCTTCTCGGTGCAGAAGGCGGCGGTCGAGCGCAACGTGGCGAGGGACTTCCCCATCATCCTCACCTCGGGCCGCCTCGTGGAATATGAAGGCGGCGGCGAGGAGACCCGGTCGAACCCCTGGCTCGCCGAATTGCAGCAGGACATGTTCGTCGAGATCAACACCGGCGATGCCGCCGATCGAGGCATCAAGGACGGGTCCTGGGTCTGGGTCACCGGCGCCGAGAATAGCTCCAAGGCCAAGATGAAGGCGCTCGTCACGGACCGCGTTGGCAAGGGCGTCGCCTTCATGCCCTTCCACTTCTCGGGTTGGTACGAGGGCAAGGACATGCGCGACTACTACCCGAAGGGCACCGATCCGGTGGTGCTGGGCGAAAGCGTGAACTCGGTGACCACCTACGGCTTCGACCCTGTGACGGGCATGCAGGAGACGAAGTGTACCCTGTGCCAGATCAAGGCCGCGTAAGAGGAGCGTATCCACTATGGCCCGTATGAAGTTCCTCTGTGACGCCGACCGTTGCATCGAGTGCAATGCCTGCGTCACCGCATGCAAGAACGAGCACGAGGTGCCCTGGGGCATCAACCGCCGCCGCGTCGTGACCCTGAACGACGGTAAGCCCGGCGAGCGCTCGGTCTCCATGGCGTGCATGCACTGCACGGACGCACCCTGCGCCGCCGTCTGTCCGGTGAACTGCTTCTACACCACGGTCGATGCCGTTGTGCTGCACTCGAAGGACATCTGCATCGGCTGCGGCTACTGCTTCTATGCCTGCCCTTTCGGCGCGCCCCAGTATCCCCGCGTCGGAAACTTCGGCTCACGCGGCAAGATGGACAAGTGCACCTACTGTTCCGGTGGACCGGAGCCGGACCTGTCGGTGGCGGAATACGAGAAGTACGGCTCGAACCGTCTCGCCGAAGGCAAGCTGCCGCTCTGCGCCGAGATGTGCTCGACCAAGGCCCTACTCGCCGGCGACGGCGAGATGATCGCCGAGATCTACAAGCAGCGCGTGATCAAGCGCGGCTACGGCTCCGGCGCCTGGGGCTGGAAGACGGCCTACCGCGAGACCGTGGCGCTTTAACTGCCGCACCGTTGCCCCTGAGATCGCCAGCCCTTCCGGCGATCTCAAAAAATACCTCATCGAAAGGAACGCCGATGCGGCGGGCAGTCACGCTTTTCAGCACCCTCGTCGTCGCCACGACGCTCCTGGCCGCGCCGGCGGCATTCGGGCCCGCGTGGGCGCAGAACCCGATCACCCAGGACGGGCAGAATCCGATGGGGGCAAAACCCACGGCGGATTCGGTCAACGAGGAATTTCTCTTCAAGAACGCGGACAAGATCACTGGCCGAATCAGCATCCCAGACCGGAAAGCCGCGAACCTGATCCAGCCGCAGGGCCGTGAGTACCAGTCCTTCCGCGAGCACTACCTGCCGTGGATCGGTGCCGCCTTCATCCTCGGCATGATCGGCGCACTCGGTGCGTTCTTCCTCTGGCGCGGTCGCATCCTCACGGAGCACAGCCAGGAATCCGGTCGGAGGATCCTGCGCTTCAACACCTTCGAACGCTTCACACACTGGATGACGGCCGTTTGCTTCATCATCCTTTCGCTCTCGGGCTTGAACTACATCTTCGGCAAACGTCTGCTGATGCCGCTGATCGGGCCCGAGATCTTCGGCGCGCTGGCCCAGTGGGCCAAGTACAGCCACGTCTATCTTGCGTGGCCCTTCATGTTCGGCGTGGTGATGATGTTCGTCGTCTGGATCAAGGACAACATCCCGAACCGGCTCGATTGGGCCTGGATCAAGGCCGGCGGCGGCTTCATCGGCAAGAAGCATCCGCACGCGGCACGCTTCAATGCCGGCCAGAAGGGAGTCTTCTGGATGGTCGCGGGCTTTGGTGCCGCCATGAGCGTGACCGGCCTGATGATGCTGTTCCCCTTCGCGCTTCTCGACATCAATGGCATGCAGGTCATGCAGGTGATCCACTCGCTGATCGGCATCGCCTTCATCGCCGGCATCCTTGCGCACATTTACATCGGTACGCTCGGCATGAAGGGCGCCTACGACGCGATGGGGAGCGGCGAGGTCGACCTTGCCTGGGCACGGGCCCATCACGATCTCTGGGTGGAGCAGGAGCAGGCGAAGACCGCGAGCGGACCACAGCTTTCCGGGCGCCATCCCGCCGCTGCCGAATGACCATTCCAGCTGCCTGAGAATGCCGGGACGGCAACGAGGAAACCGATCATGAAAGCCTTCATCCTCGCCGTCATCGCGGCCGTCGGTCTCGGCGTTGCCGCGATGTACGTCCTGACGAGCAATCAGAAGTTCGCCTACCAGGCCTTCGCCACGTCCGGAGCCCGCGTGTCGGAACCGGGTACCAATTTGGTCGGGGAGAAATGGACCGGCGATCCAAGAACGGACGACACCGGGGAGTCGGCACACGGCAAGGCGACCGGGGAGCCGTCACATCCGAAGCGGTCCTGATCCATCCCTCGATCGCCGAACCCTACGAAGCGCCCGGACCACAGGGGACCGAAGATGATCCGACGCCTGCCCTTCATCGCGCTGCTCCTGTCGAGTTGCCTCGTGGCGCCCGCGGTCTTCGCGCAGGATGCGGCGCCTACGCCAGCGACGCCCCCCGCGAAGGGACCGGCGAACCTGTGTCAGGAATTGATCGCCTTCGTGCAGAAGCCGGAGGAGAAGAAGCAAGAGGCCGCCACGCCGGCGAAGCAGGCAACCGCGGTCTCCAATTCGTCCGGCAAGAGCGAGGGGCAGCCCTCGACGGGCGCGGGTGAACCGCAGCAGAAGTCGGGCTTGAGCGGGCCTACGAACACCGACACCAAGGCACCGACCAGCGATACGCGGGCTCCGGTGAGCGACGGCAAGACCGTCCTGACTCAGGCCAATGCCGCGGCGAAGTCTCCACCGTCGACCGGTGCGTCGGCACCGAGCCCGAAGCCGGATCCGGCCGTGGTTGCGCAGATCGAGGCGGCCGCCGGATCGAACGATCAGACCGCATGCCGCGCAGCGGCGCGCGCCATGCGGGTCGCTGGCGTCGTCATGCCCCCGCCGCTCCTCGGCCTCGCGGCCTTGAACCCGAAGTTCTTCGCAGGCTCGCAGCCCTGAGGGTGGGTGAGACGGCCGACCACGCGGACGCGCGACTTCCCGAGCGTCCCCTGATCGGACGAGACACCACTCTCTGCATGTCCCTGTCGGCGCGACCGGGACATTTCGGCTCGCGCTTCCACAACCGGCTCTACGCGCTTCTCGGGCTCGACTACGTCTACAAGGCCTTCGCCACAAGTGACCTGCCGGGAGCGGTCGCCGGGATCCGCGCCCTCGGCATCCGCGGTTGCGGGGTCTCGATGCCGTTCAAGGAAGCGGTGATCCCCCTCCTCGACGCTCTCGATCCCTCCGCGCGGGCGATCGACAGCGTCAATACCATCGTCAACGACGGCGGCCAGCTCCTCGGCTCAAACACCGACTACATCGCTGTGCGTGGCCTGCTGGCGCAGCATGGCATCGATCCGGCAACGCGCTTCCTGCTCCGCGGCTCCGGCGGCATGGCCAAGGCGGTCGCGGCGGCTCTGCGCGACGCCGACTTTCGGGACGGGACGATCATCGCGCGCAACCGCGAGGCAGGCGCTGCCCTGGCGGAGCGCTGCGGATTCGCCCACGCGACCGAACTTCGCGATCGGACGGCACCGCTCCTGATCAACGTGACGCCGCTTGGAATGGAAGGCCCGGACGCCGCGGCTCTCGCATTCCCGGAATCGACGATCGCCGCCGCTACGATGGCCTTCGATGTCGTGGCCCTACCCTCGCAGACGCCGTTTCTGATCGTCGCGGAGCGCCTGGGAAAGCTCTGCATCACGGGGCACGCGGTCCTCGTGCGGCAGGGCCTCGAACAGTTCATCCGCTACACCGGCGTAACCCCGACGCCTGCGCAAGTGGCCGACGCGGCGGCCTTCGCCCGGACCTGAACGGGCGAAGGCTCGGAGCGGTCAGCCCTCGGCCACCGGATGGTTGCCCATGATCTCGAGGGCGCGCACGAGAGCGGAATGATCCTTGTCTCCGGCGCCGTTGGCGGCGCAGACCGAAAAGAGTTGCTGGGCCAGTGCGGTTCCCGGAAGGGCGAGGCCGAGGGACTTGGCGCCTTCCAAGGCGAGATTCAGGTCCTTCTGGTGCAGGGCGATCCGGAAACCTGGTTCGAAGGTCCGCTTGATCATGCGCTCGCCGTGCAATTCGAGAATGCGCGAAGTGGCGAGGCCGCCGGTGATCGCCTGACGGACTTTGGCCGGATCGGCTCCGGCCTTCGAAGCGAAGAGCAGCCCCTCGGCCACTGCCTCGATCGTCAACGCCACGATGATCTGGTTCGCGACTTTGGCGACTTGACCGGCCCCGGTATCGCCCACGTGCGTCACCGTCTTGCCCATCAGGTCGAAGAGCGGCTTGACCCGCTCGAAGGCATCCGCCCTGCCGCCGACCATGATCGAGAGCGCGGCGTTCTTGGCACCGACCTCGCCACCCGAGACCGGAGCATCGAGGTAATCCACCCCGCGCTCGGCGAGCCGCGCGGCGAAGTCACGGGTCGCGATGGGCGAGATCGAGCTCATGTCGACCACTATCGCTCCGCGCTTGACACCCTCGGCGACGCCGTCCGCACCAAACAGCACGGCCTCGACGTCGGGTGTGTCGGGCAGCATGAGGATGATCACGTCTGAACGCTCCGCGACCTCGGCAGCGGTCCCACAGGCGTTGCCGCCGGCCGAGACCAGGGCCTCGGGTACCTGCCGACGCGTCTTGAGGGCGAGGCTGTGTCCGCCTGCGATGAGGTGGCCGGCCATGGGCGCGCCCATGATACCAAGGCCGATGAATCCGACGTTCATGTCCGTCTCCCAGGTGTTTGCTTCAGCGGAAGCGTGCGGCGAGTGCCTCGGAGGTGCGGGCGAGCAGGCCCATATCCGAGCCGACGGCGGTGAAACGGGTGCCCGCCTCGATGTAGCGGTGGGCGAGTTCCTCGTTGGCGGTGAGGATGCCGGCATGCTTGCCGCTACTCCGGATGCGGGCGATGGTGTCCTGCACCACCTTGACGACGTCGGCATGGTTCTGCTGGCCGAGGTAGCCGAGGCTGGTGGAGAGGTCGCCGGGTCCGATGAAGACGCCGTCGACGCCTTCCACACCCGCGATCTCCTCCAGGTTGTCCAGGGCACGGCGCGATTCGATCTGCACAGCGACGAAGATCTCGGCCTCGCAGCGAGCATGGTAATCGGGGATGCGGCCGAAGCGGGCGGCCCGAGGTGCCTGCGAGAAGCCGCGCACGCCGCGCGGGGCATAGCGCGTCGCGGCGACGGCACGGCGCGCCTGGTCGGCATCGTCGATGTTGGGAATCATCAGTGACTGCACGCCGGTGTCGAGGATGCGCTTGATGGTGATCGGCTCATCGCTCGGGACCCGCACCATCGCGTGCGCCCGGCTCTCCATCATCGACTGCACCTGCGCGTAGACGTCACGCAGGTCATTGGCCGAGTGCTCCATGTCGAGGAGCAGCCAGTCGAACCCCGAACCGGCGACGACCTCGGTGGAGATCGGGCTGGCGAGGCTGCACCACAGGCCGATCTGCTGCCCTCCGGCGTTCAGGGCCGCCTTGAAGCGGTTGGTGAGGATGTCAGTCATCGTCGCGTCTCCAGGATGCTTTGCGTTCCGCGCGCAGGGCGGGATCATCTGACGAGGCAGGGGCGCTTGTTGTCGAAGGCCCAATCGGGGATCAGGAACCGCATCGCCGCGGCGTCGTCGCGGGCGCCGAGGCCATGGCGCTGGTAGAGCGCATGCGCGGCCTCCACCTCGGCCCAATCGAGTTCGATCCCGAGACCGGGACGCTCGGGCACCTTCACGAGGCCGCCCTTGATCTGCAGGGGCTCCTTCGTCAGTCGCTGGCCGTCCTGCCAGATCCAGTGCGTGTCGATGGCAGTGACCCGGCCGGGCGCGGCGGCGGCCACATGAGTGAACATCGCCAGCGACACGTCGAAGTGGTTGTTCGAGTGCGAACCCCAGGTCAGCCCGTGATCGCGGCATAGCTGGGCGACGCGTACCGATCCGGCGAGAGTCCAGAAATGCGGATCGGCCAGCGGAATATCGACCGAACCGAGTTGGATGGCGTGGTTCATCTGCCGCCAGTCCGTAGCGATCATGTTGGTCGCGGTGGGCAGGCCGGTGGCACGCCGGAACTCGGCCATGATCTCGCGGCCGGAAAACCCATCCTCGGCCCCGCAGGGGTCCTCCGCGTAGGCGAGCACGTCGCCTTTGCCCTTGCACAGCGCGATGGCCTCTCCGAGCGACCAAGCACCGTTCGGATCGAGGGTGACCCGTGCCTTCGGAAAGCGCTCGTGAATCGCGGTCACCGCCGCGATCTCCTCTTCGCCGGAAAGGACGCCGCCCTTCAGCTTGAAGTCGTTGAAGCCGTAGGTCTCGTAGGACGCCTCGGCGAGGCGTGCCACCGCGTCGGGAGTCAGGGCCTCCTCGTCGCGCAGGCGGAACCAGCCATTGCGCTCTTCCGGCTCCCGGTACGGTAGATCGGTGCGGCGGCGGTCGCCGATATAGAAGAGGTAGCCCAACATCTCGACGGCGTCGCGCTGCTGGCCCTCGCCCAGGAGGGCCGCCACCGGTACGTCGAGAAACTGCCCGAGCAGGTCGAGGAAGGCGGATTCCACGGCCGTGACGGCGTGGATGGTCACGCGGAGATCGAAAGTCTGGAGGCCTCGGCCACCGGCATCGCGATCGGCGAAACGCATGCGCATCGCGTTGAGCACCGCCTGCCAATCGCCGATCGGCCGGCCGATGATGAGGTCGCGGGCATCCTCGAGGGTCTGACGAATGCGCTCGCCGCCGGGCACTTCGCCCACACCCGTGGCGCCGGCGGAATCGGAGAGAATGACGAGATTGCGCGTGAAGAAGGGGCCGTGGGCGCCGCTGAGGTTGAGCAGCATGCTGTCGCGACCGGCGACCGGCACTACCTTCATGGCGGTCACGGTCGGGGTGCGGGACGCGCCCCGCGCTGATGAGGCTGTCGAATCGAAGGCCATGGACATTCTCCCGAACCAACCACTGCGGCGTCTGCGCACCGTCTCGCGTCCACTGTTCTAGGAATCCCGCCGATGCCAGTCCAAGCCAAAGGGTGGATCGATTGATGCCGGCATCGCATCGATCGGTGGATCGTCTCTGCTCAGTTCGTGCAGAAGCGCGCGGAGATGAGCGAGGAGCGGGACGTCGCTATCCCGTTTCCAGGCCAAGTGAAGCTCGGCCGGTCGTGGCACCGCAAGGATCAGAGGCCGAAAGGCGATGCCCTCGAAGCGCAGGCGCTCGGCCGCCGTCGGGACAAGGGCGATCCCGATACCGGCACGCACCAGCGCGAGGATCGAGTGGATCTGCGTGAGTTGCTGGACGACGCGTGGTTGCAGGCCGGCCCCGGCGAAGAGACCGATCAGCAGATCGTGGAAGTAGCTCGCCTCGTGTGGCGCGTAGCCCACGAACGGCTCGCTGCGAAGATCCTGGAGTCCGAGGGTCAGCCGATCGGCCAGAGCATGATCCGCCGGCAGGGCGACGACCAGCGGCTCGGCGAGCGCCTGCTCGGCTTCGAGTTCGGGATGGTTGACCGGCGGACGGATGAAGCCTGCATCGATCTGCCCCGAAAGAATCGCCTCGATCTGATCCTTGGTCACCATCTCACGCAGGGAGAGGGTCACGTCCGGCATCGCGCTTCGGCAGGCGATGACGAGGCGCGGCAGGAAATCATAGGCGGAGGCCGCGGTGAACCCGAGCTTGAGGACGCCTGCTCGTCCGGCAGCGACCTGCCGCGTCACGTATGTCGCCGTCTCTGCGAGTCTCAGGATCCGCAACGCCTCGGGCAGGAAGCTGCGTCCGGCGGCGGTGAGCCATACCGAACGGCTTGTCCGATCGAGGAGCTGCACATCGAGAACCCGTTCCAGAACCTGGATCTGCCGCGACAGCGGCGGCTGGGTCATGTTCAGCCGTGCGGCGGCCCGGCCGAAATGCAATTCCTCCGCGACGGCGGCAAAGCAGCGGAGTTGGCCGAAATCGAGCATCACGCCTCGCAACGACGATGCGGCCGAGGGTTTCCCCACGGCCGCGGTTCCGTGCCGGCCCGAGGGAAAGGCGCCGTCTAGCGCAGTTCCACTCGTTTGATCTCACCGACGATGACGAGATAGCAGAACACCGCAACGAGTGCGTTCAGGCCCACGAAGACCAAGGCGCCGTTGAACGATCCTGTCTGCTGGACGATGTAGCCGATGGCGATCGGCGTGGTGATACCGGCGGTGTTCCCGAAGGTGTTGAAGAGGCCCCCGTTCAGACCGCCGGTGGAACGTGGCGATGTGTCCGAGACCACGGCCCAGCCGAGGGCCCCGATGCCCTTGCCGAAGAACGCCAGAGCCATCAGGCCGATCACCACTGCATCCGCCTGGACGTAGTTGCAGCCGATGATGCTCATCGAGAGCAGCATACCGCCGACGATGGGAATTTTCCGCGCGGCCGTCAGCGAGTAGCCGCGCTTGAGCAACAGGTCCGAAAGCCAGCCCCCAAGGATACCGCCGATGAAGCCGCAGAGCGCCGGCAGCACCGCGGCGAAGCCGGCCTGCAGGATCGACAGGCCGCGTTCCTTCACGAGGTAGACCGGGAACCACGTGAGGAAGAAGTATGTCAGTGTCGTGATGCAGTACTGGCCGATATAGATACCCAAGAACATGCGATTCGAGAGAAGCTGCTTGATCGTCCTACCCGCTTCCGCCTGCGTACCCGCGCCACGCCCATCCATGTCGAGAAGGGCTCCACCCTCTTCGATGTAGTCGCGTTCGGCCTGATTGATCGCCGGGTGCTCCTTCGGCCCATGGATCACCTGGGTCCAGAGCAGCGCGAAGGCGACGCCGAGGGCACCCATCAGCGTGAAGACATGGTGCCAGCCGTAATGGTGCACCACCCAACCCATCAGCGGAGTGAACAGCACCGTCGCGAAGTATTGCGACGAGTTGAAGAAAGCCGAGGCGGTGCCGCGCTCCGAGGTGGGAAACCACGCCGCAGTGATCCGCGCGTTGGCCGGAAACACCGGGGCTTCTGCCAGACCGACGAGCAGGCGCAGGCTGAACAGCACCGCGACCGCGGCGAAGCCGGTGAAGAATCCCACCGCCCCCTGCATGAGGGTGAAGGTCGACCACAGGAAGATGGCGCCAGCATAGACCCACTTGGCGCCGTAGCGGTCGAGCAGCCATCCGCCAGGCAACTGAGCAACGACATAGGACCAAGCAAAGGCCGAGAACACGTAACCCATGGAGACGGCGTCGAGGCCGAGATCCTTGGCGAGCGACGGGCCAGCAATCGAGAGCGTCGCGCGATCGGCATAGTTGATGGTGGTGGCGATAAACAGCATCGTGACGATGAGGAGCCGCACACGGCTCCGCTTCGCCGCGGTCATGACCAGACCGGCGCCCATGGCGTCTCTCCCTGAGAGCGGACCACCCGGCCTTCGCCTGGGTGGACATCGGTCATTCTCGTAAGCGCCCTGTCGGGACCTCGGCGACCGTTTGCAGGACGAAGGCTACGGCGCGTCCGAGCCGCCCGTCCAACTCAAAGACTGGATGGATCGATACCACAACGGCATGAATGCCGTGCCATCTGAGCGCCGCACTACGGGAGGCCCGATCCCGAGCCGTCGGTGTTTCTCAGCGCCGTCCGGTTCCTCCGCAGGGACTTTCCGGCACGCGGATCCTCGGCGAAGAATACCTCCAGCACGCGCTCCAGCTCTCGATTCGGCCGCTTCATACCGGTGATGAAGCGTGAAATCCGTGGCTGATTGATGCCGAGCTCCCAGGCAAGGCGCGCTTGGCTCCATCCCGAGCGATCGAGGAACTGACAGACGTCGGACGGGCGGACCGGCATCGCTCCATCCAGTGCGTTCGTTTGCACGCCTTTGCATCAGGGTAGGGACCGGGTCCGTCGACGACCATACGAAGGTCCCGATTAATCCGATCCGATCTCATCACGTTGCCGTGAACGACTTGATCGTTCCGATTACTTTCGATTGTCGCGCTTTACGTATGTCAGGTCACCAAAGCGATCTGAGAGGAAACGCCATGCGGTATACGATCTTCGGTGCCCTGTTCGCCGCCCTGCTCCCGATGGCAGCGCACGCAGAGGGCGATGCCGCAGCAGGCGAGAAGGCATTCGCGCCCTGCAAGGCTTGCCATGCTTTCGGCAAGAACGGCGTCGGGCCGAACCTGACGGGCGTCGTCGGGCGCAAGGCAGCTTCCGAGGAAGGCTACACCTATTCGGCGGCCCTCAAGGGCTCCGGGATCACCTGGGACGAGGCCAATCTGCACGAGTGGCTGAAGAATCCGAAGGCCAAGGTGCCCGGAACCAAAATGGTCTTCGCGGGCTATCCCGACGACAAGAAGATTGACGACGTGATCGCCTATCTGGCCACCAAGAAATAAGGCGGGCGGGGTCTTCGCCTGCCTCCACAGGCGTTTGAACCTCAAAACGTAGAAATGCCGCTGGGCTGGTCCCAGCGGCGTTTCTCGTTTCACAGCAATCTACTCTGTCTATTGTGGCGCAGGCACCGGCGATTGCATCGGAGCGGTCGTGTCGGGCGCCTTGGGGTCAGCCGCACCCACGGTCTCGGTGGATTTCGCGAGTTCCGGGTAGGCATCGACCACGTGAGCCCCGTTCAGCGGCTTGCTGACCCCGTTGTGGCAGGTGGTACAATTCACCTTCGGCACGTCGCCGAGGGCGCCGAGGCGGTTCGGCGGGAAGGTCGACAGCAGCGGATCGAGGTAGTTGCCGTTGATGTCCCGCACCATCCGGATGCCGTGCCAAGCGGTGGTCCGCTGCGGCGTGCTCTGCGACCAGTTCGAGATCGCCCGGGTATTGTGGCAGAAGGTACAGTTCACCCCGAGACCTTCCGACATGTGGATCATCAAGCCGTAGGTCTTCTCGGCATCCTGGATCGGCTTGCCCTTCGTCGTCGGCAGCGCCGTCGTCGCGTTCACCCGGATCGCATTGTTGTCGATGTTCTTGTCGGCGAGATACTCGGTGAGGGTATCGTAGGGCAGCGAAGCCAGGCCGACCGAGGGTGCGGCCATGTTCTGCCCAATGTTGCGGGCGATGAAACCGCCTGGGCGGTTCGGACCCGGCTGGGTGAACCAGATATTGGCCGGCACCGGCTGCCCGCGGTGACAGGTGTAGCAGGTGACGCCGGCACCACCGACGTGGTTTTCCTTCCAAGAACTGTTGATGTGCTGCGTCATCTGCAGCATCCGGCGCGCGACCTTCTTCTGATAGAGGCTGTCGTCGGCCATGTTCTCTGTGTTGTGACAGTAGGTACAGCCCTGCTCGGGGCTGACCCATTCGGTCATCGAAGCCATCAGCCGATTGAACTCATTGACGCTGACGTTCTTGAGGACCTGGACGTTTTCGTAGGTCGTGCCGGCGAGTTCCTCGCCGGGCTCGGCCGGATCGGCGGGTGCCGGCGCGAGGTTGGCTGCCTTGGTTGCCTCGACCCCTTCGCGGGTGTGGACCTGCGCCATCGCGGTGCCGCGAAAGCCGTTCTGATGGACCGCCAGCGGCGGTCGATCCCAATCGGTCAACCCCACCATCGCCACCGTGAGGAAGAAGGCGATGGAGGCTCCGAGGACGGTGAAGAAGGTCTTCATGGAGCTCCCCCGGGAATGCTGGTGGGTGACACGCTCAGCGGATCGATGACCGGCGGATAGACTTGCGGATAGGACGGGGCGACGCCGTGCTTGACCGCCCAGAGGTACCAGTTGTCGACGACCGTGCCAGTGAGCAGGATGCCGATGCCGCCGGTGAGCGTCGTCAGGACCGCGAACCACCAGGCCCAGCGGTGGACCGACTCCATGGTGGCGTTGAAGCCCATGGTCCAGCGCCAGAACAGAGCGGCGCGCTCGGTGGCGGTACCGCGGTCGACGATCTGGTCGATCTCACGCTCGCCGCCGAAGCGGCTGACCGCAAGGATGGTCCCACCATGCATCGCGAAGAGCAATGTCGACCCGTAGAGGAAGACGATCGAGAGCATGTGGAAGGGATTGTAGAACAGGTTGCCGTAGCGCAGCGAGAACGCGGCGGTCCAGTCGAGGTGCGGGAAGATGCCGAAGGGCACCGCCTCGCTCCAGGACCCCATCAGCACCGGCCGGATGAAGCCGAGGACCAGGAACAGCCAGATCGCCGAGGCGAAGGCCCAGGGCACGTGGTAACCGAGGCCGAGCGCCTTGGCGCGGCGGAACAGGCGCAGCCACCAGAGCATCACGGATGCGGTGAGGAAGAAACCGGCGATCAGCCACCACCCGCCTTCGGCCAGGGGCGGCAGGACCCGCAGGCCGTATTGCGGTCGAGGTGGTTCGAGGGCCAGCCAGGGAAGCTGGCGCACGAACTGGATCGGATCCCAATTTACGCTCGCCCACATGTTGAGGCCGATGATCTCGAAGGCGATCAGGCCGCAGGCGAAGGAGAGCGCCCCGAGATAACCGATATAGATCGGGCCGACCTGGGCGTTGCCGATGAGGCCGAACAGGTAGGAGTTGAACGGGGTGCCCCAGCGCTTGTTCGAGTCGACCGGGATGCCGAGGTCCGGCGAGATCGGGCGGACTTGAACTTCGGAGAAGATGTTCTGGTAGTAGGCCATGGTGTCACGAGCCTCCCTTTTTCGAGATCAGCGCCAGACCGGGAGATTGAGCCACCAGCCCCACCACTCGGGCCAGCCACGGGTCCAGATGGGACCGCTGATGACGATGCAGACCGCGCTCCAGAACCCCGCCGACAAGGCCAGGAAGAGGCCGAGCCGGTGGATGCCCAAGGTTCCGATCGAGTAGCCGATGGTGTCGCGGAAGAAGGTGTCCTCGTGCTCTGGGGTCTTCACCACCTCGCCTTTGCCAGGATTGGTGGAGGACAGGATCAATGAGCCGTGGAGCGAGAGCGCCAGCGTCGTGGTGAAGAAGAACGTCACCGCCAACATGTGCGCCGGATTGTAGTGGAAGTGCAGGTACTGGTAGCCGGTGTTCGAGACCCAATCGAGATGGGAGAGGATACCGTAGGGGAAGCCGTGCCCCCAAGCACCCATCAGCAGCGGCCGGATCACAACCAGCGTGACATAGGCGAAGATCGCAACCGAGAAGGCGAAGGGCACGTGGTAGCCGATGCCCAACTTACGGCAGATCTCGACCTCGCGGAGAGCCCAGGAGGAGAAGGCGCCCACGGCGCAGAAGGTGATGATCTGCCAGAGGCCGCCTTCCTGGAGGGGGGCCAGAGCGAGCCCATATTTCAGATCGGGGGGCGCGATGTTGATCTGCCAGATGTTCCAGGTCGGCCCGAGCGCCGCGCCGTAGATGATCAGAGCAGTGCCAAGCACCGAGAAGAATAGCGTCGTGACGCCAAAGAAGCCGACATAAAACGGCCCGACCCAGAAATCGAACAGGTCTCCGCCGACCAGCGTGCCGCCGCGGACGCGGTATTTTCGTTCGAAACTCAGCATCGCCATCGCGACCTCCCAGGCCCATCACCAGTCTTGTCGGCGATGGTCGACGGGTGGCTCGTGGCCAGCCCGCCGATCATCCGTTTTCGAGGGACTCTGCTTTTGATACCGGCCTGGTCAGGCAGGCATCGTCGGCAGAACCAGCGTCTGCGCGTTGGCGGCACGCGGCGCCTTGGGGCCTTCCAGCCAGTTGAACCGGTCGGTGCTGAGTAGGATGAAGTGAATCAGCAGCGCCAGAATGAACAGGAAGGTGAAGAGCGCCACCAGGGTGCGGCGCGGATCGAAGAGAAGCCAGACCTTGTGCATGATGGGGGTCCTTCTCAGGAGAGCAGGGAGACGACGCCTTGGGCAGCCGTCTCGAGGGCGGCGTAGCCCTTCGGTCCGGGCAGCCACGGGCGCCACAGCCACACGAGGATGTGGGCGACCACGGCGATCGCCGTGAAGATGATGAAGCTCGTCAAGAAGATCGCGTGGAACTCCTTGGCTTCCGGTTCCGTCAGCCCGGACAGGCTGCTCGGTTTTTCGACAATGCCATTGGCCATCGGTTCAAACCTCCGCTTTGACTAGCCGCGCCCGTGGGACGGGAGACGGCGGGGTGCGCCTGCGGCCGCGCAGCGCGGCTTCGGCGGTCCTTCCCGCCTGTTCGGACGGGAGGTCGATCGGGGGCGGGCATAGTGCCTCGACCCGAGGGCAAATCAGGTCAGGGAGGCCCCGCAGCGGCACCGCGGATTCTCCCTGGGGGTCACCCCATGAAGACGAAGGGGATCGCCGAGACGGCCATGGCCCGCGCCTCCGCGAAAACCGAGCGTTGCTGCTGCGGCAGCGTGCTCTTGGCCTGCGGGATCACGCGCTGCGCGAGCGCGGCGACCAGGAAGAACGGGTAGGTGGAGGCCAGGATGATCCGAAACTGGACCTCGTCCTGATGCAGACGCGACACCGGATTCAACGAACGTTGCATGGGATGAGTCTCCTCCTGGCGTTCCGCGGCAGGACGCATCCGGTTCAGGACGCGCGGGGTCGGCATAGACCGGCTGGACGGCGCCGCACCGTACCAGCCGGAAAGGGAATGGGGGTCGAGCCGGGGTTGCGCGCTCATGCGGCGGCTCCCAGGCTGGCTTCGGCGCGCGCGCGCTCGACATGGCCGACGACGACACGTGTTCCGCTCTCGCACCGGGCGACGCGCTCGGCTGCGTCGCGCAGGCGCTTGGCCGCCGAGATACGCACTAGCACGGGATGGGCCTCGACGAGTTCGTCGAGACGGGCGCGGGCGGCCTCGTCCCACGGCAGCTCGCGATGAAGGCGCGCTGGGGTCGCCTCCACCTTGTCCATGTCGCGCGCGAGCGGCAGGATGTGGAAGAGCATCTCGAAGAGCGCGTTGCAGACCTCCTGGACGAGGTAGGTCGCGCCGGCGAAGCCCATGAAGGGCGTGCCGGTGTACCGCCGGATGATCGCCCCGGGAAAGGAGGCCGGCACGAAGACGGCGCGGGCGCCCGCTTCGGCCGCGTACATCCGCTCGTTGAAGGATCCGAAGAGAACCAGGGGTGGATTCTTCGCGATCATCTCGCGAATGGCAGCGTTGTCGGTCTTCGCGCCCGCCCTGCGGGATTCCGAGAAATGGCAGGGCAGTCCCATCTCGTCCTCGAGAAAGTGCCGGACCCCCCGCGCATAGGTCTCCGAGGCCACGATCCCGAAGCTCGCCGTTCCGAAGAAATCCTGCGTCACCGAGCGCCAGAGGTCCCAGATCGGCTTGATCGTGGTGTGCTTCTCCCGCGCGATGAAGGGCTCCGGATCGAGGCCGAGCGCCTCGCCGAGGGCACGCAGGAACCGCGTCGTCGAGTGGATGCCGATGGGCGCCTGGAAGTAGGGACGCTCCAGGGCCTCGCAGAGCAGGCGGCCGAACTCGCGGTAGAGACAGATGTTGGCATCGGCATTCACCAGGGCCGGCACGTCGGCGAGGTGCGAGCCGAGGGGGAAAACGAGGTTCACCTCGGCGCCGATGCCCTCCACCAGCCGGCGGATCTCGGCAAGGTCGGAGGGCATGTTGAAGGTGCCGTAGGCAGGCCCGATCAGGTTCACCCGCGGCTTCACGCCCTCCTGGCGTTCCGGTCGGGCAGGAATGCCCTTCTTGGCGAAACGCTTGGCGCCGTACTCGTTCCAGAGCCAGGCCATCGCTCGGTCGGCAGCCTGCCACTGGTCCTCGTCGATGGTGCGCGGCAGGAAGCGCTGAAGGTTGGTGCCCTCCGGCGTCACGCCGCCGCCGATCATCTCTGCGATGGAGCCGGTGACGACCACGCTCGGCTGGGTCGGGTCGAGGGTGGCGTGCGCCCGCTTCATCGCGGCTTCGGTGCCGTGGCGGCCGAGTTCCTCCTCGGCCAGGCCCGTGACCACGATGGGCAGTTCGTGCGGCGGCAGGGCGTCGGTGTAGTGCAGCACCGAAGTCACCGGCAGATTCTCACAGCCCACCGGACCGTCGATGACGACCTGCAGGCCCTTGATGGCGGTGAAGACG
Source organism: Methylobacterium sp. M6A4_1b (assembly GCF_053345175.1). Lineage (NCBI taxonomy): Bacteria > Pseudomonadati > Pseudomonadota > Alphaproteobacteria > Hyphomicrobiales > Methylobacteriaceae > Methylobacterium > Methylobacterium sp. M6A4_1b. The sequence continues at coordinate 81,355 of NZ_JBKEZQ010000005.1, forward strand.
TAGACGGCGCCCCAGTAGCCGCCCGCCCGGTCGTGATCGATGACGAGCATCAGGCCATCTCCCCGATCGGATCGTGGGTGGGCTTCGCTCGTACCTCGGAAGCGACGTTTCGACGGAGCTTCGGTACGTCTTCCCAGATGCCGGCGGCATGGCCCTCGCCGACGCCGTCGAAGAAGTCCCGCATGGCATCGAAGCGCGCGCGGTTGCCAAGCGCGGCATTGATGACCTTGGCGAGGGAACCGGCTCCCGCCACGCCCATGAGCGGACGGGCCGAGATCAGGTTGGTGAAGTAGAGGGCCGGAATGCCGAGCGCCTTGGCCTTCTGCACCACGGGCGTGGTGCCGATGGCGAGGTCGGGCCGGACATCCATCAGGGCCGCGAGGTCGTCCTCGAGGGACGCCCGGTAGCGCACCGTGACGCCGCGGGCCTCCAGCCAGTCCCGGTCGGCCTCGGAATGGGGCGTACGTGGGCAGGCGGTGCCCACATAGGCGAGGTCCGCACCACTCTCCACGAGAAGGCGGCCGACGAGCAGTTCGGAGCCTTCGTAGCCCGACAGCGTGATCCGTCCCCGAATGGGGCTGGCATCGAGCGCACCCCTGATCATGGGCAGGATGCGGTTCTTGGCGGCCTCCACGGTGGCGCGCGGCACGGCGCAGGCCTCGCCGATGCGATCGAGCCAATCGGCGGTGCCGTCGTGCCCGACGGGTGCCGAGCCGACGATCGGCCGCCCGGCCGCCGCGAACTCGCGGAGCGAAGCGGTATAGAAGGGGTGGATCGCCGCAACGGCGGTGCAGTCGAGCGCCGCGTAGAGCTCGCGCCATTCCCTTGTGGGCACCACGGGACCGGCACTCAGGCCCAGAGGCTCCAGCAGGCCGCCGATGACGACCGGATCGGCGGGGAACATCTCGCCGAGAAGGGCCACGGTCGGGCGCTCGGACCGACCGGCGCGGGGCGGCTGGACGGGTCCCTGCTCGGCCTCGCTGCGCGCGAACTTCAGCATCGCGCCCGCCAGGACGTCCTTGGCCTCGGCATGGGTGGGGACCCCGAAGCCGGGAACGTCGATCCCGATGATGCGGACTCCGTCGATCTCCTTCGGCAATAGGCGCAGCGGCACGCCGGAGGCCGCTGGCACGCAGAGATTGATCACGACGACGGCGTCGTATTCGGTGGGCTTGGCCACCTGGAAGACCGCTTCGCGGATATCTTCGAACAGCTTGCCCGTCACGAGAGTCTCGGAGTTGAAGGGCACGTAGCCCACGCTCCGCTTGGCTCCATAGAAGTGCGCGGTGAAGGTCAGGCCGTAGACGCAGCACGCCGAGCCGGAGAGAATCGTCGCCGTGCGGCGCATCCGCAGGCCGACCCGGAGCGAGCCGAAGGCCGGGCACATGCTCTGGGGCTGATCGTGCGGGCCGGTCGGATAGTCCTTCCGGAGTTGCTCCAGGGTGTCGGACATGCCGGCGGCCTCTGCGGCCGCCCGCAGCGTGTCCTTGCCGGAATGGCAGCCCAGGCCGTCCCCCTTCACAGCCGCGTGGTTCAAGACCGCGGCCGAAGTGGAAGGCACCGGGACCAGGCTCGATGCCGGGCGCTCCTTGCGGGCACGAAGATCGGCGATGTCGAGGGTGACGGCCATGATGCGTCAGACCTCGTCGTAGACGACTTCGAGGGATGGCTTCACGATCTGCGTCGTGCCGCACATGTCCTCGAAGGTGGCGGGCACCAGGGTGACGCCGCGTCCGACGGCTTCGCCCTTGAACAGACCCAACAGCCCGTCCTGGCTGAGGGGCGTCGGATGGTTCGGGGCCGCCTCGTGTACGTTCTGAGCCAGATCTGCGAACAGCGAGCCCCAGGGACTCTCGGGCCGGCCGATGATCTCGTAGTTCGCGCTCTTCTTGCGGATGTCGTCGTCGGCCGGGATTGAAGCGAGGACCGGGATCCCGACCGCTGCCGCAAAGGCCTGCGCCTCGCCAGTTCCGTCGTCCTTGTTGATGACGAGGCCGCCGACACCGACATTGCCGCCGAGCTTGCGGAAGTATTCCACCGCCGAGCAAACGTTGTTGGCGACGTAGAGCGACTGCAGGTCGTTCGAACCGACGACGATGACCTTCTGGCACATGTCGCGGGCGATCGGCAGGCCGAAGCCGCCGCAGACCACGTCGCCGAGGAAGTCGAGGAGGACGTAGTCGAAGCCCCACTCGTGGAAGCCGAGCTTCTCCAGCAGCTCGAAACCGTGGATGATGCCGCGTCCGCCGCAACCACGCCCGACCTCGGGACCGCCGAGCTCCATGGCGTAGACGCCATCGCGCTTGAAGCAGACGTCGCCGATCGCGACCTGCTCGCCGGCGAGCTTCTTCCGGGTCGAAGTCTCGATGATCGTCGGGCACGCGCGTCCGCCGAACAGCAGCGAGGTGGTGTCGCTCTTTGGATCGCACCCGATGAGCAGGACCTTCTTACCCTGCTGGGCCATCATGTAACTGAGATTGGCGAGGGTGAACGACTTTCCGATACCGCCCTTGCCGTAGATCGCGATGATCTGCGTGGCTTTCGTGGCGGCGACCGGCACGGGATCCGGCTCGATGCCGGCCTCGGTGCGCAGGGCCTCGGAGGCCTTCAGGGCGGCGCCACTCAGCTGCATGTTCATGCGGCTCTCCAATCCAGGATCAACTTCAGGCACTCGGGCTCGCCGAAGGCCGTTCGGTAGGCATCGGGAGCGTCCGTGGCCGGTCGCCGATGGGTGACGAGGCCGTCGAGGGAGAGACGATCCGCAGCGATCAGCGCGAGGGTCGCCGTGAGGTCTTCCGGTCGCCATTGGGCAGCGACGCGGATGCGGGCTTCGCGCAGGAAGGCCGGGGCGAAATCGAACCCGAGTCGGCCCTCGTAGAAACCGGCGAGGACGATCTCGCCGCCTTGGGCGAGGCGCGTGATGGCCGTATCGAGGATCGCGGGGTCGCCGCTGACATCGAGGATCGTCGCGTAGTCCCGCCGGGTATCCGCATCGGGAGCGACGACCAGGTAGGCATCGCCGTTCGAGCGGCGGACGGGGTTGGTCTCCCACACCTGGGGGCTCCCGCCGAGCGCCACGGCGATCCGCGCGACGAGATGTCCAAGGACGCCGTGGCCGACGATCAAGAGGGGACGTTGCAGATCGATGCCTGCGAGGGCATGGCGGGCGGTGGCGGCCAGCGCGATCAGGGTTCCGCGCTCACCCAACGCATCGCCGATCGGAACCAGTCGATCACCGGCACTGACGAGATGAGATGCCGCCCCGCCGAACAACCCGCGCACCGGGCCAAAGCAGCGGGCGCCGGGGACGAACACGGTCTGCCCGACCCGAACTCCACTGCCGGCCCCCGCCTCGATGACTTCGCCGACGGACTCGTAGCCGGGCACCAGCGGGTAGCCCATGCCGGGAAACTGAGGCATCCGGCCGGACCAGAGCAGGCGTTCGGTTCCTGTGCTGATCCCGCTCCAGCGCACGGCCACCACGGCGTCGACCGAGGTGGGATCGTCGAGCGCCAGGCTCTCGATGCTGAGCTTGCCGGGATCGTGGAGAACGACGGCGTTCGTCTGCATCGAAACTTCCCTCCCCTGATCCACCGACTCGGTTCGTTTCGTTCTGAACCTGTTGTGTCATCCTAGATAGACACTTCTAAACGTCAAGGCAAAGTTACACTTGCGGACGCCTTATCGCGTGGACACCAGAAGGCGGGCGAGAAGCGGGCGCCGGGTGGAAACCTCGCGGGTCCGCTTGAAGCCTGCTTCGGCAAGCAGCGCGGTCAGCTCCTCTCGGGTTCGGCAGTGACCGCTGCCCATCGCCAGGAGGTAGAATCCGAAATACGCATCGGTGACCTGTTCGGCGCCGGGCGTGCCGCTCATGGGTTCGGCGAGAACCAGGCGCCCGCCCGGTGGCAGCGCATCCCGGACGACCCTCAGCAGGATCCGGACGGTCGCGTCGTCGTGATCGTGAACGACCCGCACCAGGGAGATGACGTCGGCGCCGGGCGGTAGGAGATCGGAAACGAAGCTGCCGCCGAAGGTCTCGAAGCGACCGTCGAACCCAGCCCGCGCCAGTTGTCCCTGCGCGCGTCGGGCGACCGCCGGCAGGTCGAACAACCGGAGCCGGAGGGCAGGTGCCGTTCGGCCTGCCGCCATCAGAAAGGCGCCTTCGCCACCGCCGACATCCATCAGGCAGGCGTGGCGCCGCATCGGGTAGGCGTCGAGGATATCTTCGGCAATCAAGGCCTGTGACGCCGACATCAAACCGCTATAGGGCGCGATCGCATCCGTCTGCAGGCCGGCCCCGTCTTCACTCGCGTAGGGCCAATAGCCCGCGAGACGAGTCCGGCCCGCTTCCCCGCGCAGGAGAGCAACGGGATCGCGCAGGTCGTCGTAGAGCAGGGCGTGGTGCTCGATCATTCGGCCAATCGACGGATTGCCGACCAGGGCGGCACCGAGATCCGCCAGAAGGTAACGGCCATCGCTCAGGCGCCGGATCAGGCGCAGCGAGGCCGCCGCCTTGAGGAGTCGCGCCGCGGCCTCGGACGACAGCCCCATGCGCGCGGCCAGGACCGCTTCGGACATCGGTCCATTTGAGAGCCAGCCGAAGAGATCCAGCCGGACGCAGGCGAGGAGCGTCTGCGAGTAGGTGAACCCGGCGCAGAGATCGAACAGCGCTCGCGTATTCGAACGCGCGATGCCTCGCGTCAGCGGGAAGGCCGCGGCCCAGCGCTGGAACCGCGGGTCGGCCACGATGCGGGCCCGGAGGGCATACCATCGGGCAAGAAGCCCGCCGGTGCCGGGCGGAACCTGGGGATCGAGTGTGACGCTACGCGCCACGTCAGGCCAGTTCCTGCGCAAGGCTCGCGGGAAGGAAGAGGCGCGTCTGCGCCACGATCTCGGCACGGAGGACCTCCGCACCGGGACAGTCGGGAATCACGTCGACGGCCTCGCGCACGAGGCGCTTCAGACGTGCCAGCGCCCCACCCATGCCGAGAAGCGCAGCGGCGTTCGGCCGGCCGAGCGTCGAATCGCGACCGACGGGCTTGCCGACCTCTTCCTGGCGACAGGCGACATCGCGCAGGTCGTCGGCCACCTGATAGGCTTCCCCGAGGCATTCCCCCAGGAGTCGCCAGGGTAGCGACGGTGCGCCGGCCGCAGCCGCCCCCGTCACCGTCGCGGCGGCGAACAGGGCCCCGGTCTTGGCCTGCTGGTATTCCGTGAGCGCCACGGTCGGTTCGGATTCCCAGGCCTGTCCCGCGGCGATACCGGAAGGCGAGCCGGCCGCCCGGGCGACGAGGCCGACCAGTGCGGCCAGACGCTGGGGGCTGCGCGCCGCACCCCGGGCAAGAGTCTCGAAAGCCGAGACGATCAGCGCATCCCCCGTCAGCACCGCCAGGGGCTCGCCGAACGCCGCATGGACCGAAGGCTGGCCGCGCCGGACCGGTGCATCGTCGAAGCAGGGCAGATCGTCGTGCACCAGCGAAGCGCAGTGCAGAAGTTCGATCGCCGCAGCCGCAGCGTCCGAGGCCGACGGATCGTCGTCCCCGCAGGCGCGAGCGACCGAGAGACAGAGGCGCGGACGGATCCGGTGTCCACCTGGGAAGACAGCATAGCGGATCGATTCCGCGAGTCGTGGTGGAGCTCCTGGGGCCTCGAGATGGGCCACGGCGGTGTCGAGGGCCTGCTCGATGCGACGGTTGGCGTCCATTGGCCGTCTCTCCGATGTCACTTGTTCTTGCTATGACAAAGTGTCAGGATTTATTGACAGTCGTCAAGACAGAACCGCATGACGGAGAAACCTGGGTGAAGGTTGTCATCATCGGCGCCGGAATCGGGGGTCTCGCGGCGGCCTTGAAGCTCGCCGCCGCTGGGCTCGACGTCACGGTGTTGGAGGCCGGTCAGCGACCGGGCGGCAAGATGCGCCGCGTTCCCGTGGGCGGCACCGCCATCGATGCCGGGCCCACCGTCTTCACCATGCGCTGGGTCTTCGAGGAGATCTTCGCCGAGTGCGGCGCCGACCTCGCCGCCCACGTCGGGCTGGAACCGGCCGCGATCCTGGCCCGTCATGCCTGGGGTCCGGGCGAGCAACTGGATCTCCACGCAGACCCGGACGCCTCGGAAGCGGCGATCGGGGCGTTCGCCGGGCCGCGCGAGCGTGACGGATACCGTCGCTTCCGCGCCCGGGCCGCCGAGGTCTACGCCACCTTGGAAGGGCCGTTCATCCGCGGCGAACGCCCGAGCCCGATCGACCTGACGCGTCGGGCAGGGCTTTCCGGCATGGGCGACCTCTGGCGGATCCAGCCTTTCACAACGCTCTGGCGCGCCCTCGGCGACTATTTCGCCGATCCGCGCCTCAGACAGCTCTTCGGCCGTTACGCGACCTATTGCGGCTCGTCGCCCTTCGCCGCGCCTGCGACCCTGATGCTGGTGGCGCATGTGGAGAGCCAGGGCGTCTGGCACGTGGCCGGCGGCCTCAGCCGGCTCGCCGGCGCGGTGGCCGAGCTGGCGGCGGAGCGCGGCGCCGGGTTCCGTTACGGAACTACGGCCCGTGGCATCGCCCTGCAGGGCGGCCGCGTCGTCGGCGTCGACCTCGACGACGGTGAGCGGTTGCCGGCGGATGCCGTGGTCTGCAATGCCGACGTGGCGGCCCTGGCCGACGGCCTCCTCGGACGCGACGCCGCTCGGGCGGCGGAGACCGTTCCAGCCGCCGACCGTTCGCTCTCGGCGGTCACCCTCTGCCTGCAGGCGCGTGCCGACGGCTTCCCGCTGTCACGGCACACGGTGTTCTTCTCTAGCGACTACGCGGCCGAGTTCGCGCGCATCGGTGGCGGGCACCTGCCGGACGATCCCACCGTCTACGTCTGCGCGCAGGACCGGAACGAGGCGAATGCGCCGTCGGGCCGGCCCGAGCGCCTGCTCTGCCTCGTCAACGCCCCGCCCCGGACCTTCAGCCCCTCGGAGATCGAGACATGCGTGACCACGATGCGGCGGCGCCTGAGCGCGAGCGGTTTGACTCTTTCGGAGACCGCGGCGCCGGTGACGACGGGACCGGCGGAGTTCGCGCGCCTGTTCCCGGGATCGGGGGGGGCGCTCTACGGGCGGGCGTCCCACGGCTGGATGGCGTCGTTCAAGCGCCCGGGCGCCCGCACGCGGATTCCGGGCCTCTACCTCGCGGGGGGGAGCGTGCATCCGGGGCCGGGGGTGCCGATGGCGGCGCAGTCCGGGCGGATCGCGGCGGACAGCCTGCTGCGGGACCGGAGTGGCGCCCGCGCTTCGATACGCGGGTGGATCGCGACGGCTACGTCTGGTGGTACGTCGATGCCCTGAGCGAGGACGGACGCCAGGGCCTCACCATCATCGCCTTCATCGGAAGCGTCTTCTCGCCCTACTACGCCTGGGATCCGACCCGCGATCCCTTCAATCACTGCGCCGTCAACGTCGTGCTCTACGGGGAGCGGGCCAACCGCTTCTGCATGACCGAGCGGGGCCGCGCGAGCCTGAGCCGCGATGCCGATCACATCCAGATCGGGCCGAGCGGCCTGTCGTGGGACGGCACCACGCTGACGATCCGCCTGGACGAGGTGACGGCGCCGATCCCCTCGCGGGTCCGGGGGACCGTGCGCCTGCGCCCGGGCGGGTTCACGCCGGGGCCGCACCGCCTCGACGCCCTGGGCCAGCACCGCTGGTGGCCGATGGCGCCCTCTTCGCCCGTGGAGGTGGCCCTGGAGGAGCCGGGGGTCGCCTGGAAGGGCACCGCCTACTTCGACACCAACCACGGCGACACCTCGCTGGAGGCGGCCTTTCGCGACTGGACCTGGTGCCGGGCCGACCTGCGTGACGGGGCGGCGATCCTCTATGACGTGAACCGGACCGATGGCACCCGGCAGGAGCTGACCCTGTGCTTCGCCGCCGACGGAACGCCCCGGGACATCGACCCGCCGCGGCGGGTCGCGCTGCCGCCGACGCGTTTCTGGCGGATGCCGCGCGACACGCGCAGCGACGATGAACGTGTCGAGGTCGCGCGCACTTTCGAGGACACGCCCTTCTATGCGCGCTCGTGTATACGGTCGACCTTGCGCGGCGAGTCGGTCCGGCCGATCCACGAGAGTCTGTCACTCACGCGTTACAGTCACCCGCTGGTGCGGCTGATGCTGCCGTTCCGGATGCCGCGCCGGACGCGCTGATACGGATCAGGCCGGCGGGCCCTTCGCCCGCTCGGCCGCGGCGCGTTCCGCCTCTGCCCGGTCGCGCCGGATGCCGCGCTTCAGGACGACGAGTTGCCAGATCGCCAACCCGAGGGCGAGGGCGAAGACCAGGCCGATGTCGAAGGCGGCGAAGAGCGGGTCGGTCACGGACCGACCGGCACGGCGCCCTCGCGCTCGCGCAGGGTCTCGATGAGGTCGAGGACCCGGGCGACCTGGCCGGGAACGTTCCACCAGGCCGGCGCCGAAGGTACGGGCTGGGCGGCGACGGCCTCCACCAGGAAGGCGGTCTCGGCCAGGGCCGGCGCGGAGTGGGCGGGCACGGCGGCGAGCGGCAGCAGGGCGCGGGCCATCAGCGCGGCCTTGCGGCGGCCGGGAACGCGGGCGCGGGTGGAGACCGGATCGAGCCCGCCGCGCTCGAGGTCGCGGCCGATCTCCGCATAGATCAGGCGGGCGGCGCGGATGGCGGGCCGGCAATCGATGGGCAGCCCGGGGATGCCGGCTTCCGCGCGCAGGTAGAGTGTTTCGGCGACGGCGAGGAGGCGTCCGACGACCGCCCCGAGTTCCGGGCCGGCGACGGGGTTCGCCAGGAAGGCGTCCGGGTCGAGGCCGGCCTCGCGCAGCCAGGCCAGCGGCAGGTAGAGCCGCCCGGCCCGGGCGTCCTCGCCGACGTCGCGGGCGATGTTGGTGAATTGCATCGCGACGCCGAGGTCGCAGGCGCGGGCCAGGACGGCGCCGTCGCGCACGCCCATTAGGACGGTCATCATCGCGCCGACGCTGCCGGCGACCCGGGCCGCGTAGGCGGTGAGGTCGGACAGGGTCTCGTAGCGCCGCCCCTGGGCATCCCAGGCCAGACCCTCGATGAGGGCGGCCGGCAGGGCCTGGGGCAGCTTGTGCACGGCCACGAGGTCGGCCATGGCCCGGTCGGCGGCCGCGTCGCAGGGGGCGTCGTCGTAGATGCGGGCGAGGCGCGTGGCGAGGCGGCCCAGGGCCGCCGGCCGGTCCCGGGCCAGGGCGTCGTCGACCGCGTCGTCGGACAGGCGGCAGAAGGCGTAGAGCCCGTAGGCCGGCCGCCGGACCCGCGCCGGCAGCAGGGCGGAGGCGGCAAAGAAGCTGCGCGAGCCGTCGCGGATCGCGGCCCGGCAGGCGGCGTGATCGGCCGCATCCGCGTGGGGCGTCGCCCAGAGCGGCGCGCGGGCCGGCGCGCGCCGGACGGCGTCGAAGAGGGTCACCTCGGGCCGGGCGATATCAGGCGAACAGACGCGCATCCGGCACCACCGTGTCGAGGACCTTGGCCGAGGACAGAACGCCGGGAAGCCCGGCGCCCGGATGGGTGCCCGCGCCGACGAGATAGAGATTTCGGAACGCCGAGGAGGCGTTGTGCGGCCGGAACCAGGCCGATTGCGTCAGCACGGGCTCCAGGCCGAAGCCGGAGCCGCGGAAGCTCAGGAAGTCGTCGGCGAAATCCGCCGGCGTGGTGATGCGGGAGGTGACGATCGATTCCGAAAGACCCGGCATCACCGAGGCCTCCAGGCTGTCGGCGATGGCCTTCCGGTAGGGCTCGGCCAGCGCCGACCAGTCCTGCCCGCCGGCGAGGTTGGGCACCGGCGCCAGCACGTAGAACGCATCGCAGCCCGGGGGCGCCAGGAGCGGGTCGGTGGCGGTGGGGCGATGCAGGTAGAGGCTGAAATCCGGCGCCAGCACCTTCCGGACGAAGATGTCCTCGATGAGTTCGCGGTAGCGCGGCCCCATCAGGATGGTGTGGTGGGCGAGGTCGGGAAACTGCCGGTTCGTGCCGAAGTACCAGACGAACAGGCCCATGGAGGAGGACGAGGCCTTGAGCTTCGCCCGGTGCCAGGACCGGCCCTCCCCGCCCAGGAGGGTCAGGTAGGTCTCGGCGGAATCGGCGTTCGAGACGACGATGTCGGCGGCGATGCGGGTGCCGTCGGCCAGCGTCACCCCGGTGGCGCAGCCCGCCGCGACGTCGATCCGGGCGACCTCCGCCCGGTAGCGCATGGCTCCGCCCTGTCCCTCGATCAGCTTGACGAGGCCGTCGACCAGGCGGCCGGTGCCGCCCATGGCGAAGTGCACGCCCCAGCGGCGCTCCAGATGGGCGATCAGGCAGTAGATGGCGCTGGCCCGGAAGGGCGAGCCGCCGATCAGCAGGGGGTGGAAGCTGAAGATGGTGCGCAGGCGCTCATCGCGGATGTGGCGCGCCACGAGGTCGTAGACCGAGCGATGGCCGCCGAGGCGCAGCAGGGAGGGCGTGATCCGCAGCATGTCGCGGACCGACGAGAAGGCGACGTGCCCCAGTTCCTCGAACCCGACCCGGCAGATCGCGGCGCTGCGCTCCATGAAGCGTTCGTAGCCGGGGACGTCCTCGGGCGAGAACCGCGCCACCTCGGCCCGCATGGCATCCGGATCGCCGCTGTAGTCGAAGGTGGCGCCGTCGGGGAACCGGATGCGGTAGAAGGGCAGCATCGGCGCCAGGGTGACGTCGTCGGCCATGCGCCGTCCGCACAGGCTCCACAGCTCCTCGAACAGGAACGGCGCCGTCACGATGGTCGGCCCGGCATCGAAGGTGAAGCCGTCCTGCCGGTGGACCCGGGCCCGGCCGCCGGGCTGCTCCAGGCGCTCCAGCACCGTCACCCGATAGCCGCGCGCGCCGAGGCGCACCGCCGCCGCCAGACCCCCGAAGCCGCTCCCGATCACCACCGCGTGCGGGCGGTGGGACCGGGTCGTCGCAAGGCTCGGCGGGTCGGCGAGTGTCAACATAGGCTGACACTATTCGCGGGGAGGCGTCGGGCGCAAGCGTTGATTTCGCCTCCCGTTGCTACGCTGGCGATGACGTCCCTCGTGCTCTGACTTCAGCGACGGGCGCATTCTATCGCTAAGAAAATTGACTGTGCACACTCGAGGATACAGCCCTGAGTGAACTACGTCTTAGCGGTGATCTGTACATCTTGTGTCATTAGACAGGGACGGCTCAGGTGAGCGTGTCGCTCGGACGGGTGGCATCGAACCTTCCGACCCCTTCGCTGAGTCCCTCCGGGACATACCCGATGAACAACTTCTTCAAATCGCTCGCCATCTACGCGCTCGCAGGGCCACTCATTGGTTCACTGGTCTATTTTTGCGTTCGCTCCTTCATCGAATGGGATCCCAATATATTTCAGATCAATCTATACATGATTATAGTTGTCTCCTATGGCATCGGTATCATTCCGGCACTGCTCAGTGGCTTCCTATATCAGTATCTAGCCTTTTTCATCAAAAGCAAGATCGTTAGAGTATTGACGGCAATACCCATTGGTGCAGCTGCCATGTTCACTTGGATCAGCGAAACATCGGGATATGTCGTTTTGTTCGACAAATCGGTGTCGTTGTCGGTGCTGTTCGGATCCTTCGTGTCATTCGTGTGCGCTGGCATCATCGAATTCAGCACCCCGTCCGCACGGATCGCGGAAAGACCGTGAATGGCGCTCGAAACAGATCTTGCAGATACGGCTCGCGCGCGTCGTCAGCCTTGATGGGGTTCGGCGTCAGCGCCGCGCCTCGGTCATCATCCGCACCGCGAGGCCCGCCAGGACGGTTCCCATGATCCAGCGCTGGACGGTGGCGAAGGACGGCCGGTGCCTGAGAAACCGGGCGATCGATCCGGCCGAGACCGCGACCAAGGCGTTGACCAGGACGCTCAGCACGATCTGGATCGCCCCGAGGCTCAGGGCCTGGGCGAAGATGCTGCCGCGCGCCGGATCGATGAACTGCGGCAGCAGCGACAGGTACATCACCGCGATCTTCGGGTTCAGCAGGTTGGTCAGGAGCCCCATCAGGAAGAGCTTGCGGGGGCTGTCCTTCGGCAGGGCCTTGACCTCGAAGGGCGAGCGTCCGCCCGGCCGGACCGCCTGCCACGCGAGCCAGAGCAGGTAGAGCCCGCCCATCAGGCGAATCGCATCGTAGGCATAGGGCACCGCCAGGACGAGGGCGGTGATGCCGAAGGCGGCGCAGAGCATGTAGACCACGAAGCCGAGGGCGACGCCGCCCAGCGAGATCAGGCCCGCCCGCGGTCCCTGGCAGATCGAGCGCGAGATCAGGTAGATCATGTTCGGCCCCGGCGTCAGGGCCATGCCGAGGGCGATCGCCGCGAAGGCGAGGAGGCTCGTGGTTCCGGGCACCTTCGTGATCCACCTGCGTGAGAGGTCGGGGGCGGCCGGCAGCGGGATCCGCGTTCCGGCCAGCCTTGCGGGCCGAGACTCCCTTCATCGGAGATCGGCGTCGCCAGAACGCTGCAAATCGTGGGCCGGCGGCGCTGCCGATCATCGGGGAACATTCGTGCGCGGCGACGGGTCGATATCACGACACCGCCGAACGAGAGGATTCCGCCATGCCGCAGATGTTCGATTGGATCTTCTTCGCGATCGTCCTTCCCCTGCCGGCGTATCTCCTCTGGGACTGGTATCGGCATCGCGATCCCCCGACGGGGCGGCAGGCCGGGCCGCGCTAACGCGGCTTCTCGAGCTGCCAGGTCAGGTGGGTCCGCACGGTCGGCCAGTCCGGCGCGACGATGCTGTAGACGCAGGTGTCCCGCAGGGAACCGTCCGCGAGGCGCTGGTGGTGGCGCAGGATGCCGTCGAGCCGCGCGCCCAGGCGCTCGATCGCCCGCCGGCTCGCCTGGTTCATCGCATGGGTGCGGAACTCGACGGCGAGGCAGCCGAGCCCGTCGAAGGCGTGGGCGAGCAGCAGGCGCTTGGCCTCGGTGTTCAGGTGGGTGCGCTGGACGCGGGCGGCGTACCAGGTCGAGCCGATCTCCACCCGCGGCCCGGCGGCGTCGATGTTCATGTAGGTGGTCATGCCGACGGGGCGTCCGCCGGGGCCGTCGAGGACGGTGAAGGGCAGCATCGTGCCCGTCGCCTGCAGGTCGAGCCGGCGCGCGATCTCGGCCGCCATCCGGTCCGGGGCGGGAATGGCCGTGTACCACAGGCGCCAGACGTCGCCGTCGCGCACCGCGTCGGACAGGGCTTCGGCGTGGTCCTGCGCCAGGGGCACGAGTTCGACATGCCGGCCGGTGAGCGTGAGGGGCGACAGGGCCATGGGGGAAAACCTCGCGGACGGGCGCCGGGCCGGCGCCGTCTCCGGACAGCCCGCAGCGGACATCCTGCGCCCGTCGGTGCGGCCGGGCCGCCTCCGCGTCAAGCCCCCGCCGTAGAGCGCTCGGCGGCCTGATGCCGGTAGGCCGCGACGATCTCGGCGGCGATGCGGTCCGGCGCCTCCTCGTGGGCGAGGTGCCCGAGGTTGCGGATGAGGCGGACCCGGGCGTCGGGCAACCGGTCCTTCAGGGCGAAGGCGGTCTCGGGGGCGATGGCCTTGTCGTCCCCGCCGACGAGCAGCAGCGTCGGCACCGCGAGCCGGCCGATGTCCCGGTCGAGGGCGGCGAGGTTCCAGTTCGCCATCATGCCGAGGGCGCCGGCGACGTGGCCCGGGCGGCGGAAGAGGCGCCGGTAGAGGTCGAGGCCGCGGGCGTCGAGGCGGGAGCCGGTTCCACGGATCAGGCGCTCCACCGCCGGGCGGTCGGCGGTCCAGGCGAAGATCCGCGGGGTGACGGGGTTCAGGAACAGCATCCGGGCGAGCCCCGGGAACAGCACCGAGGCGAGTCCGGGAAAGGGCGTCAGCGCACCGTTGAGGGCGACCAGCAGGCGGGGCTTCAGGCCGTCGAGGCAGAGCCGCACCAGGATCGCCGCGCCGGCGGAATGGCCGACCACGAGGTCCGGTGCGATCTCGAGGGTGCGCAGCAGGTCGCTGATCGCCGCGGCCATTCCGGGCAGGGACAGGCGTCCGGCGGGCAGCGGATCGGTGAAGCCGTGGCCGGGCAGGTCCGGGGCCACGACCCGGAAGTGCTCGGCGAGGAGCGGCGCGAGACCGGCCCAGGAATGGGTGGCCGCGCCGGTGCCGTGCAGGAGCAGGACGACGGGGGCCTCGGGTGCCCCGAATTCCTGCACGTGCCAGGTCAGGTCGGAGGCACGGACGAACCGGCTCGCGGCGCGGTTGGGCCAATCTGCGCCGTCGCGCTCCCATTGGGGCCGGTCGCTCGGCGCAGGCATCGCGAATCCTTCAGCGTGCCGAGCGGATCGCGGTGCTCATGGCCGCGGCATCGGCGTAGGGAAGCGGGACATAGCGCGCGCCCATCGCTTCGGCGAGGCGCCGCGCGGCATCCTGAGGCCGCGCGGCGGTGTCGATGAGGATCGAACGGATGTCGGCGGCGCGCAGGAGGCCGGCGGCGTTCAGGGCCTCGGCGCCGGCCGCGGCTCGGCCGGACGCACCGGAGCGGGCGATGTTGGCGCGCCCGTCGGTGAGCACCACCACGACCGGGGTCCCGCCGCCGCGCCGGACGGCGCGCGCGAGGTCGCCGGCCGCGTCGAGGCCGGCGGCGAGGGGCGTGCCCCCGCCCCCCGGCAGGGCCGAGAGGCCGCGCCGGGCGCGCGCCAGGGCGCGGGTGGGCGCCAGCACCACCTCGGCCCCGCTCCCCCGGAAGGCCACCAGGGCGACCTTGTCGCGTCGGACATAGGCCTCGGCCAGGAGCAGTTCGACCGCGCCCTTCGCTTCCGCGAGGCGCTCCAGTGCGGCCGAGCCGGAGGCATCCACGGCGAAGATCGTGGTGGTCTCGCTGCGCTGCCGGAACCGGGTGATGCGGAAATCGGCGCTGCGCACCTCGATCAGGCGCGGGGAGCCCTGCGCGCCGGCCCGCAGGCGCTGCCAGGGCGCGGCGGCCCGCAGGGTTGGCAGGAGCGCGAGGCGGCCGGTGCGGGGCGAGCCGGGCCGGGTTCCGGCCGGGCGCCCGCTGCGGGGCGCCTGCATCACCGCGCCGACGCGGCCCGCTTTCGGCGACGACGGCGCCGCGCCGGCCTGGGCGAGGCGAGCGAGAAGATCCGGCGGGATCGCCGCGCGGGCGGCCTCGACGAGGCTTTCCGCACCCGGTTCGAGGCCGGCATCGGAGGGCGCGGACTCGTCCGGCGCGGGCGGCTCGGGTCGCTCCGGGGGCGCGGCCGGCGCCGCTTCCGTGCTCGGGGGCAGGCGCGTCGCGCGGGGGGCGAGGACGAGGCAGACGGCCTCGCGCACGTCCTCCGCGCGGAGTTTCCCGCTCCCCGCCAGCAGGCGGGCGACCCGCAGCGCCAGCAGGGGTGCGCGCAGCGAGAGGATGCCGAGTTCGGCCGCGACCGCGCAGAGATCGGCGACCGCGCTGTCGGGATCGACGTCCGGCGCGGCCGGGTCCGGTGCGGTTTCCGGCGGATCTCCCTGGGTGTCGCCCCAGGCGAGGGTGGTGAGGTCGAGCCGGAAGGCCAGGCGGTCGGCCAGGGCCTCGGGAACCCGCGCGTCGTCGCCCTCCCCCTCGTCGAGGAGGATCAGGCCGATCCGCGCCGGTGCCCGGGCGGCCGGTCCGTCGCGCTCCGCCCGGACCTCGCCCGCATCCAGGACCGCGGCGAGGCGGGCGGCGGTGCCGGGCGACAGGCGCTCGGCCATCGGCACGACCACGCACCCGCCGTCGGCCTCGGCGAGGAGCCCGGACTGGGCGATCGGCCGCCCCGCCGCGAGGGTCGCGGCGAGGTCGAGGCCGCCGAGAAGGCGGTCGTCGGCGATCCCCGCCGGCATCCGGCGCGGGGGCCGGCCGGGTCCGAGCACGCGGGCGAGGTGGTCGAGCCAGAGGTCGCGCACGGGACCGGCCCCGGCCCGGACGAGGACGCCGCCGCAGCCGTGCGGATCGGCGGCGGCGAGGCCCGCCACGCGCAGGGCGTCGGCCCAGGCCGAGCTCATCGGGCGGGGCTCATCGGGCGAGGAGGTCCTCGACGGCGCGGGCGACGCGCGCGGTGGAGCCGGATTCGTCGAGGGGGTTGCGGCGCAGGCGGTGGCGCAGGGCCGAGGGGGCGATCCGCGCCAGATGGTCGAGGTCCACCGTCTCGGCGCCCTCGTAGGCGGCGAGCGCCCGGGCGGTGCGCATCAGCGTGAGTTCGCCGCGCAGGCCATCGGTGCCCAGCGCGAGGCAGAGCCGCGCGGCGGCCTCCAGGGTGGCGTCGGGGACACTGAGTGCGGGAAGGCGCGCGCGGGCGGCGGTGAGCGCCTTGCGGATGGCGCGGTCGGCCTTGGCGTAGCCCGCGCAGAACGCCGCCGGATCGCGCTCGTAGGCGTCGCGGCGGCGGACCACGTCGATGCGGGTCGGCAGGTCCGTGGGCGTCGTCACCTCGACCGCGAGGCCGAAGCGGTCGAGGAGCTGGGGCCGCAGCTCGCCCTCCTCCGGATTGCCGCTGCCGACGAGGACGAACCGGGCGGGATGGCGGATACTCAGGCCCTCGCGCTCCACGGTGTTCACGCCGGAGGCGGCCACGTCGAGGAGGAGGTCGACGAGGTGGTCCTCGAGGAGGTTGACCTCGTCGATGTAGAGGAAGCCGCGGTTGGCCCGCGCCAGAAGACCCGGCTCGAAGGCCTTCTCGCCGCGCGTCAGGGCGCGCTCCAGGTCGAGGGCGCCGACCACCCGGTCCTCCGTGGCGCCCAGCGGCAGATCCACCACCGGGACCGGAACGGACTCGGCACGCAGCACCGCCTGCGCGCGGCAGTGGTGGCAGTGCTCAACCGGCCGGCCGGGATCGCAGGCATAGGGACAGCCCACCACCGCCGCCATCGGTGGCAGCAGGGCGGCGAGCCCCCGGATCGCCGTGGACTTGCCTGTGCCGCGGTCGCCGAAGACCAGCACGCCGCCGACGGACGGGTCGACGGCCGCGATGAGGAGCGCCCGGCGCATCTCGTCCTGGCCGACGATCGCGGAGAAGGGAAAGGTGGGTGCGGCAGCCGGGAGGCTGCGCGGCGGCTTGTCCGGGCCGGTGGCCCGGAGGATCGGAGCCTTCTCGCGCGAAGACGCGGTGGAGACCGGTTTCGGAGGCATCGCTCGGATCGATCCGTTCACGTTCATGCGCTTGGTCTTTCCTGATCCCGGCGCCCGTTGCGCATCGCCCGCTCCCCTCTGCGGGAGACGGTGGCCCCCGTCCGCGGCCGGCTGAGGGGAGCACCGTGTTCGGAAACGCCTTCGCCTCTCGCGGGACTTCGTCCCGGCCCGCCTGCTCCGCAGGCACCCTCCCCCGCACCGGGGGAGGGCTTGCACGTCGTCTACTCGGCCGCGGCGCGCTGCACGCCCATCCGTGCCCAGATCGCTCTCAAGGCCCCGACCAGATGGTCGATGTCAGCGTCCGAGTGCAGCGGCGAGGGCGTGATGCGCAGGCGCTCGGTGCCGCGCGGCACGGTGGGATAGTTGATCGGCTGGACGTAGATGCCGAACTCCTCGAGCAGGGTGTCGCTGATCGCCTTGCACAGCACCGGGTCGTAGACCATCACCGGCACGATGTGGCTCTCGTTGGACAGGTAGGGAATGCCGGCGGCGTCGAGGCGCGCCCGCACCGTGGCGGCCCGCTCCTGGTGCCGGGCGCGCTCCGCGCCGCTGGCCTTGAGGTGGCGGATGCTGGCCGCCGCACCCGCGGCGACGGCCGGCGGCAGCGAGGTGGTGAAGATGAAGCCCGAGGCGAAGCTGCGCACGAAGTCGCAGAGCTTGGTCGATCCCGTGATGTAGCCGCCATGGACCCCGAAGGCCTTGCCGAGGGTGCCCTCGATGACGTCGAGGCGATGGGCCAGCCCGTCGCGCTCCGAGATGCCGCCGCCGCGTGCCCCGTAGAGGCCGACCGCGTGGACCTCGTCGAGATAGGTCAGCGCGCCGTGCGCCTCGGCGACGTCGCAGATCTCCGCGATCGGGGCGATGTCGCCATCCATCGAGTAGACCGATTCGAAGGCCACGATCTTCGGGCGGGCGGGGTCGACCAGGCGCAGCTTGCGGTCGAGATCCTCGGGATCGTTGTGGCGGAAGATGTGGCGCTCGGCCCGGCTGGCCTTGATCCCCTCGATCATCGAGGCGTGGTTGCCGGCGTCCGAGAAGACGGCGCAGCCGGGCATCTGCGACCCGAGGGTGCCGAGCGCCGCCCAGTTCGAGACGTAGCCGGAGGTGAACAGGAGGGCTGCCTCCTTGCGGTGCAGGTCGGCGAGCTCGCGCTCCAGCAGCACGTGGTAGTGATTGGTGCCCGAGATGTTGCGGGTGCCGCCGGCTCCGGCGCCGCAGCGGTCCAGCGCCTCGTGCATGGCGCCGAGGACGGCCGGATGCTGGCCCATGCCGAGATAGTCGTTGGAGCACCAGACCGTGACGGGCCGCGTTCCGGCCGGGGTGTGGTGCGTCGCGTGCGGGAAGCGGCCCGCCTGCCGTTCGAGGTCGGTGAAGACGCGGTAGCGCCCCTCGCGGTGCAGGCCGGCCAAAGCAGAGCCGAAGATCTCTTCGTAGTTCATGCCCGTCCCCTTCCCTCGTTGCACGGCGGGTTCTGGCCCGCTCGCCTCTCCTGCCGCCGCGGCGGCGTCGATTGAGCCGGTCCGCCGGGGCGGTCCGGGTGATTTCAATGTCTCTCCGCCTCGGCGAGGCACGGCTCGCCGACGCGGGTGCCCTCCCCGCGCGCGGCCGGGACCGGCGACGGCACCGGACCGGAGCCGGACACCTTCGGCAGGCTCCACTGCCAGAGCGCGGCCGAGGGCAGCGGCAGCATCAGGAAGCCGTGCTCCAGGGTGGCGAGCGCCATGAGGGTCGCCAGGATGCTGAAGCCCGCGACCTCGTGGGCCGTGATGCCCTCGGCCAGCGCCGCCAGCACCAGGGCGGCGGTGGCGAGGCCGGCCGCCGTCACCGAGACCGGGAACAGCGGGTTCATGGCGCGCACCCGCAGGTAGCTGCCGAGATAGGCGAGGTGCTCGGGCAGGAACTCGGCATTGAGGTTGCGCACCCCGAGGAACAGGTTGAGGCGGGCCGAGAGGTTCATTCCCCAGAGGACCAGGTAGGTCCACAGGGCGAAGTGGTTCGGCTGGCCCCAGGTCAGGGCCAGGATCGCGAGGCCGCCGGCCACGATGGCCGCCTCGTGCCAGAGGCTGGTAGCCGCCGCCGCCCGGAAGCGTTGGAAGCCCCGGGCACCCGGGGGACAGCCCACCGCCCGCGGGCCGGAGACGAAGCCCATGTAGTAGCTCATCTCCTGCCAGCCCCAGACCACCAGGGCCGCCGTGAAGGCGATGTACGCGCTTCCCTCGCTGGCATCCCCGGCCGAGGCGCCGATGGCCCAGAGCGCCAGGGCGAGCACGCCCGTGCCCGCGACCATGCTGGCCGCGTGGGTGGCGCGCGGGCGATGGTCGAGGAGCAGGATGAGGCCGGTGGAGAACCACCAGACCAGCACCGCGTAGAGGGCGGGAAGCGCGTAGGCCGCCATCCTACCAGACCGGCTCGAGGCGGATCTCCGCCGGCATCGGGTTGTCGAGGGTCGGCAGGGCGTAGAGCCGGGCGAAGTTCACCGCCGAGGCGGCGATCCAGGCGCCGTGCTTCAGCTTGCCCAGGAGACCGCCCTGCGCCTTGGCGTCGGCGATCCCGATCGAGCAGGCCAGGAGCCGGTCCAGCGCCTGCTTGAAGCGCGGGTTTTCGAGGTCGAGGGTGAGCGGGAAGGTCTGCTTCGAGATCTCAGAGGTGATCCGGAAGACCTGGAAGTCGTAGTCGCTCGGATCGACGCCGAGCGCCTCATGGAAGGCGGGGCGGCAATGGTCGCGGACATACATGGTCGCGAAGACCGCGAGCAGGAAGAACTTGATCCAGTAGCGGTTGACGCCCGAGGTCAGCTTCGGGTTGGCCCGCATCAGGAGCGCGAACGCCTCGCCGTGGCGGAACTCGTCGTTGCACCACTTCTCGAACCATTTGAAGATCGGATGGAAGCGGCGCTCCGGGTTGCGCTCCAGCTCACGGAAGATCGTGATGTAGCGGGCGTAGCCGATCTTCTCGGACAGGTAGGTGGCGTAGAAGATGAACTTCGGCCGGAAGAAGGTGTACTTCTTGGACTTCGTCAGGAAGCCGAGATCGACGCCGATGCCGAAATCCTTCAGCACGTCGTTGATGAAGCCGGCATGGCGTGCCTCGTCGCGGCTCATGAAGCCGAAGAGTTCGCGGATGTCGGGATTCTTCGCGCGCTTGCGCATCTCGGCATAGAGCACGCAGCCCGAGAACTCGGCAGTGATCGACGAGACCAGAAAGTCCATGAACTCCTTGCGCAGGGCCGGGTCGAGCCCGGACATGTCGAGGTCGAACTCCTCGTTCCGGGTGAAGTGGCGCTTGTTCGGGTCGGCGCGCAGCTCCGCGATGAGCTTGTTCCACTCCGCCCGCACGGGCTCGACGTCGGTGCGGTCGAGTTCCTCGAAGTCGGTGGTGTAGAAGCGCGGCGACAGGAAGGTCGTTTCCTGGGCGGCCTTGGTGCCCTCGTTCATGGGCAGCTTCGGCATCGGCGTCTTTGCGGTGGGCTGCTGGATCGCTGCGGTCACAGGCGCCTCCTCTCGGAAAAGCTGACTTCGTAGAGCTCGGTGAGTTCGAGGTGGCCCGCGAGCTTCGTCCAGAGCCGTTCGAGGCGTCCGGCGCGGGTCACCGTGGCGGTGCGCCGGACGACGAGGCGCTCGCCGTAGGGGACGGAGGTCGGGGCGTCGTGCACCTGCACGGCGTCGCCGGGCTCGATCTCGAAATTGGCGTCGAGGACCACGTGGGCATGCAGACTTTCCGAGGTCTGCTCGATCTCGACGGTACAGGGGACGTCGACGGTGCGACGTCCGTTCAGCCAAGCCATCATGGTGCGGCTCCCTTCGCGCCCTTCGCCGAATTCCTTGACGGTTCGGCGTTCGCGGGCACCCCGTCACAAGACCCCGGAATACCGCCCGATGGCAAGGCGGTCGGGCACACATCTTGGGCGAGCATGGGTTCGGCGGGCATCAATCGCGCGAAGGCGGCGTAGTTCGACGGGCCGAAGGCACCGAAATCCACGCTGCGGCCGGTGAGCGCATCGTCGAGGCGCAGGGAGCCGTCGTCGAAGCGCGTCAGCCGGAACGGCACCTCGCGGGAGAGGCCGGCCCGCAGGCGGCTCTGCGCGAAGCCCCGCAGGGTGGCGCGGATGAAGTTGTCCTCCCCCGGCCGGACCGTGGCGACGAGGTCGCCCCGCTCGGCATCCCGCAGCGCGATCGAGCCGTCCGCCGCATCGTCCACCCGCAGGGCGAGGCTCTGAACCGGCCGGGCCGGCTCCATCCGCGTGAGGCCGACGCTCTCGACCCGGCCGACCGTGATAGCCAGCACGGCGAAGGCGACGAGGAGGCCGACCCCCGCGACGAGACTCCGCGAGGTGCGGCCGGCGGTCCGTGCGAGGGGATGCGGGTTCATCGGCTCAGCTCGCCGTCGCGAGGCGGGGGCCGGGCGCCACGCGCGGTCGCAGCACGACGGGTCCGGCCACCTCCTCCGGCGCTTCCCGGTGTGCCGCGAGGGCACGGGCCAGGATCTCGGCGACTTCGCCGCCCCGCGCGACCGTGCGCAGCATCGGCTCGGGCCGGTTCACGTGCCAGGGCCGGGCATGCGGCCACAGGTGCAGATAGGCGACGCGGTTGCCCGGGCGCAGGCGCAGGGGCAGGTCGGCGCTGCCGTCGCGGTAGAGGTGGCAGCCGGCCTCCTCCACCAGGGAGAAGGGCAGGTTCAGGGTCATCGGCAGGGCGATGCCCACCCGCATGACCACCCGGCGGTTGGTGATGGTGTAGGTCGTGGTGCGGGCCGAGAGCCAGCCGAGAAGGGCCAGCAGCAGCACCGCGCCGGTTCCGATCGCGAGGGTGGGCAGCGCCAGGGACGCGGCCTCCAGCGCTTGTCCGGACAGGGCTGCCGGGAGCGCCGCCCAGAGGGCGAGCCCGGCGAACCAGGACCCGACGAGGGTCAGATGCAGCGCCCGGAAGGCGATGCCGAAGCCGCAGGGGCGGCCCTGCCAGAGGATGTGCTCGCCGGCCGGCAGCGGCGCGGGCAGGCCGGGGGGGGCGTCGAAGGCGTTGGCGGGGAGGTGCGGCGCGCGCCGCGCGGTGGACCGGCTCACAGGATGGCCTCCTGGCGGGTGGGGGTCGCGTAGAGGGTGCCGCCGCCGAAGAAGGCCATGATCCGCTCCTCCTCGTTGAGGGTGACCGAATCCGGATCCTTGGTGGTGGGGATGTCGGCGAACTGGTGCGCCAGCAGCGCCTCGGTCGTGACTTTCTGCGAGAAGCGGCCGGTCCGGCAGAAGGTGGCGGGCATCAGCACCCGCCGGCCGCCGGCCCCGAGCTCGACCTCGTAGTAGCGCACCATCGACTCGCCCCGGTCGACCCAGAGGTCGCTCACCGTGCCGGCCACCTGCCGGTCGGCGCCGAACACCGACATGCCGATGGGGTTCGGACCGAGCTCGTGGACCACGAAGTGGTCGGCGACCCGCAGGGGCACGATGCGCTTCTCGCGATCCCAGGTCTCGTCGTGGCTGTCCTCGCGGTCGGCGTAGGCGCCGGGACCGATGGCGTCGTGCAGGCCGTCCGTGTCGGGCTCCAGGGGCGCGCCCGGCCAGACCTCGTGCTTGTGGCCGCGGTAGTTCCAGGGGGTGCGCTCGCCCGTCTGGGGCGCGTGCTTCACGTGGCCGTTGGAGAGGAGGAATTCCTTCGGCGACGGGATCAGGAACGGATCCGGCGGCATCGCCCGGCCGCGGGCGGCCTCGGATTCCAGGGGATAGCCCTCGCGGCGGTCCTCCCGGCGCAGGTAGAAGACGAGGCCGGCGAAGAAGATCCAGAACGCGTAAAGGACCACCTGCGCGACGTCGACGTAGCCCGTGATTTCACCTCTCGGCATGTCCGGTCTCCTTCAGGCTGAGCGGGGCAAGGATCGAGCGAGCGGCGTGCGGCTCTCAGGCCGGACGAGCGGGCCGATGGCCAGCAGCGTCGCGAACAGCAGCGCGATCTCGATGTGGTAGACGATGAGGTATCCGGTGGAGGGCAGGTTCAGCGCCTCGCCGAGATGTCCGGATTCGGCCAGATGCGCGCCCAGATCGCGCAGGATGCCGCTGGCCGCGATGGCGAGGCCGGCGGCGCTCGCCTGGACGGCGCCCCAGGCGCCCAGCGCCAGGCCCGTATCGTCCGGGCCGGCCTTGGCCATGGAGGCCGTCAGGGTTCCGTGGGCGAACAGGCCGCCGCCGAGGCCGATCAGGGCGACGCCCACGGCGAAGAGGCGGGCGGAATCGAGGGGCGCGGCGAAGACCACGGCCGAGAAGGCCGCGATGCCGACCACCGCGCCGGAGGCCGCGACCCGGAAGGCGTCGCCGCCCCGGTCGAGCCAGCGCGCGGCCACCAGGAGGCCGATGCCGCCGCCGCCGGCCAGCAGCGCGGTGAGCGCCGTGGTGGCCGCCACCGGCAGGTGCAGGATCTGCCCGCCATAGGGCTCCAGCAGGATGTCCTGCATCGAGAAGGCGGCGGTGCCGAGGCCGGTGGCGACGAGGCGGCGCCGCGCCCGGCCCTTGCCGGCATAGAGCGCCCAGGATTCCGAGAAGGCCGGCCGGGGCAGTTCGCGCGCCGTGCGGCTGGGCGACCGGGGCTCCTGCTTCCACAGGGCGATGCCGTTGAGCACGACGGTCAGGAGCGCCGCGCCCTGGATCACCTTGATCAGGCGCAGGGCCGAGAAATCCGCCAGCAGCAGCCCGAAGACGACGGCGCTGACCACCATGCCGGCCAGCAGCATGACGCAGAGGAGCGCCACGACCCGGGGGCGGGCATGGGCCGGGGCGAGGTCTGTGGCGAGCGCCAGGCCCACGGTCTGGGTGGTGTGGAGACCCGCACCCACCATCACGAAGGCGAGCGCGGCGGCGAGGTGCCCGGGCCAGGCCGGCCCGGTGGTGTCGCCCGACAGGATCAGCAGGGCGAAGGGCATGATGGCCAGGCCCCCGAACTGCAGCAGCGTGCCGAACCAGATGTAGGGCACCCGGCGCCAGCCCAGCACCGAGCGGTGGGTGTCCGAGCGGAAGCCGACGAGCGCCCGGAACGGCGCGAAGATCAGCGGCAGCGAGAGCATCACGGCCACGATCCAGGCCGGGACCGCCAGCTCGACGATCATCACCCGGTTGAGGGTGCCGATGAGGAGCACGGCGGCCATGCCGACCGTGACCTGGAACAGGGCGAGCCGCAGCAGGCGCCCCATGGGCAACTCCGCCGTCGCCGCGTCGGCGAAGGGCAGGAAGCCGGGGCCGACGCGCTGGATCGCGCGGGCCATGGAAGCGCCAAGGCGGGTCATGGCGCCCGCCGGAGTTCGAAGGCCTGGGACAGGTAGAACCCGCTGTTCACCCGGTGTGCGCGGCCGATCCGGATATCGGCCAGGGCCGGCTCCGCGGCCACGCGACGGCGCAGGTCCGCCTCGCCGACCGGGACGATGGCGGGCGCCCGGTCGCCGCGCGGGAAGGCCCGGCCGGCCATGTGCATCAGGGTGAGGAGCGGCGTGCGCGGCGCCACCGTGAACAGGATCGCGGCGTCGGTGCGGGCGCTGAGCTGAGCCAGCGCCGCGACGATGTCGGGCGTGGCGTAGTGGATCAGCGAATCCATCGCGACGACGAAATCGAAGCGGCCGAGGGCGGGATCGAGCATGTCGCCGACCCGGAAGTCGATGTGGCCCGGACCCGACAGGGTGGTGCGCTCCCGGGCGAGCCCGATCAGCGTCGGCGAGACGTCGATGGCGACGACCTCGGCCCCGCGGCGCGCGGCCTCCAGGCTGAGGGCTCCGGTGCCGCATCCGGCATCGAGCAGGCGCTTGCCGGTCAGGTCGGCGGGAAGCCAGGACAGGAGATTGGCCCGCATGGCGTCGCGCCCGGCCCGCACGGTGGCGCGGATCTTCGAGACCGGCGCATCCGAGGTCAGCCGGGCCCAGGCCTCGACGGCGGTGCGGTCGAAGTAGGTGGTGAGCTGGGAGCGGCGGGCGGCGTAGCTGTGCGAGGTCATGGTGGGGCGCCCGCTCAATCGAAGCCGAGGAATTCGAACAGGTCGCGGTCCTTCATCGGGATCGCGTCGAGCGGCTTGCCGCCGGCCCAGAGGTGGGCCGCGAGGCGCATGTATTCGGTGGTGACGGCCAGGAGTTCGGGCGTCTCCTCCATCTCGAACAGGGTCGACTTCTTCAGGCGCGAGCGCCGGACCACATCGAGATCGGGGAAGTGGGCGATGCGCTCCAGGCCGACGGCGGCGTTGAAGCGGTCGATCTCGTCGGTCTTGGCCGAGCGGTTGGCGATGACCCCGCCGAGGCGCACGGGGTAGTTCTTCGCCTTGGCGTGGATCGCCGCGACGATCCGGTTCATGGCGAAGATGGAATCGAAGTCGTTGGCGGTGACGATGAGGGCCTGGTCGGCGTGCTGGAGCGGCGAGGCGAAGCCGCCGCAGACCACGTCGCCGAGCACGTCGAAGATCACCACGTCGGTGTCTTCCAGGAGGTGGTGCTCCTTCAGGAGCTTCACCGTCTGGCCGACGACGTAGCCGCCGCAGCCGGTGCCCGCCGGGGGGCCGCCGGCCTCGACGCACATGACGCCGTTGTAGCCTTCGGCGACGAAGTCCTCGATGCGCAGCTCCTCGGAGTGGAACTGCACGGCCTCCAGGGCATCGATCACCGTCGGCGCCAGGCGCTTCGTGAGCGTGAAGGTCGAATCGTGCTTGGGGTCGCAGCCGATCTGCAGGACGCGCTTCCCGAGCTTGGAGAACGCCACCGACAGGTTCGACGAGGTGGTCGACTTGCCGATGCCGCCCTTGCCGTAGACCGCGAACACCTTGGCGGTGCCGATCTTGAGGTTCGGGTCGAGTTCCACCTGGACGCTGCCCTCGGGGCGGCGCGCGGTGACCGGATTGCGGATGGCGATGTTCATGCGGCGACCCCTGCGGTGATGCCTTCGACGCGGTCCTCGAGTTCCTCCTCGGCGCGGTCGAGCGCGTCGCGCGTCTCCGCGTCGGGGGTCCAGAAGCCGCGCTGGTGCGCCTCGATCAGCCGGTGAGCCACCTTGGCCGAAGCGGTCGGGTTGAGGGCCGCCATGCGCTCGCGCATGGCGGGGTCGAGGACGTAGGTCTCGGTGATGCGCTGGTAGATCCAGGGGGCGACGCCGTTGGTGGTGGCCGACCAGCCCAGGGTGTTGGTGAGATGCGCCTCGATCTGGCGCACGCCCTCGTAGCCGTGGCCGAGCATGCCCTCGGTCCATTTCGGGTTGAGCATCCGGGTGCGGGTCTCCAGGGAGACCTGCTCGGTCAGCGAGCGCACCACGCCCTCGCCGCGGGTCTGGTCGCTGATGAAGATCGGCACGGCCTCGCCGCGGGCCTTGGCGACGGCGCGGCCCATGCCGCCGAGACCGTCGAAGTAATGGTCGACCGAGGTCACGCCGACCTCGACGGAATCGAGGTTCTGGTAGGCGAGGTCCACGGTGGCCAGCACGCTTCCCATCAGGGCGCGCTGGGCGCTCGGCACGCCGGTGCGGCCATAGGCGAAGGATTTGCGCCGCGCGAAGGTCTCGGAGATCTCGTCGGCATCCTCCCAGCGGCCGGATTCCACGAGCGCGTTGACGTTGGCGCCGTAGGTGCCCTCCGCGTTGGAGAAGACCCGGAGCGCGGCGGTCTCCAGGTCGATGCCGTGCTCGGCCTGGAGCGCGAGGGCGTGCTTGCGGACGAAGTTCCGCTCCTCCGGCTCGTCGGCGATGGCCGCGAGGTAGGAGGCCTCCGCCAGGAGCTTGGTCTGCAGGGGCAGAAGATCGCGAAAGATCCCCGACAGGGTGACGACCACGTCGATGCGCGGGCGCCCGAGGGTGTCCAGCGGGATCAGGGTCGCGCCGCAGAGCCGGCCGTAGCCGTCGAAGCGTGGTGCGGCGCCGATGAGCGCGAGCGCCTGGGCGATGGGCCCGCCCTCGCTCTTCAGGTTGTCGGTCCCCCACAGGACGAGGGCGATGCTCTCGGGCAGCGCCGCGCCCTCGTCGCCGTAGCGCGCCAGCAGGCGGGCCGCCTGACGCGCGCCGTCGGCGAGCGCGAAGGCCGAGGGAAGCCGGTAGGGATCGAAGCCGTGCAGGTTGCGGCCGGTGGGCAGGATGCCCGGATTCCGCAGGAGGTCGCCGCCGGCCACGGGAGCGATGAAGCGACCGTCGAGGGCGGCGAGCAGTCCCCGGATCTCATGATCCTGTGACAACAGGAGATCGGTCTCGCGCAGGGCCGCGAAGGCTTCGCGGTGCGCTTCGGTGAGGTCGAGGCCGGCCTGCGCCAGGGCGGAGTCGACGGCCTCGCCGTCGACCAGAGCGCGGATTCCGGCGCGGCTCGGCAGGAGACCATGGCTGGCCTCCGCGAGGGCGAGGAGGATGTCGACCCGCTCCTCGGGCGGGGTCGCCGCGCCGGTCACGTGAAGACCGTGCGGGATCAGGGTGTGCTCCAGCTCGTGCAGGGCGACCGCCAGGCGGTGGACGTGACCGGCGAGGTCGGCATTCCAGGCCGGCTCCGCGGCCACGAGGTCGAGGCCGGCCCCCTGCGCCTGGATCAGCTCGGCGAGGTCTCTGCGCTCGCCCACGGCCTCGGGCTCCAGGGCGCGCCAACGCTCGATGGACGCCTTGAGGTCGATGAGGCCGCGATACAGACCGGCCTGGGCGAGACTCGGGGTCAGGTAGCTCACCAGGGTCGCGGCGGAGCGGCGCTTGGCGAGAAGGCCCTCGGAGGGGTTGTTGGCGGCGTAGAGGTAGACGTGCGGCAGCGCGCCGATCAGGCGTTCCGGCCAGCAGGCGCCCGAGAGGCCGGTCTGCTTGCCGGGCATGAATTCGAGCGCCCCGTGGGTCCCGAAATGCAGCACGGCATCGGCACGGAAATCCTCGCGCAGGTAGCGGTAGAAGGCCGAGAAGGCATGGGTGGGGGCAAAACCGCGCTCGAAGAGCAGCCGCATCGGGTCGCCCTCGTAGCCGAAGCCCGGCTGGACGCCGACGAAGACGTTTCCGAACTGGGCGCCGAGCACGAAGATCTGCGCGCCGTTGCTGTTCTGGCGCCCCGGCGCCGGACCCCACTGGGCCTCGATCTCGGCCAGATGCCGCTCGCGCCGGACATGCTCGTCGGCGGGAATGCGATGGTGGACGTTGGCGGGCGTTCCGAACCGAGCGGCGTTTCCGGCGAGCACCGCCTCGCGCAGGGCGTCGACGCTCTCGGGGACCTCGACCGCGTAGCCCTCGGCCTTCATCGCCGTCAGGGTGTTGTGAAGCGAGTGGTAGACCGACAGGAAGGCGGCGGTGCCGATGCTGCCGGCATTGGGCGGGAAGCCGAACAGGACGACGGCGACCCGGCGCTCGGCCCGCGCCTTGCGGCGCAGGGCGACGAGGCGCTCGATGCGCGCGGCGAGCATGTCGGCGCGTTCGGGATGCACGACCATGTCGCGGGCGCTGGCGCCCAGCGAGCGGCTGGAGCGTCCGCCGAAGACCATCGGAGCCGTGGCGCCGTCGAGTTCGGGAATCGCCACCATCATGGTGGCCTCGACCGGCGAGAGGCCGCGGTCGGACGCTTCCCACTGCTCCAGGGTCTGGAACTCCAGGGCATGGGCCGCGAGGTAGGGGACGTCGAGCTCGGAGAGCAGCGCCTGTGCCCCGGCGGCATCGTTGTAGGCGGGGCCGCCCACCAGGGAGAATCCGGTGAGCGAGACCAGCGCGTCGATGGTCGGGCGCCCGTCGGCGCGGAAGAACGCATCGACGGCGGGGCGGTTGTCGAGGCCGCTGGCGAAGGCCGGCACGACGGCGAGGCCCCGCGCCTCCAGGGCCGCGACGACGCCGTCGTAATGGGCGGTGTTCCCGGCCAGCACGTAGGAGCGCATGACGAGGAGGCCGACGCGACCCTTCAGGGGACCGGCGGGCGCCGGCACCTTCGTCACGTCCTCGCCGATTCGGCCGGCCATGCGCGGATGGTAGAGGCCGGTCTCCGGGTAGCTGAGCGGTGCCGGCGCGGCCGCGATCCGGCGCCAGCTCTCGCGCGGTCCGGCGGCATAGCGGCCGACCAGGAAGCGCACGAGGTTGGCGATGTTCTCGTCCGAGCCCGAGAGCCAGTATTGCAGGGTGAGGAAATAGGCCCGCACGTCCTGGGCCGAGCCCGGGATGAAGCGCAGGATCTTGGGCAGTTTCCGGATCATCGCCATCTGGCGGGCGCCGTTGCCCTGGGCGCCGGGCTTGCCGCGCAGCTTCTTCAGGAACTCCAGCGCGCCGCTCTTGGGGCCGTCCATGTCGAAGCGGTTCAGCCGGGTGGTCTTCACCACCTCGCCGGCCGAGAGGCAGCCGACCATCGCGTCGCAATGCGGACGCCGCGCGAGGAGCGACGGCAGGATCGCCCGGACGTGCTCGTCCATGAACAGCATCGTGGAGACGATGATGTCGGCGCGCGCGATGTCGGCCTTGCAGGCCTCGAGGGCGGCCGGATCGGTGTCCCAGGCCGCCGCGGCGTGGAAGTCGAGGACGAGACCCGGCAGCTCGCGGGTCAGGCGCTGGCGTGCGCGCTCCAGCGCGCTCGCCACGTGATTGTCCATCGTCACGAGGACGACCCGGAGCGCCGGGCGCTCAGCGTCCGAAATGCGCTTTGGCATCGTACAGGGTCTCGAGAGTGATGAGCGGCAGGGCGCGTTCCCGCGCGAAGCGCTCGGTGTTCGCGCGGGCTTTGCCCCGCACGAAGAACGGGATCTTCTTGAGTTCCTTCTCGGCCTCCGAGGCCCAGGTCAGGACGATCGGCCCGGCCGGAGCGGAAAGGGCATCGGCGGTGACGGGTGGTTCGACCGGGCCGGGCGCCTCGGCGGCGACCTCGACCGACGCGGTGCCGTGCCGGGGCAGGTGCGAGGGCGCGGCCGCGCCGTGGAACTCGGCATCCTCGCGGAACATGCCGAGCAGGTGCTCCTCCAGGCCCATCATCAGGGGATGGACCCAGGTGTCGAACAGGACGTTGGCGCCTTCGAAGCCCATCTGCGGCGAGTGCCGGGCGGGGAAATCCTGGACGTGGATCGGGGCCGAGATCACCGCGCAGGGCAACCCGAGGCGCTTGGCGATGTGGCGTTCCATCTGCGTGCCGAGCACAAGTTCCGGCTGGGTGGCCTGGATGGCGGCTTCCACATCGAGGTAATCGTCCGTGATCGTGGCCTCGATACCGTGCAGCGCCGCCTCTGCGCGGACTTCGCGGGCGAATTCGCGCGTGTAGGTCCCGAGACCCACCACCCGGAAGCCGAGTTCGGTGGCGGCGATCCGGGCGGCGGCCAGCGCGTGGGTGGCGTCGCCGAAGATGAAGACGCGCTTGTCGGTGAGGTAGGTCGAATCGACCGAGCGCGAGTACCAGGGCAGCCGCGAGGGCGCGCCGGCCAGGACGGGGGCCGGGTCGACGTTCGCCGCGGCGGCCACCGCCTCGACGAAGCGGATGGTGGCCTGGACGCCGATCGGAACGATCTCGACCATCGGCTGTCCGAAGGTCTTCTGGAGATGCAGACCGGCGGCGCGGGCGATCTCGGGATAGAGCACGACGTTGAAGTCGGCCGCGCCGAGGCGTCCGAGATCGGCCGGGGTCGCGCCGAGCGGGGCGGTCACGTTCACGTCGATGCCGAGCGCCCCGAGGATCTTGGTGATCTCGACGAGGTCGTCGCGATGGCGGAAGCCCAGCGCGGTCGGGCCGAGGACGTTGCAGAGGGGGCGGCGCCCCTCGCGGGGCGTCGGCGTGCCGCCGGCGAGCGCCCGGACGAGGCGGTAGAAGGTCTCCGAGGCGCCCCAGTTCTCCTTCTTCTGGTAAGCCGGGAGCTCCAGGGGAATCACCGGGATCGGCAGGGCGAGGGCGCGGGCGAGGCCGCCCGGATCGTCCTGGATCAGCTCGGCGGTGCAGGAGGCCCCGACGATCATCGCGTCCGGACGGAAGCGCTCGTAGGCTTGCGCCACGGCATCCTGGAAGATCGCGGCGGTGTCGGCGCCGAGGTCCCGGGCCTGGAAGGTGGTGTAGGTCACCGGCGGGCGGGCGTCACGCCGCTCGATCATGGTGAAGAGCAGGTCGGCGTAGGTGTCGCCCTGCGGGGCATGCAGCACGTAGTGCAGGCCCTTCATCGCGGTGGCGATCCGCATGGCCCCGATATGCGGCGGGCCCTCGTAGGTCCAGAGCGTCAGCTGCATCGCGTCAGACCTCCAGCCGGGTGCGGCGCTTCAGCGGGCGCGCGAAGAGTTCGGCGAGGTCCCCGGCCTGGTCGTAGCCCTGGATCGGGGTGAACAGCAGCTCGATCGACCACTTGGTCGCCAGACCCTCGGCTTCCAGCGGATTGGCGAGACCGAGGCCGCAGACCGTGAGGTCGGGCTTCTCCGCGCGGCAGCGGTCCATCTGCGCATCGAGGTTCTGGCCCTCCACCACCCGGGTGCCGGCGGGCAGGAGCGCAAGCTCGGGCGCATGGTGCTGGCGGTGCAGGTAGGGCGTGCCGACCTCGATCAGTTCGGCGCCCATCTCGCGCGAGAGGAACCGGGCGAGCGGCAGTTCGAGCTGCGAATCGGGGAAGAAGAACACCCGCTTGCCCGCGAGCCGCTCCCGGTAGAGGTCGAGGGCGACCGCGGCCCGGGCGCGCCCCGGAGCGGTGACGCGCGCGAAGCGCTCCGCCGGCACGTCGAAGGCCTCGGCGGCGGCGGCGAGCCAGCCGGTGGTGCCCTCCGAGCCGAGGGGGAACGGCGCGGCGATCCGCTTGGCGCCGCGCGCCTCGAGGGCACGGGCGGTCTCGGCCAGGAACGGCTGGGCGAGGAGGATTCGGGTGTTGCGCCCGACCGTCGGCAGGGACCCGGCGCGGCGCGCCGGCAGGAAGGCCACCTCTGCGATGCCGAGATCGGCGAACAGGCGGGCGAACTGGTCCTCGACGACGTCGGCCAGCGCCCCGACCACGAGGAGCGCGGGCGCGGCGGTCTCGGCTGCGGCGCTCTCGGCTGCCCGCGGCATTTCGGGGACGAGGGCGGCGAGGCAGGCATCCTCGCCCTGCGTGAAGGTGGTCTCGATGCCGCTGCCCGAGTAGCTCAGCACGCGCACGTCGGGATGAAAGCTCTGCGACAGGCGCTGGGCCGCGCGCGACAGGTCGAGCTTGATCACCTCCGAGGGGCAGGAGCCCACGAGGAACAGGAGGCGGATGTCGGGGCGACGCTCGATGAGGCGGCACACCACCCGGTCGAGCTCCTCGTTCGCGTCGACCAGGCCGGCGAGGTCGCGCTCGTCGAGGATCGCGGTGGCGAATCGCGGCTCGGCGAAGATCATCACCCCGGCGGCCGACTGGATGAGGTGCGCGCAGGTGCGCGAGCCGACGACGAGGAAGAAGGCGTCCTGGATCTTGCGGTGCAGCCAGACGATGCCGGTGAGCCCGCAGAACACCGCGCGCTGGCCGCGCTCCTGGCGGATGTCGCAGCCCGTCTCCAGAACGGGAGCCGTAAGATCGGGGATCGGGGCGTGGGCGTTCATCGCGCGGCCTCCGCGAGGAAGCCGGCCGGTACCGCCTGGAGCCGGGCGGCCCGGAGCTTGAGCACGAACTGAGCGGCGTTGACGGCGTAGGATGCGTAGGCCGCCAGCGCCAGGAGCATCAGCCCGCCGGTGTCGAGGGCGCCGGTCGCCAGCGCTACGAGGTAGGCGCTGTGCACGGCCAGCACCAGCATGCTGACCATGTCCTCCCAGTAGAAGGCCGGCGCGAACAGGTAGCGGCCGAACACGGCCTTCTCCCAGATCGAGCCCGTGACCATGATCGCGTAGAGGAGGAGGGTCTTGACCACCACGGAGGCGTTCGCCGCCGTCGCACCCTCGCCGGTCCACAGGGTGCGCAGGACGAGCCCGAGACTCACGGCGAACACGAGGAATTGAAGCGGGGCGAGAACGCCCTGGACGAGCGTCCAGCGGGTCGCATCGCGACGGGCGCGCTGCTCGGCGTCGTAGAGAGGCCGCCTTGGCTTGTCCGCGCTCCGGATCATCCTGTCCGCCCCCCTTTCGGAGCCCCTCGCGACGAGGTCGCCGGGTCTCATTGGAGCGAGGTTAGGAAGGCGGTCCACGAGTGTCAAGCCAGCTTTACGTCAAAAGCCGATGACACACGGAATGCAAAATAGTTATAGCGGCCGTATTGAAAAAGCGCATTTCGAGCGTATCGTGCAGCTTCGATGCAGGGAAAGCATAGCTGTCCCTCCCCGGCGCCGGGGTACCCAGGCGTGTACTCCGACGCCCCGGAATTCGACGCGAAAGATCGAACCGACACGAAGCCGTCAGACACATTGGGAGGGACCAATGGATGATGTGAGGCAATTCGGTGATCGATTGCGTTACGAACCATCCAGCCGGGATGTCGCAGACCTGTGCGAGGCTGGAATCAGTGCCCAGCTCGCGGTTTTCGGGCAGGCGATCCGCCTGCAGCGGGACCTCGCGCGCGTCGTCGAATCCGAGATCATTCCGCGTCTGATGCTGGCCCACCGGGTCGAGCCGGCGCCCGAACCCACGGACGTGCTGCCGAACGAGGAGCAGATCGCGGCCTTCACGGCGCTCATGCTCGATCCGGCCGGCGACGACCTGGAGGCTCGGCTCGCCGATCTGCTGGCGAGCGGCCTCGGGACAGACAGCCTCCTCCTCGATCTCCTCGCCCCGACGGCCCGCCATCTCGGCACGCTGTGGGAAGAGGACCTCTGCGACTTCGTCGAGGTCACGCGCGCCATGGGCCGGCTGCAGCGGATCATGCGGGAAGTCACCAGCCGTTTTCGCAACGAGCCGGAGGCTCCCCCCGTCGACCGGAAGATCCTGTTGCTGCCCTGCCCCGGAGATTCCCACAGGTTTGGCCTGACCGTGGTGGAGCAGTTCTTCCGCGAGGCAGGCTGGTCCGTGACCTGCACGGTCTCTCAGCCGGAGGAGGACAGCCTCCGGTGCGTCCGCGAGGAATGGTTCGACATCGTCGGCCTGTCCCTCGCCTGCGAGACCCTGTTCCCGGCCATGACCGAGACCGTGGCGGCCTTGCGCCGGAACTCCCGGAACGATGCGCTTCGGGTGATGGTTGGAGGTCCAGCCTTCGCGGCGAATCCCGACAGCTTCCGGCGCGTCGGAGCCGATGCGAGCGCCGGCGACGCCCGCTCGGCCCTGTCCGTCGCAGAATGCCTGCTTGATCTGCCAGTCAGACCCTGCTGAAAGACGTACCCGATCGCATTAGCCTCTCTCCGTTCCATCCTGCCCGACCACATCCAGACGTGGTGACCCGTGACCAGCCTGGCGCTTCCTGCCACGAGCCATGCGCTTGCGGCGTTTCAGAATTCCCTCGGCCCCCTCGACGCGCAAGCGGCGGGATTACTGGTGGCTGCCGCGACGGACCTGTCCCTGGTCATCGACGCCGAAGGCGTGATCCGGGAGGCCACCTTCGGCAGCGCCGACCTCGCGGATGAGGGCTGCGACAGCTGGCTGGGTCGTCCCTGGGTCGACACGGTGACGGTCGAGAGCCGCCCGAAGATCACCGCCCTTCTCAAGGATGCCGCCCCGAACGCGGTCACGCGCTGGCGCCAGGTGAATCACGTTTCACCGACCGGCATCGACCTGCCCGTCCGTTATGCCGCGATGCGGCTGGCCAAGGACGGACAGATCCTCGTCCTCGGCCGCAACCTGCGCGCGATGGCGTCGCTGCAGCGGACCCTGGCCGAGACGCAGCAGGCGCTGGAGCGCGATTACCTGCGCATGCGCGGAGCCGAGACCCGTTACCGCCTGCTCTTCCAGCTCGGCTCGGAGCCGGTCCTCGTGGTCGACGCCGCGACGCGTCGGGTCACCGAAGTGAACCCGGCCGCTTCCCGCCTCATCGGACGCGCCGAGAAGCGGATCGTCGGTCAGGACGCCGTCGACCTGTTCGACGCGGTCGGCGCCCGCGACCTCGAATCGCTGTTCGCGGGCCTCCGGGTGACCGGGCAGGCCGCCGATCTCGAAGCCAAGCTCGGGCACGGACGCGGCGCGGTGCGCGTCTCCGCCTCGCTCTTCCGGCAGGAGAACGCCACCAGCATCCTGCTGCGCCTCGCCTCGCCGGAGCTGGTGGAGACCGGCGCGGCACGCACCGGTGCCGGTGCCCTCGACGTCCTGCGGAACCTGCCGGAGGGCTTCGTCGTCACCGACCAGTCCCGGCGCGTGCTCATGGCCAACCCGGCCTTCCTCGATCTGGTGCAGCTCGCCACCGAGGAGCAGGTTCGCGGCCGGCCGCTCGACACCTGGATCGGGCGCGAGGAATCGGAGGCCGCGGCGCTGTTCGCGACGCTGGTCCAACACGGCTCCGTCCGCCACTTCCCGACCCATATCCGCGGCGCCTACGGCAACATCGAGGACGTGGAGGTCGCCGCCGTCTCGGTGACGGGCGGCAGTCAGCCCTGCATCGGCTTCACCCTTCGCGCCACCCCCCGGCGGGCGGCGGCCGTGTCCGGCGGTCGCGATTTGCCGCGCTCGGCCGAGCAGATGACCGAACTCGTCGGGCGCGTCTCGATGAAGAACCTCGTGCGCGAATCGACCGATCTCATCGAGCGCCTCTGCATCGAGGCCGCCCTGCGGATCACCCGCGACAACCGCGCCTCGGCCGCCGAGATGCTCGGCCTGAGCCGGCAGGGCCTCTACGCTAAGATGCATCGCTACGGCATCGGCGACCTCGACGCACGGGACGCCGCCGACGAGGCGTGAGGCGTCGCGCCTGATCACAGAGCGCGACACCCCCCTTCCCGGTCAGCAATATCGTTCCCGGCGCGTCCCGCCTCACGACAATGTTGTAAATCAAACTTGACACTCTGGGGTGTGAAAAACTAGCGTCGTCTCCATGGCAACGCCTGCACCCAGCGCCCTCGTCGAGCTCCTGAAGCCGATCACATGGTTCGCGCCGATGTGGGCCTTCACCTGTGGCGTCGTCTCCTCCGGGGCCTCGCCCTCCGGGCAGTGGCCGGTGATCGCCGCCGGCGTGATCCTGGCCGGTCCCCTGGTCTGCGCGACCTCGCAGGCGGTCAACGACTGGTACGATCGCCACGTCGACGCGATCAACGAGCCGCACCGGCCGATCCCGTCCGGCCGCATGCCGGGGCGGTGGGGTCTCTACGTCGCCTTCGGCTGGACCTTCCTGTCGCTCCTCGTCGCCGCGACCCTGGGCCCCTGGATTCTCGGCGCCGCCCTTTTCGGCCTGGTTCTGGCCTGGATCTACAGTGCGCCGCCGCTGCGCCTGAAGCGCAACGGCTGGTGGGGCAACACGGCGGTCGCGCTCTGCTACGAGGGCCTGCCCTGGTTCACCGGGGCCGCCGTGATGGCGGCGGCCGTACCGGACTGGCGGGTGCTCCTCGTGGCGCTGCTCTATTCGGTCGGCGCCCACGGCATCATGACCCTCAACGACTTCAAGTCGGTGGAGGGCGACGGCCGCACCGGGATCCGGTCCCTGCCCGTGCAGCTCGGCACCCTGGGAGCCGCCCGCCTCGCCTGCCTCGTCATGGCGGTGCCGCAGATCGCCGTCATCCTCGGCCTCTTCGCCTGGAACCGCCCCTGGCACGGCACGGTGATCGCTGCCCTGCTGCTCGGGCAGTTCGTTCTGATGCGCCGCCTCCTCGCCGCGCCCCGCGAGCGGGCCGCCTGGTACAACGGCACCGGCACCACCCTCTACGTGCTGGGCATGCTGGTGGCGGCCTTCGCCCTGCGGCCCCTCGTCCAGGGGGGGCTGTGATGCCGAACCCATCCTTCGGCTGGCTCGCCATCGTCCGGCTCGGCCTCGTGCAGACGGCGCTCGGCGCCGTTGTCGTCCTCATGACCTCGACCATCAACCGCGTGATGGTGGTGGAGCTCGCCCTCCCGGCGATCGTGCCGGGCGGACTCATCGCCCTGCACTACGCGGTGCAGGTGCTGCGCCCGCGCTGGGGCTACGGCTCCGACCGCACCGGCCGGCGCACGCCCTGGATCATCGGCGGCATGGCGGCCCTGTCGCTGGGGGGCTTCGGTGCGGCCGTGGCCACCGCTCTCGCCGAGACGCACCAGACCGCCGGCCTTGCTCTGGCGGTGCTCTCGTTTCTCACGGTCGGCATGGGCGCCGGCGCCGCCGGGACCTCGCTCCTCGTTCTCCTCGCCACCGGCGTCGACGCGCGCCGCCGCGGGGCCGCCGCCACCGTGGTCTGGGTGATGATGATCGCGGGCTTCGCCATCACCGCGCCCGTGGCCGGGCATTTCCTGGATCCCTTCTCGGGCGCGCGGCTGATCGCGGTGTCCGGCACGGTCTCCCTCGTCGCGTTCACCCTGGCCGCCCTGGCCCTGCGCGGCGTCGAGCCGGCATCGCGCCCGTCGTCGGGTTCCGAGGCGGCCGAGAAGCGTCCCTTCCGCGAGGTGCTGGCACGGGTCTGGGCCGAGCCCGAATCCCGGCGCTTCACGGTCTTCATCTTCATGGCGATGCTGGCCTACAGCGCGCAGGAACTGATCCTCGAACCCTTCGCCGGCCTCGTCTTCGCGATGACGCCGGGGGTGACCACCAAGCTCGCGGGCCTGCAGCACGGCGGCGTGCTCGCCGGCATGCTCACCGTGGCGGGCGTGACCATGGGCATCGGCGGTCCGGTGCTCGGCTCCCTCAAGGTCTGGACCACGCTGGGCTGCGTCGGCTCGGCCTTCGCGCTGCTCGCCATCGCCGGGGGCGGCCTCGCGGGCGCCGACTTCCCCCTGCGGGTGCCGGTCTTCGTCCTCGGTGTGTTCAACGGAATCTTCGCGGTGGCGGCCATCGGCTCGATGATGGCGCTGGCCGGGGCCGGCGGCGAGGCCGAGCGCGGCACTCGGATGGGTGTCTGGGGCGCGGCCCAGGGCGTGGCCTTCGGGGCCGGCGGCTTCCTCGGCACGGTCGCGGTGGACCTCGCCCGCCTCGTCACGACCCGGGTCGTCGACGCCTATGCCAGCGTCTTCGCCGCCGAGGCGCTGCTCTTCGTCTTCGCCGCCGCCCTCGCCCTGCGCATCGCCCACGCTCCGGCGACGCAGGTGCCGCGCGGCCGGCGCCGCCCTTCGTCGTTCGAGGCATCGCTTTCCACGAGGTGAGATCATGGCTGCCGTCCGGGACACCGAGCTCGAGACCTACGACGTCGTGGTAGTGGGCGGCGGCCCGGCGGGCGCGACGGCGGCCACCGACCTCGCGCGGAGCGGACGGCGCGTCCTGCTCCTCGACAAGCCCGGACGGATCAAGCCCTGCGGCGGCGCGATCCCGCCCCGCCTGATCCGCGACTTCGCCATCCCCGACCACCTCCTCGTCGCCCGCATCCGCTCGGCCCGCATGGTCTCGCCCAAGGACAAGCGGGTGGACATGCCGATCGGCGACGGTTTCGTCGGGATGGTCGACCGGGCCGATTTCGACCCGTGGCTGCGGGAGCGCGCCGTCGCGGCGGGCGCGGTGCTCCGGCCCGCCACTTTCCGCCACATCGAGCGCGACGCGGACGGCGCCTCCGTGCACTACCTCCAGGACGGCTTTCCCCGCGCGGCGCGGGCGCGCCTCGTCATCGGCGCCGACGGGGCGAGTTCGCCCGTCGGCCGGGCGGAGATCCCCGGCCACGCCGCGATGCGGCAGGTCTTCGCCTATCACGAGATCGTCCGGCTGCCCGAGACGGGAGCCCACGACGTCGAGGCCACCCGCTGCGACGTCTACTACCAGGGCAAGCTCTCGCCCGACTTCTACGCCTGGGTCTTCCCGCACGGGGACACGGTGAGCATCGGCACCGGCAGCGCCCGCAAGGGCTTCTCCCTGCGCGGCGCGATCCGGGCACTGCGCGCCTCCACCGGCCTCGAAGGCGGCGAGACCGTCCGGCGCGAGGGCGCCCCCCTCCCCCTGAAGCCGCTGCGCCGCTGGGACAACGGCCGCGACGTCCTCCTGACCGGGGACGCCGCCGGCATCGTGGCCCCGGCCTCGGGCGAAGGCATCTACTACGCCATGCTCGGCGGCCGCCTCGCCGCGGAGGCGGCCCAGACCTTCCTCGCGACGGGGCAGGCCCGGTCGCTCGCCGGGGCCCGACGCGACTTCATGCGCCTGCACGGACGGGTCTTCCTGATCCTGCGGATCATGCAGGCGGTCTGGTACCGCAACGACGGTCTGCGCGAGCGCTTCGTCTCGATCTGCCGGGACCGCGACGTGCAGCAGCTGACCTGGGATTCGTACATGAACAAGGAACTGGTCCGGGCCAAGCCCGCGGCCCATGCGCGGATCTTCTTCAAGGACCTCGCACACCTGTTCCGCTGGGTCTCGCCATGACCCTCGACGGGGCGGGCGGCTGGGGACCGGCCGGCGTCGCCGCGGTCGCGGCGATCCTCGTGGCGCTGGCGGGCGGGCTCCTGACCACCACTGGGCCCTGGTACCAGGCCCTGCGGCGCCCGTCCTGGAAGCCGCCGGACTGGGCCTTCGGCCCGGTCTGGACCACGATCTTCACGCTCACGGCGGTCTCGTCCGTGCTCGCCTGGAATGCCGATTCGAGCGCGTCGGCCCGCACCGCCCTGATGATCGCCTATGCGGTCAACGCCGTGCTCAACATCGCCTGGAGCGGCCTGTTCTTCCGCCTGCGCCGGCCCGACTGGGCCTTCGTCGAGGTGCTGTTCCTCTGGCTCTCGATCGGGGTGCTCATCATTGTCACAGGGCGCGTCCACGGGATGGCTGCCCTTCTCCTGCTGCCCTACCTCGTTTGGGTCGGGGTCGCCGCCTGCCTGAACCGAGCGATCGTCCGCCTCAATGGCCCGTTCCGGAGCGCGTGAGCGATGGAGGCATTCCTTGCCAGCGGTCACTTGGTCGATGCCATCCTGCTCCTCGTCGCGATCGAGGCGCTGGGGCTGATCCTGTGGAGCCGTCGCACGCAGGGCACTTGGCCACTCGCCCTCCTGTGCAACCTGACCTCCGGCGCGGCCCTGATGCTGGCGCTGCGCTCCGCCCTGACCGGCGCCGGCTGGACCGTGATCGCCGGATGCCTGGCCCTGGCCGGGCTCGCCCACGTCACCGAAATGGCCCTGCGCCTCGGCCGCCTTCGGGAAACCCACGACACGCGCGCCTGACCGCCCCCGATCCCACAGACCCGGAGAGACGCCATGGAATATCGCCGTACCGCTCTCCGTCTTGGGACCGGCCTCGTTCTCGGACTGGGCGCCCAGGGCGTCTCGGCCCAAGGTGTCGCGGCTCAGGACGCCGATTTGATCAAGCGCGGTGAATACCTCGCGACCGCCGGTGATTGCGTCGCCTGCCATACCGCGCCGGACGGCAAGCCCTTCGCCGGCAACTACGTGCTCAACACCCCGATCGGGAAGATCCGCACGCCGAACCTGACCCCGGACCCGGAGACCGGGCTCGGCAATTGGAGCGCCGACGACTTCTACCGGGCCTTCCACGAGGGCATCACCAAGGACGGTTCCTACCTTTACCCGGCCTTCCCCTTCGCCTGGTACACCAAGGTCACGCGCGCGGATTCCGACGCGATCTTCGCCTACCTGAAGTCGCTGCCGGCGGTGCATGAGCCGCGCAAGCCCTCCGAGATCCCGTTCCCCTTCAACATCCGCACCGCGCTCATCACCTGGCGGACCGCCTTCTTCACGGCCGGCGAGTTCCAGCCCGACCCGCAGGCGAGCGCCGAGGTCAACCGCGGCGGCTACCTCGTCGAGGGGCTCGGCCATTGCGGCATGTGCCACAACGCCAACAAGATCGTCGGCAACAGCGGCCTGGCCGGCAAGCTCGGCGGCGGCGTCATCGACGGCTGGTACGCGCCCAACATCACGCCCGACGACCACACCGGCATCGGCGGCTGGAGCGACGAACAGGTCGTGACCTACCTGAAGACCGGCGCCGCCCCCGGGAACCAGCCCGGCGTCGCGGCCGGCCCGATGCGCCAGACGATCGAGGAATCGCTGTCGAAGATGACCGACGCGGACCTGAAGGCGATGGTGGCCTACCTGCGCACGCAGAAGGCCAAGGAGAGCTACAAGGTCAAGGACATCCAGGCCTTCAATCAGGCCGACGCTCCCGGCGCCGCGACCTATCTCAGCTACTGCTCCTCCTGCCACAAGCCGGACGGCAAGGGCGTCGAGGGGGCGATCCCGGCGCTCGCGGGCAACACCTCGGTGCAGGCGCAGGGACCCGAGACGGTGATCCGGGTCATCCTCGGCGGCCTCTCGGCCCAGAACGGCTACGCACCGATGCCGGCCATCGGCGCCGGCATGACGGACCGGGAGGTGGCGGACGTCACCGACTACGTCCGCAACGCCTGGGGCAACGCCGCCCCGGTGATCAGCGAACGCGGCATCGTCGCCAGCGCGCGCAAGGCGACCGAGACCATGCTGGCCGGCACCGCGCCCTGTGCCGAGATCGCGCAGCCGGACATCGCCAAGGCGGTGGCCGATTCGGGCGCGGCGCAGAGCCTCGCCGGACTCGATCCCGAGAACTTCATCCCGACGGTGAACGCGCTGCTGCCGAAGATCAAGGCGGCCGTTCCGGACGCCAAGGGCGACGACATCGTCAACGGGCTGACCACGGCCTTCTGCAAGGCCGGCCGCAACGATACGCGCTACGACAAGGCCGGCTGGCACGCCGTGATCGGCAGCTTCGCCAGCATCACCTACTCGCAGCTGAAGAACCCCGAGCGGAAAGCCGCCGGCATGGGCACGACGCCGGCCCCCTGAGGGGCCGATACCGGGATCCGATCGCGCGGGCGCGCCCGCGCGGCACAACCCGTCGCTCGCCCTTTCGATCCGGCCTTGGCCAAGCCCGCAGGGAAGCCGGGGCCGACCTCGGCGGAAACGCCTCCGGATTCCGTTCGGTTCGGAATCGGGAGACCCGACGGTGGTCCGTGCCGGTTCGGCAGCGGCAAACACGACGCTTTTCGCCGAAAGCCCGCGCCGCGACCGGTCGGGCCGAAGTCCGGTCCGGTCCGGTCCGCAGGACAGCGTCGGGCCGCCCCCGCCGTTCCTTCGCAGCGGATCGCAGCGGCCCGGACCGACGCCACCCTCCGCGACGGCAGGACGGTTTTTCAAAGTTCGGCCAATCTCTTGCGACAGGACGGCGGGAAGCCCGGAGAAACCCGATCATTTCGTCGGGTTCACGGACTCGATCGGGGACGTCGGCATGACCTTGAGCAGGAGAGACGTTCTTGCCGCAGCATCGACGCTGGTCGGCATCACGGAGGCCGGGGCAGCGCCGGGAAAGGCCGCCACGCCGAGCAATCCGGAACCGGCGGCACGGGCGACGGCGCCGAACGGGCCGTCTTCCAACGGGTATCGCGCCGTCGACAACAACGCCTTCGTCAACTTGGCGGGACAGCGATGGCAGGCGCAGACCGGCGCGCCCAATGGAGTTTCCGTGAACGACGCCGAAATGGTGCGGTTCGCGGCCAGGACCGGCGAGCGGGCGAGCTTCGATCCGCCCCGGAAGATCCGTGCGGAACTCTGCGGCCAGCAACGCTACGCGAAGGGCGAACCCATCCGGTTCTCCGGAGCGGTCACGGTCGACCGGGCCAGCCGGATCACCGGTACGGACTGGTGTTCGTTCATCCAGATCCACCAGGCCGACCCGGTCCGGTCGAACGGCCAATTCGCCATGGCCTCGCCCCTGTTCGCGGTCGACCTGAGCCTGGATCGATCCGGCAAACCGGTCCTGCGTGCGCGGGGCGAGACCGGGAAGGGCGAGCAGCGGACGTTCTCGCCGATGCGGATCCTCGGATCGGCGCCGTTCGCCTTCGGCGTCGAGCACAGCTTCTCGCTGGAGGCGACCGACGGTCACGGCGATATGGGACGGATCCGGTTCCTGCTCGATGGACGGCCGGTCTGCGACTTCAGCGGACCGACGGGCTACGAGTACGTGGATCTGCTGAAGGACGCGCTTCCCGGGCGGCAGCAGCTGACCGGCTCCTATCTCAAGATGGGCATCTACGCCGGCAAGTTCAGCGGCAACACACCGCCGCCCGACGTGTTCGTGGCCTATACCTTCCGGCGCCTGAAGACCGGTTGACCGGTCGGGACGGCGCGCGATCTCGCCACGGCCCGCCCCCCGGATTCCAGTCTGCGCGACGCCGGATCAGCCGGCCGTGGTGATGATGAGCGGGCCGTTTCGGGTCGCCACCACCGTATGCTCGTACTGGACCGTGAACGCGTTCGGCCGGCTGTAGAGGGTCCAGGGGTCGTCGCCGTCCTCGGCGAACTCGGCGCCGAGGGAGAGGAAGGGCTCCACAGTGAAGACCAGACCCTCCGTCGCGATCCGCCGCTCGGAGGCGTCGGGCCAGGTGGCGATCTCAGTCGGCTCCTCGTGGAGGGAATGGCCGACGCCGTGGCTGGCGAGGTTGCGCACCAGGGTGTAGCCGTTTCGCCGCGCGAAGGCGCCGACCGCCTGACCGATGGCGGCGATCGGCTTGCCGGTGCCGACCTGGCGCAGGCCGGTCCACATGGCCCGCCGCCCGTCCTTGCACAGCCGCTCGACCGCACGGGTCACGGGCGGCACGGGGAAGGAGGCGCCGGTATCGGCGAAGTAGCCGTCCTTCTCCGCGGAGACGTCGATGTTGACGAGGTCGCCCGGGTTGATCCGGCGGGGACCCGGGATGCCGTGCGCGATCTCCTCGTTGACGCTGATGCAGGTGGCTCCGGGAAAGCCGTAGGCGAGTTCCGGCGCCGGGCGGGCGCCGGAGGCTTCCAGGAGCCGGCGCCCGATCGCATCGAGCTCCAGCGTGGTCATCCCGGGCTCGATCGCGCCCCCCATCGCCTCCAGCGTGTTGGCGACGATGCGCCCGATCCGCTTCAGGGCCGCCAGGTCGTCGTCGCCCGCTACCGTCATGTCGCTGTTCCTCAGGGGCCGCCCGGAGAGGCCGGCCGCTCGCGCGTGCTCACTCGTCGGAAATCCCATAGCCGACCTGCCGCGCCGGGACGAAGCCGCGTTCGTCCGGGGCGGTGCCGCGGCTTGCGGATCGCGCCGGATCGCGTCACCAGCACGTCGATGGTCCATCCCGCCCCCGTCGCCGCATCCGACCTGCCCATCGAGGCCGCCCTTCCGGCCCTGCGCGCGGCGCTTGCCGGCGGCCCCGCCGCCGTACTCGTCGCCCCCCCGGGTGCCGGCAAGACCACCCGTGTGCCCCTCGCCCTCCTCGACGCGCCCTGGCTGCGGCCGTCCGACAAGATCATCCTGCTGGAGCCGCGCCGCCTCGCGGCCCGGGGCGCCGCCGAGCGCATGGCCGCAACCCTCGGCGAGCGGGTCGGCGACACCGTCGGCCTGCGGGTCCGCCTCGGCTCGAAGATCTCGGGCCGCACCCGGATCGAGGTGGTCACCGAGGG
Source organism: Methylobacterium sp. M6A4_1b (assembly GCF_053345175.1). NCBI lineage: Bacteria > Pseudomonadati > Pseudomonadota > Alphaproteobacteria > Hyphomicrobiales > Methylobacteriaceae > Methylobacterium > Methylobacterium sp. M6A4_1b. The sequence continues at coordinate 125,727 of NZ_JBKEZQ010000005.1, forward strand.
CGTGTTCACCCGGATGATCCTCGACGATCCGGAGCTGACCGGCATCGGCGCGGTCCTCTTCGACGAGTTCCACGAGCGCTCCCTCGACGCGGATCTCGGCCTCGCCCTCGCCCTCGACGCGCAGGGCGCCCTGCGCGAGGACCTGCGCCTCCTCGTGATGTCGGCGACCCTCGACGGCGCCCGGGTCGCCGGCCTCCTCGGCGCGGCCCCGGTGATCGAGTCGGAGGGGCGCGCCTACCCGGTCGAGACGCGCTACTGGGACCGCGACCCGAACCGGCGGATCGAGGACGTGATGGGGGAGGCCATCCTGCGGGCCCTGCGCGCCGATCCCGGCTCGGTGCTGGCCTTCCTGCCGGGCCAGGGCGAGATCCGCCGGGTCGCGGCGCTGCTGGCGGACCGGGTCGACGACGCCACCGAGATCGCGCCGCTCTACGGCGCGCTGACGCCCGCCGAGCAGGACCGGGCCGTCGCACCCGCGCCGGCGGGCCGTCGCAAGGTGGTGCTCGCCACCAGCATCGCCGAGACCTCGCTGACCATCCAGGGCGTGCGCATCGTCGTCGATTCCGGCCTGTCGCGCGTGCCCGTCTACGAGCCCGGCCTCGGCCTGACCCGCCTCGTCACCGCACGGGCCTCGCGCGCCTCCGTCGACCAGCGCCGGGGACGCGCCGGCCGCACCGAGCCGGGGATCTGCCACCGCCTCTGGGCGGAGGCGGCCACCAACGCCCTCGAACCCTTCACCCGCCCGGAGATCCTGGCCGCCGATCTCGCGGGCCTGGTGCTCGACTGCGCCGCCTGGGGGGTCTCCGAACCCGCGACGCTCGCCTTCCTCGACGCCCCCCCCGCCCCCGCCCTGGCCGAAGCGCGGGCGATGCTGCGCGACCTCGGCGCGATCGAGGCGGACGGGCGCCTCACCGAGACCGGCCGCGCCCTGCGCGCCCTGCCCCTGCCACAGCGCCTCGCCCGCATGGTCGTCGGCGCGGCGGGATACGGCATGGCCCGGGCGGCGGCCGATCTCGCGGCGGTGCTGGTCGAGCGCGGACTCGGCGGAGACGACACCGACGTCACGCAGCGGGCGGAGCGCTTCGCCCGCGACCGCGCCCAGCGGGCCGCTGACATGCGCCGCCTCGCCCAGGGCTGGGCGCGGCAGGCGGAGGGCTTCGCCGCGCAGCGCGCGGGCGCGCCGGCCGGGCTCGACATGAGCGAAGCCGGCCCGCTCCTCGCCCTCGCCTATCCCGACCGCGTCGCGCGCGCCCGGGGCCGCGACGGCGAGTTCGTGATGGCCAACGGACGGGCCGGGCGGGTCGACGGGGCCTCCGCCCTGGCCCGCGCGCCGTTCCTCGTGGTCGCGGAGATCACCGGCACCGCCGCTCAGGGGCGCATCCTCGCGGCGGCCCCGATCACCCTGGACGCGATCGAGGCCCTGTTCGGACCGACGATCGAGGCGACGACGCAGGTCGCCTTCGACCGGACCGCGCGCGCCCTGCGTGCCCGGTCCCTGCGGCGCCTCAAGACCCTGACCCTGGGAGAGCGCACCCTGCCGGTTCCGGCGGACCTCGCCTCGGCGGAGATCCTGGCGCGGGGCGTCGCCGAGATCGGCCTCCCGGCCCTGCCCTGGACACCGGCCCTGACCCAGTGGCGCGCCCGCCTGCGCTTCCTGCGCGAAGCCGATCCCGAGACTTGGCCGGACCTTTCCGACGCCCGCCTTCTCGACACGATCGCGGCATGGCTGGCGCCCGAGATCGTCGGGCGCACCAGCCTCGACGCCATCGGCGCCGACGACCTGACGCGTGCCCTTCAGGCGCTGCTGCCCTGGAACCTGCGCGCCCGGCTCGACACGGAGGCGCCGACCCATGTCGAGGTGCCCACCGGTTCGCGGATCGCCCTCGACTACGAGGCCGAGGGAGGGCCGGTGCTCGCCGTGCGGGTGCAGGAGCTGTTCGGGCTCGAACGCCACCCGAGCATCGCCGCCGGGCGCATCCCGCTGGTCCTGCACCTGCTCTCGCCGGCCTCCCGGCCGATCCAGATCACCCGCGACCTGCCGGGGTTCTGGCGCGGATCATGGAGCGCCGTGCGCTCGGAGATGCGCGGGCGCTACCCACGCCATCCCTGGCCGGAGGATCCGGTCGCGGAACCGCCGACCCGGCGCGTGAAGCCGAGGGGCACGTGATGCCGCGTCTGCGGGCCGTCCTCGCGCTCTACGACCCGCGCGGGCGGCTCGCGGCGCCGGCCTACCGGCACCGCCTGATCCGGACGCTCCTCCTCGGTTTCGGGCTGCTCTGCCTCGGCATCTGGCTCGCGAGCCTCGGCCTGCGCTGGGCCGGCTTTCTCGCCGTCGCCGGCATCCTGCCGGTGACGGCCGCGATCGCGATCCAGACGATCCGGCGCCTGCACGACCGGGATCGCAGCGGCGGCTGGCTCGCGGTCTATGTCGTGGCGGAGGCCGTCAGCGTGCTGCCCCTGGAGCGGGCCGTGGACACCCATCCCCTCCCCGTCATCGGCCTGGTGCTGGCGATGCTCGGCTTCTTCGTGTGGTTCTTCGTCGAGACGGTCGTCCGATCCGGGAGCCCCGGCGCCAACCGCTACGGCCCGGACCCCCGGGAGCCGTGAGCGCTCAGGCCGCGCGGCGGGCGGCGAGGACGATGCGGGCAGCGCTTCGGCTCGGCGGCTCGTCGTCGGGCAGGCGCATCAGGCCGTCGATGCGGGCGAGTGCGGCCACCTGCGCGTCCCGCGCCGGCTCCCCGGCGAGCAGCGGTGCGACGGCGTCGGCGAGGCGCGGAGCGGTGCACTCGGCCTGGATGAACTCGGGCATGGCGTTCTGGCCGAGGATCAGGTTCGGCAGGACGATCGTGGGCACCTGGATGAGGCGGCGGGCGACCGCCTCCTCGATCCGCGAGACCTTGTAGGCGACCACCATCGGCACGCCGGCCAGGGCGAGTTCGAGCGTCACCGTTCCGGAGGCGGCGAGGGCCGCCCGCGCCCGGCGGAAGGTGGCGTACTTGGCCGCCTCGCCGTGGACGAGAGTGACCGGGCTGTCCCAGCCGAGGGCGAGGCGCTCGATCAGGGCCCTGTGCCGGGTGACGGCCGGCAGGACCGCCTCGATCGGTCCGAAACGCGTCGTGAGCCGGGCCAGGGTGGCCCCGAAGACCGGCATCAGGCGCTCGATCTCGGAGCGGCGCGAACCGGGCAGGATCACCAGCACCGGGCGCCCGGCCATGCGGGCCTCGGCCTCGGCGCCGCTCGGCCGAAGCTCTGCGAGTCGCTCGATCAGCGGGTGGCCGACATAGGTGCAGGCCGGGCCGTTCAGACGACGGTGCGCCTCCGGCTCGAAGGGGAGCAGAGCGAGAACGTGATCGATGAAGGGCCGCATCTTCGCCGCCCGCCACGGACGCCAGGCCCAGACGCTCGGCGAGACGTAGTCGACGATGGGCAGATCCGGCATCCGCTTGCGCACCCGGGAGGCGACCGCATGGGTGAAGCCGGGACTGTCGATGATGACGAGCACGTCCGGCCGGGCCACGACGACGTCGCGAACGGTCTGGCGGATGCGCCGCAGCAGGGTGCGCAGGCGGGCGGCCACCGGCAGGTAGCCCATCACCGCCACGTCATCGATGGGAAAGAGGGAGGCGAACCCCTCCGCCGCCATGGCCTCGCCGCCGACGCCGCCGAAGCGGATCGGCCGATCGGAGAGTTCGCGCAGGCCGCGCATCAGCTTGGCCCCGAGCTGATCCCCGGAATCCTCGCCCGCCACCAGCCAGACCGTCCGCTCGCTGCGCGGTTCGCTCATGAATCCGATCCCGTACGGGCCTCCGGCCCGGCCGCCTGGACGCTCAGGCCGAGAAGGAACAGGCCCGCCCGGTCCGCGGCCGCGATCGTGGCCGGACGGTCGATGATCAGGGTGAAGCCCGCCTGGATCGCCAGGCCGGCACAGCCCGCCGCCGCCGCGTTGACGACCGTGCGCGGGCCGATCGCCGGCAGGTCGACGCGCAGGTCCTGGCCTGTCTTGGCGCATTTCACCAGAACGGTGCCGGCCTGGGCGCTGCCATAGCCGAAGGGCCGGCGACCGAGCATCCGTGCCCGCGCCAGCATCCGGTCGGTCCCCTCCGGGCCCTCGACCGCCAGAGCCCGTTGCCCGACGACGACGGTGGCCTGGCCGACATCGAAATCCGACAGGGCCGCCAGCAGGGACCGCCCCGTGGCGATGGACTCGCGCGCCGTGGCATCGGGCGCGTGCCGGCCGAGCAGGCCCTCCGGACTGAGGAGGTCGGGCGCGACTTCGTGGACGCCGACCACGCCGTGACCATGGTCTTCCAGGAGCGCCAGCGCTCCGCGCAGGAGGCGGTCGTCGCCTCCGTCCGAGATGGCCTTCAGGGCATCGCGATTTCGCAGGGCCGCGGCGGCGTTGAGGATCGCGGCCGGGTTCGGCCGCGACACGCCGCCGGCCGGGACCACGCTCACCGGCCCCCAGGCCTTGAGGATCGCCAGGATGCCGGCGATGTCGAGGAGGTCGACGGTGGCCTCCGCACGGGCGCGCATCGCCCGCTCGGCGAAGCCGCGGATCGCGAGCACCCGGAACGGGCGTCCCGCCCGGTCGAGGGAGGCGGCGACGAGCTCCGGCAGGCGGCCGGCGCCCGCCACCAGGACCAGCGCCGCCGGAGCGGGCGCGATGCGCGCGGCCGGCGCCGGGTTCGCGCTCAAGCGGCGCTCGGCGTCTCGCGCGGAGTGCACAGCGAACGCTTGCCGCCCGCGCGGATGAAGGCGACGATCTCGGCCACGGCCCGGTGGGTCTCGAACTCCGCGGCGACGTCCTCCAGGCGCTCCATCAGCGTGCCCTCGTTGGCGAAGAGCGAGCGATAGGCCCGGCGCAAGGCGTGGATGTCCTCGCGGGCGAAGCCCCGCCGCTGCAGGCCGATGATGTTCAGGCCCGACAGGTAGGCGCGATTGCCGAGGGCCATCCCGTAGGGGATGCAGTCGTTCTCCAGGCCGGAGAGCCCGCCGACGAAGGCGTGGGCGCCGACGCGCGCGAACTGGATCACCGCGGCGCCGCCGCCGAGGATCGCGTAGTCGCCGACGCTGCAATGGCCGGCGAGCATGACGTTGTTCGAGAACACGACGCCGTTGCCGACGCGGCAATCATGGCCGACATGGGAATTGGCGAGGAAGGTGCAGTTGTCGCCCACCGTGGTCTCGAGACCGCCCCCGGCGGTGCCGGGGTTCATGGTCACGCCTTCGCGGATCAGGCAATCGGCGCCGATCGTGAGGGTGGACGCCTCGCCCTTGAACTTCAGGTCCTGCGGCGGATGGCCGATGGAGGCGAAGGGATAGAGCCGGGTCCGGGGACCGATCGTGGTCTGGCCCGCCACCACCACGTGGCTGACCAGCTCGCAGCCCGCCCCGAGGGTGACGCCCGGGCCGACATGGCAGAACGGACCGATCCGGACGTCCTCGCCCAGGGTCGCGCCGTCCTCGATCACCGCGCTCGGGTGGATCTGCGCGGCGGTGCTCACTCGGTCACCAGCATCGCGCCGATCTCGGCCTCGGCGACGAGGGTGCCGTCGACCCGCGCCTCGCCGCGGAACCACCACATGGTGCGCCGGTGGTTCATCTTCGTCATGTGGTAGCGGACGGTATCGCCGGGCACGACGGGCTTGCGGAACTTGCACTTGTCGATGGTCATGAAGAACACCTGCTTGGCGCGCAGGTCGTCGCCCATGATGTGCCGGCAGCAGATGGCGCCGGCGGTCTGGGCCATGCCCTCGATCAGCAGGACGCCGGGGAACACCGGCAGGCCGGGAAAGTGTCCGGTGAATTGCGGCTCATTGATCGTGACGTTCTTGATCCCGATGCAGCTCCGGTCGCCGTCGATCTCGATGATCCGGTCGATCATCAGGAAGGGATAGCGGTGCGGCAGGAGTTCCAGAACCTTCTGGATGTCAGCCGAGCCGAGTTCACGCGGCATGTCGTTCATCGCTTGCATTACCTTACTGCGCGTCTGCGCCCCCGCCGCCCCGCCTCGTTCCCGTTCGCCGTCAGACCTGGAGGATGCGCCTTCATTCGGCAGAAGGACCGCGGATGCAAGCCCTCAGGCATGCCCGCAGGAACGAATGCGACGCTCTTCGGTCGTCTCAGCGCGTGAACCGGAGTGACGGATCGCCACGTTTCCAACGCTCCGCGCAGGCTATCGCGTCAGTAGAACTCCGACGATCTTGACCTCGGCGCGGCTCGCCCCAGAATGCATTCGCGCCGACGCAGCAACCGCCTTCGTCCGACGACTTCCCTTGCCGAGAACAAGACCTGATGGTTTCGTCTGAGATGGATTTGCTCGCCCGCAGTGAAACCGTGGAACCTGAAAGTAGCCGAGTCTCGACGGGCAACAACGTTCAGGCACTCCGTCCCGGCGACGTCATCATCTCCGATCGGCTCGCGGAACGCCCGGCCAAGCCGACGGATGTCGGCGCCATGGCGGAGGCCCTGGCCGAGATCGCGCCCTGCCTGGTCCCGGACCCGGGTGCGGCCGGGCGAGCCATCCTCGCCGCGGTCCTCCGGCTCTGCGGATGCGGCTCGGCCGGCCTCAGCCTCGTCGAGGCGGATTCCGATGCGCTGGTCTGGAGCCGCGTCGCCGGCCTTCTCGCGGACCAGGCCGGCCTGCGCCTTCCCCCCGATCCCGATGCGGGCCGCTGCTGCATCGCGGCGGGCGCCACGATCCTGGTGAGCCGTCCCTTCGCCGGGCTCGCGGACGATGCGCGCGCGCCCCTGCTCGAAGGCCTGCTCACGCCCCTGCGCGACGGCACCGGACAGGCCCTCGGCGTGCTGTGGGCCGTCCATCACGACGTGACCGCCCGTTTCGACGCGGAGGATGCGCGGATCCTCGAGCAGTTCGCCGGACTGCTCGTTCTCGCCCTCAAGGCCCCGGACGATCCCCGATCCTCTCCGATGGCGAAATCCGTGCGCACGGCGCGCCCCTCCGCCCGGGCGGAGGCTGCGGAAAATCCGTTCATCCGCAAGTTGCACGGCTTCGTACCGCTCTCCGCCGCCGATCGCGAACATCTGCATCGGCTCACGGAGAATGCGGTCCCGGTGCCGGCCCGGACGGACCTCATCCGTGAGGGCGACCGTCCCGGCGGGGTGTTCCTGATGATGGAGGGGGTGGCCTGCCGCTACCGACGGATCGGCGCGGCGCGGCGCCAGGTGACCGCCTTCCTGCTGCCGGGCGATTTCTGCGACCTCGACGTCGCCCTGCTCAGCCGGATGGACCACACCATCATGACCCTGACGGAGGGGCGGGTCGCGCGACTCGACCGTTCGACCATTCTCGACTTGACCGGCAATCATCCCAACATCGCGGCGGCGTTGCGCAAGACCACCCTGGTCGACGAGGCGACCCTGCGCGAATGGCTGGTCGGGCTCGGGTCGCGGACCCCGATCGAGCGGATCGCCCATCTCTTCTGCGAATTGCAGGCCCGGTTCGAGGTCGTCGGGCTGGCAGGTCCGCAGGGTTTCCCGCTGCCCCTGTCGCTGTCGGACCTCGCCGACGCGACCGGCCTCTCCGGCGTGCACGTGACCCGGGCGATCCGGGACCTCTCCGGCCGTGGTTTCGTCGCCCAGGCCGCCGGGATGCTCGTCATCCGCGATCCCGGCGGGCTGAAGGCGCTCGCCGGCTTCGGCGGCGACTACCTTCACCTGGAGGACCGGCACCCGCGCGGCTGAGGCTCAGGCCTTCGGCTCGTCCCCGCCGGTGGAACGCTCGGCCAGACGCGCCAGCGTGGTCAACTCGCGGAACCAGGCCCGGACCGGCTTAGCCGGGGTACCGCCCCAGCGGCTGCCCGGGGGAACGTCGCGGTTCACGTTCGACGACCCGGCGATCTGCGAACCCATGCCGATGCGCAGGTGACCGACGACGCCGACCTGCCCGCCGAGGACGACGAAATCCTCCAGCGTGGTCGAGCCGGAGATCCCGACGCCCGAGACGATGACGCAGTGGCGGCCGATGACGACGTTGTGCGCGATCTGCACCAGATTATCGATCTTGGTCCCCTCGCCGATCACCGTGTCGCGGCTGGCGCCGCGATCGATGGTGGTGTTGGCGCCGATCTCGACATCGTCCTGAACGATGACCCGGCCGATCTGCGGCACCTTCAGGTGCCCGCCCGCGCCCATGGCGAAACCGAACCCGTCCTGGCCGAGGCGCGCGCCCGGATGGACGATGACGCGGTTGCCGAGGAGAGCGTGGGTCAGGGTGGCGCCGGCGCCGATGCTGCAGTCCCGTCCGATCCGGACATGCGGACCGATGCTGGCGTTCGGGCCGATCACCGTTCCGGAGCCGATCTCCGCGCCGGGACCGATGACGGCGCCCGGATCGACCTGCACACCGGGCTCGAGGCGGGCCTCGGGATGGATGTGCGCCCCCGGCGCGACGCCGGCGGCCCCGAAGAGCGAGCCCGGCCGCATCGCCTCCGGATGGAGGCGCGCCAGCAGGCCCGCATAGACCCGGTAGGGGTCGCGCAGGACCAGGGCCACGGTCTCGGCCGGAACCCGCGGGGCGAAGCGCGGTGAGACGAGGCAGATCCCGGCCCGCGTCGCGGCGAGCGCGTCGCCGTACCGGGCATTGTCCATGTAGGCGACGTCCCGCGGCGTGGCGGATTCCAGCGGCGCGGCGCCGGTGATCAGGCCCGCCGGGTTCGCGCCTTCGGGAAGCGGAACGCCAGCAGCCTCGGCGATGGCGCCGAGGCTGAGGGTGGTGGTCGCGGAGAAGAAGATCGGATCTGACATGCCGTCACAACGCGCCGCCTCCCCGAAAGGAGGCAGCGCTCCGGGTCAGAACCGCGAGCCGCCGGAGAACCGGAAGGCCTGCAGCTGGTCCTTGCCGACGCGGCCGAGGTAACTGCCGGCCGCATCGTAGGCCTTGACACCTTCGTCCTTCGAGAGGGCGTAGGCGTAGTCGAAGCGGATCGGACCGAGCGGCGAGTTCCACAGGATCGATGCGCCGACCGAGGAGCGGATCGTCATCTTGTCGCGAACGTTCACGCACTCGGGTTCGACGCCGATGGTGTTCTGGTTGAAGTTACAGGCTCCACCCGGCGCGATGCCGTTGATGAAGGCGTCGCCGTTCACGTTGAACTGCGTGCGGCCGTTATAGCCGAACAGCGTACCGGCATCGGCGAACACCGCACCCTTCAGGCCGAGATCCCGCGGCACGCCGGGGAGCGGGAACTGAACTTCGACGGTGCCGCCGAAGTAGGTCGAGCCGCCGATGGCGTTCGAACGGCTGTCGCTGATGCCGACGTCGCGCGGACCGATACCGTTGGGCGCGAAGCCGCGGATCAGCGACGGGCCGAGGAAGAACTGGTCGGTGATGCGCAGCGGCTGATCGTTCAGCGCCGTGATGTGACCGCCCTGGAAGCGGACGAAGCCGACCACGTCCTCGTAGAGCTCCTTGTAGTACCGGGCGTCGCCGGTCACGCGGAAGAACTTCGAGTCGCCGCCGAGGCCCGCGACATCGGGCTTCAGCTCGGCGTAGAGGCCGTTGCGGGGCGAACCCAGGTTGTCGAGGGTCGAGTAGGCGAGCGTCAGGCCGGCGAGCGAGGTCAGCGTGCTGCCCTGCGAACCCTTGAGCGCGATCGAGGCTTCGCCGTCGAAGGCGCAGGAGGGGTAAGCGGCCTGCTCGCCCGCCGCACCCGTCGCACGCGTGCCGTTGGTCAGCAGCGTGTAACCGGGGATCGGGTTCGAGCAGTCGTTGTACGGCCGCTTGACCGTGTTCGGGACCTTGAGCTCGGTGTTGTAGAGCGAGTACCGCATCGTGATGCCGAACTCTTCCGTGATCGGCAGGCCGACGCGGAGCTGCCCGCCGTAGACGGTGGTCTCGTAGCGCGAGTAACGGGTCTGGTCGCTGTACTTGTAGAAGGCGTCGAAGCCGGCGGCGAGACGATAGCCGAGAAAGTACGGCTCGGTGAACGAGAAGTCGAAGCCGCGCGAGTACTGACCGCCGGTGCCCGCCACACGAACGTACTGGCCGCGACCGAGGAAGTTCGACTCCGAGATCGAGACCTCGCCGATGATGCCGTCCTGGGTGGAGTAGCCGCCCGCCACCGAGAACGAGCCCGTGGGCTGATCCTCGACGTCGATGTTGATGATCACGCGGTCGGCCGAGGAGCCCGGCTCGTTGGAGAAGCGCACCTTCTTGAAGAAGCCGAGACCGTTCAGGCGACGCTCGGCCCGGTCGGTCAGCACCCGGTTGTAGGCGTCGCCCTCGGTGATATCGAGCTCGCGCCGGATGACGTAGTCGCGGGTGCGGGTGTTGCCGCGGATGTTGATGCGCTCGACGTAGACGCGCGGGCCGTCCTCGACCACGAAGCCGAGGGCCACGGTGTGGGTGGCGCGGTCGCGCTGGCCGGTGGGACGCACCTGGGCGAAGGGGTAGCCCTGGCGGCCGACCTGGTTGGTCACGCCGTTGAGCGTGCGCTCCACGTCCTCGGCGTTGTAGACGTCGCCGACCTGGGCGCGGATCTCGCCGTCGAGGACCTGGGTGTCGAGGCCCGGCAGGCGGGAATCGATCGCCACGGCGCCGACGCGGTACTGCTCGCCCTCATCGACGGTGACGGTGACGACCCAGCCGGCGTCGCCTTCGCCCTCGACGTAGCGGGCATCGGCGTTCACGACGCGGAAGTCGGCGTAGCCGTTCTTGAGGTAGTAGCGCCGGACGATGTCGAGGTCGTTGGTGATGCGATCGGGATCGTAGACGTCGGAGGTCTTGATGAAGCTGAGGAAGTTCATCTCCGAGGAGGACATCAGCTCGCGCAGCTTGGACGCCGAATAGGCGTTGTTGCCGACGAAGTTGATCGCCTTGATGCCGGTCTTGTCGCCTTCCTCGATGACGTAGATCACGTCGAGGCGGCCGTTCGGCAGGTCCACCGTCCGGAACGTCACCTTCGCGGTGCCGCGGCCGGCACGGCGGTAGACTTCCTTGATGCGCTGGATGTCGGCCTGAACCACGGCCTCGCTGAAGGCGCCGCGCGACTTTGCCTCGACCTCGCCTTCGAGGGTGGCCTTCTCGATCTTCTTGTTGCCCTCGAACACCACCCGGTTGATCAGGTTGTTCTCGCGGACGCTGACCACGGTGCTGGCGCCGCTGCGCGAGACCTTGACGTCGGAGAACATGCCGCTCGCCAGCAGGTTGCGGCGGGCTTCCTCGGGCGATCCGGAGGCGGTCCCGGTCACGTAGGACCGGATGGTGTCGGCATCGACACGCTTGTTACCCTGGACGACGATCTGCTGCGCCTGAGCGGTTCCGCCGAGAACGAGGCCAGCGGCCGCCGCGGCGACTAGGACGATGGTCTGTTCCGCCGACTTACGCCGGCGCTTCCCCGTCATCGACATCATGTAATCGCCCGTCTCTTTATATCTTCAGCGCGAGTTTGCACCCGCAGCCAGGCACCCGTTTTCCGGGCGTCCTGACACCTGGTCCCAAGCTCAGCTTCTATCGGGATTCCCCCGTTAAGCAAACGCCGGGGGGTCCCGCTCACTGGGGATTTTGGGGAGACGTGGCCTTCCGGTCACTTAACGCCCCGGCCCGATCGTCGAACACGGTCAACAAACGGTTGCGCGCGAAACCCGGAGGTTCCGCGCGCGAGGTCGATTGTGGTTAAGATCGAGGCCTTTGCGTGTCCCGAAGCGGGACTTTGCCCGGAATTCCCAGCCCAGGCTCAGGTCCCCCGCGCACCCCAGGAGGCGCCGAGATTGAGGATGTCGTTCCAGGCCGCGAACAGCATGAGGAACAGGACCAGGGCGAGCCCGATGCGGAAGCCGATCTCCTGGGCCCGTTCGCTGAGCGGACGCCCGCGGACCGCCTCGAAGGCGTAGAACAGCAGGTGCCCGCCATCCAGCAGCGGTACGGGGAAGAGGTTGAGCAGGCCGATCGAGACCGAGAGCAGCGCGATCAGCCCGATCAGGCCTCCGAGACCGCCGCTCTGGGCGACGGCACCGGAGACCCGGGCGATCCCGATCGGTCCGGAGAGCTGGTCGGGTGATTCCCTCCCGGTGACCAGCTTGCCGATGTAGTCGATGGTCCGGTCGACCACGAAATAGGTCTCGTAGGTGCCGAGGCCGAGGGATTGCAGCGGGCCGTAATGGACGAGCTTGGCCTCGTTGGCCTTCGGCCCCTGGATGCCGAGGCGGCCGAAGCGATGGCGACCGAACGGCGTCACGTCCTCCTTGCGTTCCGGAACGGCCACGAGTTCGCGCGTCTCGCCGGCGCGCTCGACCGTGAAGGTGAGGCTGGAGCCGGCCGCGCCCGAGACCGTGCGCTGCATGTCGGTGAAGCTGTCGACCCGCGATCCGCCGATGGCGCGGATCACGTCGCCGGGCTCGAAGCCGGCGCGGGCGGCGGCGCTGTCGGGCATCACCGCCTCGACGCGGGCCGGCGTCTCGTAGCGGCCGCCGAAATAGATGGCGCCGGAGAAGAGCGCGATGGCGAGGATGAAATTGGCGATCGGCCCGGCGGCGACGATCGCGGCGCGCTTGGGCAGGGACTGCGTCGGGAAGCTCGTCGCCCGCTCCTGCGGGGTCATGCGTGCCACGGCCTCCGGGTCCGGCACGCTGGCGCCGTTGGCGTCGCCGTGGAACTTGACGTAGCCGCCGAGGGGAATCGCCGAGAGCTTCCAGCGCGTCCCGTGGCGGTCGTTGAAGCCGAACAGTTCCGGTCCGAAGCCGAGGGAGAAGGCGTGGACGCCGACGCCGCACCAGCGGCCGACCAGGAAATGTCCCATCTCGTGCACGAAGACGACGATGCTCAGCACGATCAGGAAGGGGATCACGGCGCCGAAGAAACCGCTCGCCGTGCCGCCCATGGCGTTCAGGAAGTCCATTGGTCGATCCTCTCGGCCTCCCCCGGGGCCGTTGCTCCGCTGTAGCAGATCGGGTGCGGTGGACGCGAACGCAAACCATCCGCCCCGGATTTGCGGTCACAGGGGCGACCCGCGCAGGCCCGTCCCCACTTTCCCGGCGACAGGGTAAAGAGCCGGGCACGCGTCGGATGGCGGATCGCGCGCGTCATACCAGACCGCGACGGGCGTGACTCGTCGAGCTCTGCCCGCGCGGCGGCGCGGCGGCGGCCGTCCGCCGGATCTCGGTGAGACGGACCTATGGGTCAGGCTCTCCGAGACCGAGTATCAGTGCCCGCCGCCCGCGCCGGCTGCCGCGCGGGGCCGCCGGATGAAGGGCACGGCGCAGGCCATGGCCACGAACAGGAAGGTCAGCACCAGGAACACGTCGGTGAAGCTCATCACCAGCCCCTGGAGGCGCACGGTGTTCATCATCGCCTTCAGCGCCATCGCGTCCGCATTGCCGCCGAGCACCTCGAATTGCCGGCGCGTCATCTCCAGCCGCTCCAGGACGGCCGTGTTCGTCCAGGTGAAGCGCTCGTGCAGCCGGGCGAGGTGAAGGTCCCAACGGTCGTTGAGCACGGTGTTGATGAGCGCGAGGCCGACGGCGCCGCCGAGGTTGCGGGTGAGGTTGTAGAGGCCGGAGGCGTTCTTCATCCGGGCCGGCGGCAGGGTGCCCAGCGCGATGTTGTTGATCGGGATCATGCACAGCATCAGCGAGCAGCCGCGCAGGATCTGCGGCACCAGGAGTTCCCAGAAATCCCAGTCCTTGGTCAGGCCGGTCACCATCCAGGTGCCGGCGGCGAATCCCAGGAAACCCAGCCCCATCATCAGGCGCGGGTCGACCTTGCCCGAGAGGCGTCCGGCGATCGGCGCGGTGGCGAACATGCAGAGGCCCGAGACGAACATCGTCTCGCCGATCTGCAGCGCCGAGTAGCCGCGCACCCGCCCGAGATAGACCGGGTAGAGGTAGGTCAGCCCGTAGAGGCCGATCCCGAGCACGAAGCTGAAGACGCAGCCGGCCGCGAAGTTGCGGTCGGAGAAGGCGCGCAGGTCGACGATCGGCTCGGCGGCCGTGAAGGCGCGGTAGAAGAAGGCCGGGCCGGCGGTCAGGCAGACGACCGCGCAGGCGAACACCGCCTCGTCGGCGAGCCAGTCGTGGTTCGGCCCCTCCTCCAGCACGTATTCGAGACAGCCGAGCATGAGCGCCATGAAGACGAGGCCGAACCAGTCGAAGCGCTTGAAGAGGGCGAGATTGGGCTCGTCGAAGTCGACCAGCAGGTAGGTGGACACCGTGACAAAGATCCCCGGCACGACGTTGATGAGAAACAGCCAGTGCCAGTCGAACAGGTCGGTGAGATAGCCGCCCACCGTCGGCCCGATGGTGGGGGCCAGCGTCGCCACGAGGCCGATCATCGGCGAGACGATGGAGCGCTTCGAGGGCGGGAAGATCGTGAAGGCCGAGGCGAACACCGTCGGGATCATGCCGCCGCCGATGAAGCCCTGCGCGGCGCGCCAGACGATCATCTCGTTGATCGAGGTCGAGGTGGCGCACATCAGGCTCATCAGCGTGAAGCCGCCGGCCGAGACCACAAACATCCAGCGCGTCGAGACCACCCGCGACAGGAAACCGGAGAGCGGGATCGAGATCACCTCGGCGATGAGATAGCTGGTCTGGACCCAGGGGATCTCGTCGCCCGAGGCCGAAAGGCCGGCCTGGATCTCGGCCAGCGACGCCGAGACGATCTGGATGTCCAGGATCGCCATGAACATCCCGAAGACCATGCAGACGAACGCCACCATGCGGCGGCGGTCGAGCGGCGGCTCGATGGCCGGTGCGGCCGGTCCGGGGGCGGCCGGTCGGAGGGCGGCTGTGGCGGCCATCTGCGGAACCTGTTTCTAGCGCCGGAAAGCCGTGTGGACGCGGTCGCCCTCGGCCGCCTCCGCCCCCGCGCGGGTATCGACCCGGACCGTGACGGAGAGGCCGGGGCGCAGGATGCCCTCGCGAGCGACGTCCGCCGGCACGCGGACCCGCACCGGCAGGCGCTGGACGATCTTGGTGAAGTTGCCGGTCGCGTTGTCGGGCGGGAGCAGGCTGAAGACCGAACCGGAGGCGGGCGACAGCGACTCGACCTCGCCGACGATGTCGCGATCGGGATAGGCGTCCACCGCGATGTGGACGCGCTGGCCCGGATGCATGCGCTCGACCTGCGTCTCCTTGAAGTTGGCGTCGATCCGGACGCTCTCCAGGGGCACCAGGGCCGCGACGCGCGAGCCCGGCGAGACGTAGGCGCCGGCCTCGACGGCCTTGTTGCCGATCACGCCGTCGAACGGCGCCCGGATCGTCGTGAATTCGAGGTCCCGCTCGGCCCGCGCTTCGGCCGTCCGCAGCTCGGCGGCCAACCCCTCCGCCTCCTTCCCCTGGGCCCGCAGAACCTCCACGTTCGCCCGCATGGCGACGAGCGAGGCTTCCGCGCCCTTCACGGCGGCATCGGTGCGATCGCGGTCGGCCCGCGCCTGCTCGATGCGCGCCTTGGCGACGAAGTCGACCTTCTCGAGCTGCTGCTGGCGGGCATAGTCGGCGGCAGCCCGCACCGAGTCGGCCTTGCTGGCGTCGATCTGAGCCGAGGCCTGGAGCATCTGCGCCTGGGCGGCCTCGACCTGCCGGGCGATGCGGGCGATGGCCGCCTGCTGCGTCGCCAGCTTGTCGTGCGCGGCCTGGGCGGCCAGACGATAATCGCCGTCGTCGAGCCGGGCGATCACGTCGCCCTTGCGCATCAGCTGCCCGTTCACGACCGGGACGGCGGCGAGATAACCGGGCACCTTGGCGGCCAGGACCGAGATGTCGGCCTGCACGTAGGCATCGTCGGTGCTGACGAAGAAGCGCCCGACCGTCCACCAGTCATGGACCTTGTAGGCGCCGCCGCCGACGGCGGCGAGGAGCAGGGTCGCCAGGACGAGCTTGCGCGTCCGCCGCGGCTTGACGGGGACCTCGGCCGCTGCGGTCGCGACGACGGCGGGCGTTCTCGACGCGTTCGTCTCCGCCGCCTGAGGCGCGGATGCCGTCCCGGTCGGCGCGACCGCATCGGCCCGGGCCGGTTCGGCCTCAAATCGGTCGTCCTCGCGCAGGCTCATGGCGTCGATCCGGCTCTCGTAGGCGATTGACCGAACCGTTCGGTCATTTTCCGAGCCGCAAACTCTGGCGCGGCCCGGCACAGTCCGATATGATGACCGAACCGTTCAGTCAATCGAGAACAAGACCATGCCGAGCGCGGAAACCACCCTCGATGCGCGGGAGCGCACATCGCCCGACACCGACAAGCGTCGTCAGATCCTCGATGGGGCGCGCGCGGTCTTCATGGCGGCGGGGTTCGATGGCGCCAGCATGGGCGAGATCGCCAAGGCGGCGGGCGTCTCGAAGGGAACCCTCTACGTCTACTTCGACAGCAAGGAAGCCCTCTTCGAGGCCCTCGCGCTCGCGGAGAAGCGCGGGCTCGCCGAGGTGCTGTTCCGGCTCGATGCCGACGATCCCGATGTGCGGAGCGTGCTCACGCGCCTGGGACGCAGCTACCTCGCCGAGATGGTCCGGCCCGAGCACGTCACGGTGATCCGGATGGTCATCGGCGCCTGCGAGAAGTTCCCGCGTCTCGGCCAGGCCTTCTTCGAAGCCGGACCGGTGCAGGGCACGACGCGGCTCGCCGCCTATCTCGACGCCCAGGTCGCGGCGGGGCGCCTGCGCCCGGCCGACACCGACCTCGCCGCGCGCCAGTTCCTGCAGCTCTGCCAGGCCGGACTCATGACCCGGCTGCTCTTCAATGCCGGCGACGGCGTCGCGCAGACGGAGATCGAGCATCACGTCGGCGAGGCCGTGCGCGTGTTCCTGGCGGGCTACAGCCCGGAGGCCTGACGGGCGCTCAGGCCGCCGCGACGGTCTGGCTGCTCCAGCGTCGGACTTCGGCATCGATGGCCAGGGCCTCGTCGACGTCCCCGGGCGCGGTGCGGTACTGGCCGGCGAAGTGCTCACAGGCGCGCTCGACCAGGTCGGCGATGCCGTAGAAGCCGATCGCCCCCTTGATGAAGGCTGCCACCGCGATCTCGTTGGCCGCGTTCATCACGGTGGGAGCGGCACCGCCGGCGGCGAGCGCCGCCCGGGCGATGCGAAGGCACGGGAAGCGGGACTCGTCGGCCGCCTCGAAGGTCAGGCTGCCGGCGGCGGCGAGGTCGAGATGGCGCCCGCGCGCGATCGTCAGGCGCTCCCCGAGGCCGAGGCAATGGGCGATCGGCACCCGCATGTCCGGCATGGCGAGGCCCGCCGTCACCGCGCCGTCGCGCCAGTAGACGAGGCCGTGCACGATCGATTGCGGATGGACGATGACGTCGAGCCGCTCCGGCTCCAGGGCGAAGAGATGGTGCGCCTCGATCAGCTCCAGCCCCTTGTTCATCAGGGAGGCGGAATCGATGTTGATCTTCATGCCCATCGACCAGGTCGGGTGGGCGGCGGCCTCCGTGGGCGAGGCGCTCGCGATGCGCTCGCGGGTCCAGGTCCGGAACGGGCCGCCCGAGGCCGTGATCGTCATCTTCGAGACGTCGTCGAGGCGGCCGTCTCCCAGCGCCTGGGCCAGGGCGTTGTGCTCGGAATCCACCGGCAGCAGGGTGGCGCCGTAGCGCTTGGCGTCGCGCATGAAGGCGTCGCCGGCGCAGACCAGGCTCTCCTTGTTGGCCAGCGCCACGGTGCGGCCGAGCTTGAGCGCCTCGTGCGTCGGGCGCAGGCCGGCGGCCCCGCTCACCGCCGCCACGACGATGTCGGCGTCGCGGGCGACGGCCTCGAGGACGGCGCCCTCCCCGGCCCCGTTGCGGATATCCGTATGGGCAAGCGCCGCGCGCAGCGCCGGACCGGCGGATTCGTCGGCCAGGGCCACGAAATCGGGCCGCAGATTGCCGGCGAGCCGGGCGATGGCCTCGACATCGCGCCCCGCGACCAGACCGCCGATGCGGAAGCGGTCGGGATGCTGCAGCAGCAGGTCGATGGTCGATTGGCCGATGGAGCCGGTGGCGCCGAGGATGGTGACGGTCAGCAACGGAAGGGTCCTTCAGGCCGCCACGAAGCGGCGCGCGATGAGATACAAGGCGGCCAGGACGGCGACGGCGAAGAAGCCGTCGAGGCGATCCATGACGCCGCCATGGCCGGGAATGGCACGCCCCGAATCCTTCACGCCGTAGCGGCGCTTCAGGGCGGACTCCACGAGATCCCCGCCCTGGCTCAGGATCGAGGCGACGGCGCTCACGAGGGCGACCGCGACGAGCGAGGTGGTGGCGAGGTCGCTCCAGCCATGGCCGCGCGCGACCATCACCAGGGCGACACCGGCCAGCGTACCGGCGGCGAGGCCCCCGAGGGCGCCGGACCAGGTCTTCTTCGGGCTGACCCGCGGCATCAGCTTGGGGCCGCCGAAGGTCCGGCCGGTGAAGTAGGCGATGATGTCGGTGGACCAGACCACCGCGAACATCCAGGCCGGGCCGAGGATGCCGATGGCGGGATCGTCGCGCAGGGACGTGGGCACCAGGGCGATCACCGCCGAACTCGCGAGGCCCGCCAGGGCACGCCCCCGGCCGGCGCCGCCGCGCGCCGCGACCGTGACGAGGAGGGCGCCGACCGCGCCGACCGCCAGGGTGATTCCGGTGTCCGCGTCGCCGTGCAGGCACAGGACGAGGCCGAACAGGGTCGCGGCCGTGAGCGCCAGCACGAGGCGCCGGGGCGCGACCGCGCTCATGCCGATCCATTCGGCCGCGAAGACGATGCCGGCGGCGAGCCAGATCACCGCGAAGGGCCAGCCGCCGAGGACCAGGGCCGAGAGCACGATGGCGCCGAGCAGGATCGCCGACACCAGCCGGGCCTGGAACTCGCGGCCCGCGAAAAGGCCGCGTTGCGAGGCGGGGGACGCCTCTCCGGGCGCCATGATCAGCCGACCTTGCCGCTGAGGCCGCCGAAGCGGCGGTCGCGGCGATGGTATTCGTCGATGGCGGCGCGGAAGGCGGCGTGGTCGAAGTCCGGCCAGAACTCCGGCACGATCACGTACTCCGCATAGGCCGTCTGCCAGGTGAGGAAGTTCGACAGGCGCTGCTCGCCGGAGGTGCGGATCACGAGGTCCGGGTCCGGGATGCCGGTGGTGTCGAGGGCGTCCGTGAGGACGCCGAGGTCGATCGCGTCGGGCGCCAGCGTCCCGGCCGCCACGGCCCGCGCGAGGTTGCGGACGGCGCGGAGAATTTCCTGGCGGCCGCCGTAGTTGAAGGCCACGATCAGGGTCAGGCCGGTATTGGCGCGGGTGCGCTGCTCGGCCTCGTCGAGCAGGCCGGCGATGTCCGGCGGCAGCCCCTCGCGCGCGCCGATGATGCGGATGCGGACGTTGTTGCCGTGCAGATCCGCCAGGTCGCGGCGGACGAAGAGCTTCATCAGGCCCATGAGGTCGGCGACCTCGGCGGGCGGACGGCGCCAGTTCTCCGAGGAGAAGCTGTAGATCGTCAGATAGCGCACGCCGAGTTCGATGGCGGAGCGCACCGCGCGCCGCACGGCCTCGACGCCGCGCCGGTGCCCCTCGACCCGGGGCAGGCCGCGGCCGGCGGCCCAGCGGCCGTTGCCGTCCATGATGATGGCGACGTGGGCCGGCGCCGGCGCGACGGCGGGCACGGGAGCGCCCGGATAGACCACCGCGGCGTCCGATACGCCCAGCGTGGCCTCCGTGCCGTGCACCCTCGCCGCCTCGATCTGACGCGCGCCCTCTGAGCGACCCAACGCGCTTCTCCCCCAACCGTCACTCGTGTCGATCACACGTGGTCCTCATCCCCGATGCGGGAACTCAGACCTGCATGATTTCCTTCTCCTTGGCGGCGAGCACGCCATCGATCTCGGCGATGAACTGATCGGTGGCCTTCTGGACCTCGCCCGCCTGGCGCTTCTCGTCGTCCTCGCTGATGGCGCCGTCCTTCTCGAGCTTCTTGAGATGGTCGAGCCCGTCGCGGCGAACATGGCGGACGGCGACGCGCGACTCCTCGGTGTACTTGTGCGCGACCTTGACCATCTCCTTGCGGCGCTGCTCGTTCATTTCCGGAACGCGCAGGCGGATCGTCTGGCCTTCGGTCTGCGGGTTCATGCCGAGGTCGGACTCGCGGATCGCCTTCTCGACGGCGCCGATCATGCCGCGGTCCCAGACCGAGATGCTGAGGAGGCGCGGCTCGGGGACACTCACGGTCGCGACCTGGGACATCGGCATCATCGCGCCATAGGCATCGACCTGGATCGGATCGAGGATGCTGGGCGTCGCCCGGCCGGTGCGAAGCGATCCGAGATCGCCCTTCAGCGAAGCGACGGCGCCCTGCATGCGACGCTTGATGTCATTCAGGTCGAATTCTGGAATGGCTGCCATGCTGAACTATCCCGACGCGAACTTGAGGGAATGGGTCGGGCCGCCGGGGCCCGTTCGTGGGCCTCAATGAACCAAAATCCAGTAGGTCGCAAATGGCGTTCACGCCGTTTGGGCAGGAAACGCTTTCGGGCGGTCGACCGTCCTCCCGCCCACGCCTTGGCCGCGGCGCGAACCGCAGGGCCGGAGCGCTGCACGAAGTGGTTTCCCCCGACTTCGACGAAGGCCCGCGGGAGGCCGGCGGCGCCGGCGAGCGACATCCGGGTCGGGTCGGGCATCGGTTCGGGGCCGTCGCGGAGGTAGAGGGTGTCGAGGGGCTCGGAATGTCCGGCGTAGCCGACGGTTCAACCCCGGAAGTCCTGCCTAACCCGGAAGTCCTGCCTAACCCGGAAGTCCTGCCTAACCCGGAAGTCCTGCCTAACCCGGAAGTCCTGCCTAACCCGGAAGTCCTGCCTAACCCGGAAGTCCTGCCTAACCCGGAAGTCCTGCCTAACCCGGAAGTCCTGCCTAACCCGGAAGTCCTGCCAGCCCCGGAAGTCCCGCTGCTCGATCGCACGCGCCGCGATCAGCACCATTCCCTTGTGGCGGCTATCGGCCGCAAGAGTCCGGAACCGGTCCGAAAGGGTGACCGCCTCTCCCTCCATGGCCTTGAGGAAGAACGTCTCGTTGAAGACCGATGCGGCAGTGACGCCGGAGGCGCGGTCGTAGCGGCTGCACGAGGCGAGGATGTCCCGCGCCATGTCGCGCTCCCCCGCGCAACGTCAGAACGTTATGACTGGAGAGGACGGTCCGCGAGAGAGACATCGACCGTGCTCGGCGACCGCTCCACGTGGTCGCAGGCGGTCTGACGCGGCGGCACATCCCAAAGGTCTCGACAAAGACCGAGAGGCCGTCGACGGAAGACCACGGTGACTTCCGGAGACTTCAGCGTTCGCGACGCGGAACCTGCCGGCCGAGCGACGGCGAGAGCCGCTTACGGGACGACCTGGGTCGCCGGCGCGCTTCCCGTCAGGATCGCCAGGATCGAGCTCGGCGCATGGACCGAGCCGACGACGATCGACAGGCGGCTCTCGCGGGCGAGGGCGAAGGCCGCGGTGTCCATCACCTTGAGGTCGCGCGCGATGGCCTCGTCATGGGTCAGGCGGTCGTAACGCGTCGCGGTGGGGTCGCGGTTCGGATCGGCGGAATAGACGCCGTCCACCTGCGTCGCCTTCAGGACGGCATCGCAGCGCAGCTCGGCCGCCCGCAGGACGGCGGCGGTATCGGTCGTGAAGTACGGGTTGCCGGTGCCTCCGGCGAGGACGACCACCTGTCCCTTGTCGAGGTGATGCAGGGCGGGCTGGCGGGCATAGGTCTCGCAGATGGTCGGCATCGACACCGCCGACATCGTGCGGGCCGGAACACCCGCGGCGTTCAAGGCGGTCTCCAGGGCCAGGGAGTTCATGACGGTCGCCATCATGCCGAGCGAATCACCGGTGGCGCGGTCGATCCAGCCGGCGGCCGAGATGCGCGCGCCGCGGATCATGTTGCCGCCGCCGACCACCAAGGCGATCTGCACGCCCGCCTCGCGGGTCCGGGCGATGTCGTCGGCGATGCCCGCCAGGGTCGGGGGATGCAGCCAGTACCCGTCGGGAGCGGCCAACGCCTCGCCGGAGAGTTTCACGAGGACGCGGCGAAACGGTGTGGTCTCCGGCATCGAGCCAGTCCCCTCTAACCCGGCCTGGATCAGGTCGGAGAGCCAATCGGAAGCGGAGGGGTGTCTAGCCCAAGGGAGGCCGGAACGTCGAGGGGCGACGGCATCGCTGCCGCCGCCCCTCCTGACAATTCGCCGCTTTCCTGCCGGCTCCGTCCCGAGGCGGCGGGAACCGGCAGGGAGGGGCTCAGCCGCGCGCGGCGGCGGCCACCTCGGAGGCGAAATCGGGTGCCTCTTCCTTCTCGATGCCCTCGCCCAGGGCGTAGCGCACGAAGGCGGTGAGCTTGACCGGCGCGCCGGCCTTGCCCTCGGCCTCCTTCAGGACCTGGCTGATGGTCTTCGAGCCGTCATGCACGAAGGGCTGCTCCAGGAGGGTGACCTCCTTGTAGTAGCTCTTCAGCCCGCTCTCGACGATCTTGGCGAGCACGTTCTCGGGCTTGCCGACGTTCTTCTCGCGCAGGATGTTGATCTCGCGGTCGAGGGTCGCCTGATCGACGCCGGCGGAGTCGAGCGCCACCGGATTGGTGGCGGCGACGTGCATGGCGATCTGGCGGCCGAGGGCGGAAAGCACCTCGACATCGCCCTCGGACTCCAGCGCGACGAGCACGCCGATCTTGCCGAGGCCGTCGACCACCTGGCCGTGGACGTAGGAGGCGATCACGCCCTTGGTCACGTCGAGCTTGGCGACCCGGCGCAGGGTCATGTTCTCGCCGATCGTGGCGATGAGGTTGGCGAGGCTCTCCTTGACCGTGGTCGAGGCACCGGGGAACGTGGCGGCCTCGAGGCCTTCCAGCGTGCCGTCGGTGTCCAGGGCGAGCTTGGCGGCTTCACGGGCGAAGGCCTGGAAGCTGTCGTTGCGGGCGACGAAGTCGGTCTCGGAATTCACCTCGACGATCGCGGCGTGGTGGCCGGCGGATTCGACGGCGACCAGGCCCTCGGCGGCCACGCGGCCGGCCTTCTTGGCGGCCTTGGCGAGGCCCTTCTTGCGCAGCCAATCGACCGCGGCTTCGATGTCGCCGTCGGTCTCGTTGAGCGCGCCCTTGCAGTCCATCATGCCCGCGCCGGTCTTCTCGCGGAGCTCTTTCACCAATGCGGCGGTGATGTTGGCCATGGCGGGTCCTTTCCGTGTCCTGTCGGAACCCGAACCCTCCCGCGGGGGAAGCCTTCGAAGCGCCGACGTTTCTTGAGGGGGTAAGTCTTTGAAGCGACTGAGCCCGGCGCTCAGGGCAAGCGCCGGGCTTCAGGAAGCAATGTCCGATCTGGCGATGGCGGCCCGATGACGGGCCGCCGAAGCAGGATCAGGCCGCGGCGGCAGCCTCGACGAAGCCACGGGCCTGGTCGACCCAGCCGTCGCGGACGATGCGGCCGTTCAGCTTCAGGTCGGCGTCGACCTTGGTGACGTCGTCGGCGCTCATGGAGGCCAGCTGCCAGTAGTGGTAGATGCCCGCCTCGTTGAGCTTCTGCACGATCTGCGGGCCGGCGCCGTGGAGCTTCGACAGGTCGTCGGGCGCGCCGCGGGGAGCCGAGAGCAGCTCGAAGTGCTCGGTCGACTCGACCAGGGCGGCGACGTCGGCCTGGTTGACCGAGCCCGACTCGACGGAGGTCGCCGCGTCGTCGTTGGCCGGCAGCTCCTCGGCGACCGGCTCCTCGGAGGCGCCGAGATCGACGCCCATCGAGCCCTGGCCACGCGAGATGCCGTCGATGGCCGCGCGGGCGATCAGGTCGCAGTACAGGGCGATGGCGCGGCCGGCGTCATCGTTGGCGGGGACGACGTAGGTGATGCCGTCCGGGTTGCAGTTGGTGTCGACGATGGCCGCCACCGGGATGCCGAGGCGCTGGGCCTCCTTGATCGCCAGCTGCTCCTTGTTCGTGTCGATCACGAACAGCAGGTCCGGCACGCCGCCCATGTCCTTGATGCCGCCGAGCGCCTTCTCGAGCTTGTCCTTCTCGCGGCCGAGCATCAGCCGCTCCTTCTTGGTGAGGCCCTGGGCCCCGCCGTCGAGGGTCTCGTCGACCTTGCGCAGACGCGCGATCGAGCCCGAGATGGTCTTCCAGTTGGTCAGCATGCCGCCGAGCCAGCGGGAGTTGACGTAGTACTGGGCCGAGCGCTTGGCGGCTTCCGCGATGGTGTCGGCGGCCTGACGCTTGGTGCCGACGAACAGCACGCGGCCGCCCTTGGCCACGGTGTCGCTCACCGCCTGCAGGGCCTGGTGGAGGGCCGGCACGGTCTGGGCGAGGTCGATGATGTGGATGTTGTTGCGCGTCCCGAAGATGTAGGACTGCATCTTCGGGTTCCAGCGGTGAGCCTGGTGTCCGAAGTGGGCGCCGGCCTCGAGAAGCTGACGCATGGTGAAATCGACGGCCATGTCTTTGTACTCTCCGGTTGATACCGCCGCGGAGGAAGCGATCGCGTCCTGGGGGACGACGACCACCGGAAACGCCTCATTCAGGCATGAGGCCGGCTCCGCGTGTGGAATGGGCGGGGCCTTAACAGAGGCGGCCGTCGGAGGCAAGGATTTCGAAACGGCACCGGCAGTGGCAGAGACTGAAGCTCAGATCCGATCGTTCCGCTGAAACCAAAGAAAGATGACGCTTCCGCCGAGGAAGACGGGTCCGAGGAGAAACCACGGGATCAGCGTCGGCCAGAGCACCGACAGATCGGTTTCGATCAGACAATTGGTTCGGTGGAAGCGCCGCCCTCCAGAGCACAGGGTCGCACCCCACAGGATCGTGCTGAGCAGCATCCAGTGGGCGAAGCCCCAGATCGCGATGAGGCCGCAGACGAACGCCGTGTCGCCCCGGCGCCGATTCGCGACCCCGGGCTGCTCCGACCCGGCCGGAGGAGGCTCACCTTCGACCATGGCGGAGGGCGTCCCGCGTCGATGCTATCGAATCGACGCCGCGATCGCCTGCTGGATGCCCAGGATGTTGGCGCCCCGCTTCAGGGTCTTGCGGATCGGCTCGGCCCGGCCCGACACCCAGATCGCGAGCTCGGAATCGAGATCGAAGCTGCCCGCCGTCTCCACGGAGAACGCCGTGATCGCCCGGTAGGGCACGGTCAGGTACGAGACCTTGCGGCCGGTGATGCCCTGCTTGTCCACCAGGATCAGGCGGCGGTCGGTGAAGACGATGAGGTCGCGGATGATCCGGAAAGCGACCTGGACCGGCTCGCCCGGGGTCAGGATGCCGGCGAGTTGCTCGTTGACCTCGGCGGGCGTGAGGTCGCTGCCGTGGCCGAGCAGTCCATCGAGAAATCCCATCGCGCGCCGTATCCCCCTGAAGCCCCGCCTCGCCTATGTAGGGGCGCGTGCGCCGTTCCGTCAGGGCGCAGGTCCGTGTCCGGAGTCCGCCTCGATGTCCTCCCCCGCCTCCCGGCCGAGCCGCCTCCGGCTCGGCGTCAACATCGACCACGTCGCGACCGTCCGGAACGCCCGCGGCGGCACGGCGCCGGACCCGATCCGCGCCGCCCGCGAGGCGGTCGCGGCCGGCGCGGACGGCATCACGGCGCATCTGCGCGAGGATCGCCGGCACATCCGCGACGCCGACATGGAGACGCTGGCGCGCATCCTCGCGGTGCCGCTGAATTTCGAGATGGCCGCCACCGACGAGATGATCGGGCTGGCCATTCGCCTGAAGCCGCACGCGGCCTGCCTGGTGCCGGAGAAGCGCGCGGAGCGCACCACCGAGGGCGGCCTCGACATCGTCGGCGCCCACGATTCGCTCCTGCCCCGCATCGCGCGCCTGTCGGAGGCCGGCATCCGGGTCTCGCTCTTCGTCGAGCCGGACGAGGCGGTGATGGACGCGGCGCGGCGCCTCGGCGCGCCCGTGGTCGAACTCCACACCGGCAGCTATTGCGAGGCGGTGGCCGAGGGCGACGCGGAGCGTACGGCGCACGAACTCGATCGGATCGCCCGGGCGGCGGCCTACGGGGCCGGGATCGGCCTCGAGATCCACGCCGGCCACGGGCTGGCCCTCGACAGCGTCGGTGCGGTGGCGGCCCTGCCGGAGATCGCCGAACTCAACATCGGCCACGCCCTGATCGGCGAGGCGATCTTCGTCGGCCTCACCCGAGCGATCCGCGACATGCGCCGGGCGATGGACGAGGCCCGCGCATGATTCTCGGCATCGGCTCGGACCTCTGCGACATCCGCCGGATCGAGAAGTCGCTGGACCGCTACGGCGAGCGCTTCACCCACCGGGTCTTCACCGACGGCGAGCGGGCCAAATGCGACGCCCGCGCGGCCCGCGCCCCCTCCTACGCCCGGCGCTTCGCCGCCAAGGAGGCCTGCGCCAAGGCGTTGGGCACGGGCATCGCGCGGGGCGTGTTCTGGCGCGACATGGAGGTGGTGAACCAGCCGGGCGGGCGGCCGACCCTTCGCCTCACGGGGGCGGCGGCCGAACATCTCGCGGCGATGACTCCGGCCGGGCATGCGCCGAAGCTGCACGTCACGCTCACCGACGACCCGCCGATGGCTCAGGCCTTCGTGATCATCGAGGCGGTGCCGGACAGCACGGCGAAGTCCTAGCCGACGAGGCCCCGCGTTGCGGCGCCTTTCCGCATGGTCTATGCCGCCGGTCGACCGTCGACGACGGAAGCCGCCGGGAATCCGGGTGCCGGCGTCGATCCGGAGATGGCAGCCAGATGGAACGTGCCCGCGTGGACCAGCAGACCAAGCATGACCTGAAGGCCGCCGACACCGGCACTTGGGCGAGCATCAAGGAGACGCTGAAGGTCGGCGGACAGGCGCTGCTGATCGCCCTCGTGGTGCGGACGCTGCTGTTCCAGCCCTTCAACATCCCGTCCGGTTCGCTGGTGCCGACGCTTCTGATCGGCGATTACCTGTTCGTCTCGAAATATTCCTACGGCTACTCGAAGTACTCCCTGCCCCTGAGCGAGTACCTGCCCTTCACGGCCGATGGACGGATCTGGGCGGCGGAGCCCAAGCGCGGCGACATCGCGGTGTTCAAGCTGCCGAAGGACAATGCCACCGACTACATCAAGCGGGTCATCGGCCTGCCGGGCGACAAGGTCCAGATGAAGGCCGGGCTGCTCTACATCAACGACGTGCCGGTGAAGCGCGAGAAGATCGCGCCCTTCGAGACCACCGGACCCTACGGCGAGCAGGCCAAGGCCGAGCAGTATCTCGAGACCCTGCCCAACGGCGTCACCCACCGGGTGATCGAGCGCGACGGCGACAACGGCTACTGGGACAACACCGAGCCCTACACCGTGCCGCAGGGCCGCTTCTTCATGATGGGCGACAACCGCGACAACTCGACGGATTCGCGCGATCTCGCCAATGTCGGCTTCGTGCCGTTCGAGAACTTCGTCGGCCGTGCGGAGATGATCTTCTTCTCCATCGACGAAGGCACCCCGGCGTGGCAGATCTGGAACTGGCCGGCGAAGGTGCGCTGGAACCGACTTTTCACGACCATCCACTAGGGCGTTACGCATTGTGACCGAAGAGGGGCGTCCCTCCAGCCGGGCGCGGCGCGCGCCCCGTCCGAAGCCCGACCTCGCGGTGCTCGAGGCCCGGATCGGCCACGCCTTCGCCGACCCGAAGCTGCTCGCCCAGGCGCTCACCCACGTGAGCAAGGCCGGCGGCAACGGCCGCCTCGGCAGCTACCAGCGCCTGGAATTCCTCGGCGACCGCGTCCTCGGCCTCGCCATCGGCGACCTGCTCTACGAGGCCTTTCCGCGGGCCGACGAGGGCGAACTCTCGCGGCGCCTCGCCGGCCTCGTCCGGCGCGAGACCTGCGCCGCCGTCGCGACCGCCTGGGACGTCGGCCCGCACCTCGCCCTCGGCCCCGGCGAGGTCCAGAGCGGCGGGCGGCGCAACCAGACCATCCTCGCCGACGTCTGCGAGTCGATCCTCGGCGCCGTGTTCCTCGATGCCGGCTACGCGGTCGCCAAGGGGATCGTCAACGCCGCCTTCACCCCCGACACCGACACGGCGGCCCCGCGCGGCCGCGACGCCAAGTCGGCCCTGCAGGAATGGGCGATGGCCCGTGCCCTGCCGATCCCGGTCTACGACGTGGTCGAACGCTCCGGCCCCGACCACGCGCCGGTGTTCCACATCGCGGTGCGCGTCGAGGGGTTGGAGGCCGGCATCGGCGTCGGCCCCTCGAAGCGTCTCGCCGAGCAGGAGGCCGCCCGCCTCGTGCTCGAGCGCGAGATCACCGGCCCCGATCCCTCACGAAGCAAGGAGACGTCGGCGGACGTCGCCGAAGGACATGCCCCAGATGCCTGACGACGATGTGCCCGACGACGATTTCGACGGCGACGACGACTTCGCCCCGCCGCCGCTGCGGCCGCTGCCCGCGGTGACGATGCCGGAGAACACCACCGCGGGCTTCGTCGCCCTGATCGGGATTCCCAATGCCGGCAAGTCGACGCTGCTGAACAGCCTCGTCGGCACCAAGGTCTCGATCGTCTCGCGCAAGGTGCAGACCACCCGCGCCCTGGTGCGCGGCATCGTCATGCACGAGACCGCGCAGATCATCCTCGTCGACACCCCCGGGATCTTCGCGCCGAAACGGCGCCTGGACCGCGCGATGGTGCATTCGGCCTGGAGCGGCGCCTCGGATGCCGACGCCGTCTGCCTGCTCATCGACGCCCGCAAGGGCGTGACCGAGGAGGTCGAGGCGATTCTGGCCAAGCTGCCGGACGTGAAGCGTCCCAAGGTGCTGATCCTCAACAAGATCGACCTGATCCCGCGCGACCGCCTGCTGGCCCTCGCGGCCTCCCTGAACGAGCGCATCCCGTTCCAGCACACCTTCATGGTCTCGGCCCTGAACGGCGACGGCATCGAGGCGCTGAAGACGACCCTGGCCGGCATGATGCCGAAGAGCCCCTGGCTCTACCCGGAGGACCAGGTCTCGGACGCGCCGATCCGGATGCTGGCCGCCGAGATCACCCGCGAGAAGCTCTACGACCGCCTGCACGAGGAGTTGCCCTACCGCTCCACCGTCGAGACCGACCAGTGGCAGGTGCGGCCCGACGGCTCCGTGCGCATCGAGCAGACGATCTTCGTGGAGCGCGAGAGCCAGCGCTCGATCGTGCTCGGCAAGGGCGGCCAGACCATCAAGGCCATCGGCCAGGCGGCCCGCCACGAGATCGCGGAAGCGGCCGAGCAGACGGTGCACCTCTTCCTGCACGTGAAGGTGCGCGAGAACTGGGCGGACGATCCGGCGCGCTATCGGGAGATGGGTCTGGAGTTCCCGCGCGGCTGAGCATGGGCTATGAGAAAGGGAGATCGACGCCGCGGCGATTCTTGTCGCGCGCTGGCCGAGCCTCCCGATTTCCTGTCACGCCCTGAGCCGTCGAGGCGCGCGCGCCGTCGCGCCGGATCCCGTTACGATGCCCACCATGCCTGTCTCGGAAGCCGTCTACGGCGCGCCGCCCCTGGAACTGGTGGAGGTGCCTCCGCACGCGGCGCAAGTCTCGCCGCTGAGCCCGGGGGCGGCCCGCCTCGAGGATCTGGAGCCCGGGAGCCTGGAGCGACTCGACGTGCTGGCGCCGGCCGGGACGATCGAGCGGCGCTACGTGCTGGCGCTCGGGCTGAAGGCCCTGCGGCCCGGCGGGCGCCTGACGGCGCTGGCGCCGAAGGATCGCGGCGGCAGCCGCCTGGCCAAGGAGATCACCGGCTTCGGCTGCACCGTTCAGGAGGAGGCGCGGCGCCATCACCGGATCTGCGTCGCCATGCGTCCGGAGGCGGTCGCCGGTCTCGAGGACGCCCTCCACGAGGGCGGCCCGCGCCACATCGACAACCTCGCCCTCTGCACGCAGGCCGGGATCTTCTCCTACGACCGCCTCGACCCCGGCACCGCCCTTCTCCTCGCCAACCTCCCGCCGCTCGCCGGCAGCGGCGCCGATTTCGGCTGTGGCCTCGGCATCCTGGCCCGGGCCGTCCTGAACTCGCCGAAGGTGACGGCCCTGACGCTGATCGACCTCGACCGGCGCGCCATCGAGATGGCGGCACGCAACGTCGGCGATCCGCGCGCCACGCTGCGCTGGGCCGACATCCGGGCCGGCGGCCTCGGCCTCGCCCGCCTCGACTTCGTGGTGATGAACCCGCCCTTCCACGATGGCGGGGCCGAAGACCAGGCCCTCGGCCAGGTCTTCATCGGCCGGGCGGCGGAAGCCCTGCGGCCCGGGGGCAGCCTCTGGCTCACCGCCAACACCCACCTGCCCTACGAGGCGCCCCTGAAGGCGGCCTTCAAGAGCGTGGAGCTGAGGGCTTCGGCCGGCGGCTACAAGATCTACGAGGCGCGCCGGTGACGCGGCCGGCCAAGATCGCGCAGCTGCGCCTCGACCGGCTGCTCGCCAACATGGGCTACGGCTCGCGCCGGGAGATCGCGCTCCTCACCCGCGCCGGGCTCGTGGTCCTGGACGGCACCGCCCTGCGCGATGCCGACCAGCGCATCCCGGTCACTCCGGACCTCGCGCAGCGGATGACCGTCGACGGCGAACGCCTCGACCCGCCGCCCGGCCTGACCCTGATGCTGCACAAGCCGCTCGGCGTCACCTGCTCGCACAAGGAGGCGGGTCCCCTCGTCTACGGCCTGCTGCCCGAACGCTGGCGCCGGCGCGACCCCGCCCTCTCGACGGTCGGTCGCCTCGACAAGGAGACCTCCGGGCTCCTGCTCCTCACCGACGACGGCGCCCTGCTGCACCGGGTCATCGCGCCGAAGGCGAACGTGGCCAAGCGCTACCGCGTCACGCTGGACCGCCCCCTGACGGGCGACGAGGGCGCCATCCTCGCCTCCGGCACGCTGATGCTGGAGGGCGAGGAGAAGCCGCTCCTGCCGGTCGATTTCGAGGCCGAGGGCGAGACCGGCGCGACGGTGACCTTGCACGAGGGGCGCTACCATCAGGTCCGGCGGATGTTCGCGGCGCTGGGCAACCACGTCACCGCCCTGCACCGCGACCGCGTCGGGGGCCTCGGCCTCCCGGACGACCTGGCGCCCGGGGAGCACCGCGTCCTCGGCGAGGCCGCGATCGCCGCGATCTTCGCGGGCGACGCGGCCTGATTGATTCGCTTGCGTCGACCGGTCGGCGGTCCGCGAAGATCGCCCCGCCTTGCCAAGCCCCCCCGACTCGTTTATGCGCCACCCCTCGCGTTCGCTCCGGCTGGGGGCTGAACGGACGGTGCCGATTCCATCGGCACAGGGCCTGACCCTGAAGAGGGTCTTCCCGTCGTCCCGTGTCTCCGCCTTCGATCAACCGCTCGGGCCTTCAAACGGCTCGAAGGGCTTGGCGCCGGGCGATTGCGTATGAACCGGCCCGACGCTCCCTTTCCCGCACGTTCCGCGTGCCGTCGGGTCCCTTTGGATATGAAGGGCCCGTTAATGCCTCTCTACGAACACGTCTTCCTGGCGCGCCAGGACGTGACGGCCCAGCAGGTCGAGACCATGGTCGAGACCTACAAGGGCGTCATCGAAGCCAATGGCGGCAAGGTCGAGAAGATCGAGATGTGGGGCGTGAAGTCCCTCGCCTACCGCATCAAGAAGAACCGCAAGGCGCATTTCACGCTCCTCAACGTCGACGCCCCCCCGGCGGCGCTCGCCGAGATGGAGCGCCAGATGCAGATCTCCGAGGACGTCCTCCGCTTCATGACCGTCCGCGTCGAAGAGCTCGAGTCCGAGCCGTCGGCGATGATGCAGAAGCGCGACCGCGACGACCGCAAGGATCGTGAGCGCGGCCGTCGTCGTGACGACGAAGGCTTCGGCGGCGGTGGTGGATTCGGCGGCGACCGCGATCGCGGCGACCGTGGTGATCGCGGCGACCGCCCCGAGCGCAGCTTCGGCGGGGAGGCTTAAGTCATGGCATTTGGTGCTGGACCCGGTGCGCCCGCCGCTGGCGGAGCTGGTGGTGGCGGTGGTGCCGGCGGCGGACGCCGCCCCTTCTTCCGTCGTCGGAAGACCTGCCCCTTCTCGGGCGCGAACGCGCCCAAGATCGACTACAAGGACGTAAAGCTCCTGTCGCGCTATGTCTCCGAGCGCGGCAAGATCGTGCCTTCGCGCATCACCGCGGTGTCGGCCAAGAAGCAGCGCGAGCTCGCCCAGGCGATCAAGCGCGCCCGCTTCCTCGGCTTCCTCCCCTACGTGATCAAGTAAGACCGCTCGCCTCGGTCCGGGCCTTCCGGACCGAGGCATCGGCGCATGCCCGGCATGCGCATTCGTACCGGCCCTCGAGATCGGGTGCCGGGAGTCGTTGGGGCGACAAGGTTCGCCTCTAACCCTGCCCGGAACGGGACAGCGGGACAGCGGGATTGATGACACAGTTTCTCGGCATCGGTATCGGCGCGGGCCTCGTCTCCGCCCTCCTCTTCGGCGTCCTGCTGAAGGCGACGGCGCTCGCGATCCTGCTCTACCTGCTCGCCCCGCTCCCGATCCTGATCGTGGGGCTCGGCTGGAGCCACCGGGCCGCCCTGGTCGCCGCCGTCACCGGCGCCCTGGCCCTCGCCCTCGTGGTCCAGCCCTTCCTCGGCCTCGGCTTCTTCGCCTATCTCGCCCTGCCCGCCTGGTGGCTCGCCTATCTGGCCCTGCTCGGCCGCGCGAACGCCGACGGGACGATGGAATGGTACCCGACCGGGCGCCTGCTCGCCTGGACCGCCGGAACGGCCGGCCTCGCCTTCGTCGCGATCGCGGTGATCGCCGCACCGAACTACGAGACCTTCCAGTCCCAGCTGCGCGGCATGACCCGGACGCTGATCGACGTCCGGGCCGACCGTGCCGCAAATCCGGGCGCCCCCGTCCAGAAGCCGGCCGCGCCCGAGGCGGACACCAAGATTCCGGCCGAGCCGGGTCCGCAGGATCCCGCCGAGGCGACCCGGACCGAGGTCGCCAATGCGCTGGCCGCCATCGCACCGGGCCTGGCCACCCACGGCCTCACGGTCCTTCTGACCTTCTATCTCTGGGCGGCGGCCCGCATCGTGCGCATCTCGGGGCGCCTGCTCCGCCCCTGGCCGGACCTCGCCGCGACGATGATGCCGCGCCGCGTGATGGCCGTGCTCGCGAGCGCGATGCTGCTCGCGCTGGTGCCGGGCTATCCGGGCGTGCTCGGCATCGCCGTGGCGGGGGCGCTCAGCGCCGCCTTCGCGATCCAGGGCCTCGCCGCCTTCCACGACCGCAGCCGCGGCCGGCCCGGGCGCCTCGCCCTGCTGTTCGGCCTCTACCTGATCCTCTTCTTCACCCAGGGCATCGCCCTCCTCGCCCTGACCCTGTTCGGCATCGCCGATACCGCCCTCGACCGCCGCCGTCCCCGCGACGCGGCCGGACGACCCTGATCAACCAGAAACCCAAAGGACGAACACCATGGAAGTCATCCTCCTCGAGCGCGTCGCCAAGCTCGGCCAGATGGGCGAGACCGTGAACGTGAAGCCGGGCTACGCCCGCAACTTCCTCCTCGCCCGCGGCAAAGCTCTGCGCGCCACCGAAGGCAACAAGAAGCACTTCGAGACCCAGCGCGCCCAGCTCGAGGCCCGCAACCTCGAGCGGAAGTCCGAGGCGCAGTCCGTCGCCGAGACCCTTGAGGGCAAGAGCTTCGTGCTCATCCGCCAGTCGGGCGAGACCGGCGTGCTCTACGGCTCGGTCTCGACCCGCGACCTCGCCGACGTCGTCACCGCCGACGGGTTCACCGTGGGCCGCGACCAGTTCGCCCTCAACCAGCCGATCAAGACCCTGGGCCTGCACACCGTTCCGGTCGTGCTGCACCCCGAGGTCGAGGTCAGCATCACGGTGAACGTCGCCCGTTCGCCGGAAGAGGCCGAGCGTCAGGCCCGCGGCGAGTCGACCACCGAGCGTGAAGCGTTCAACCTCGACGACCTCGGCCTCGAGGTCGGCGCCGCCCTCGCCGAGGCCGGCGACGACCGCGAGTAATCGGGTCACAGCTCGGTGAACAATGGGGATGACCGCCCTTAGCGGTTGACTAGTTCCTTGTTTGTTCCAGCATGGACGCCCGTCATCCGCGAGGATGGCGGGCGTTTCCGCGACCGGTCCCCGTGCTCGCCCCGCCCAGGCAGGGGGCCACGACGGGACGAGAGGCCGCAAAGCGCGAATCGGCTAAGGTTCGGCTAACCATGCCGGCGCCATGGTCGGGCGGTAGCGACGTGCGGCGGCGGACCACCGCGCGGACGATGAATCGACGAGTCGGAGCCTCGAATCAGCCCATGGCCCTGCCCAACGCCCTGACGGCCAACCTTCAGCCCGTCGCGCAGGAATTCCGCGTCGCGCCCCACAACATCGATGCCGAGCAGGCCCTGCTCGGCGCGATCCTGGTGAACAACGACGCCTATTACCGGATCTCGGACTTCCTCCTGCCCGAGCACTTCATGGAGGACGTCCACCGCAAGATCTTCGAGGTCGCGGCGCAGCTCATCAAGGCCGGCAAGCTCGCCACGCCGATCACCCTGAAGACCTATCTCGGCGACGCCGATCTCGGCGGCCAGACGGTGATGCAGTACCTCGCCCGCCTCGCGGCCGAGGCCACCACCGTGATCAACGCCGGCGATTACGGCCGGACCATCTACGACCTCGCCATCCGCCGCCGGCTCATCACCATCGGCGAGGACCTCGTCAACGGCGCCTACGAGGCGCCCGTCGAATCCTCCCCCCGCGACCAGATCGAGGGGACGGAGCGGCGGCTCTACGAGCTCGCCGAATCGGGCAAGTACGACGGCGGCTTCCAGAAGTTCTCCGACGCCCTGACGGCCGCGGTCGACATGGCCGCCAAGGCCTACCAGCGCGAGGGCAAGCTCTCGGGCGTCGCCACCGGCCTGACCGACCTCGACGCCAAGATGGGCGGCCTGCAGCGCTCGGATCTCATCATCCTCGCGGGCCGCCCGGCCATGGGCAAGACCTCGCTCGTCACCAACATCGCGTTCAACGTCGCCAAGGCCTACCAGGCCGAGAAGCTGCCGGATGGCCGGACCGAGACGAAGAACGGCGGCATCGTCGGGTTCTTCTCCCTCGAAATGTCGGCCGAGCAGCTGGCGACCCGCATCATCGCCGAGCAATCGGGCGTGCCGTCCTACAAGATCCGCCGCGGCGACATCCAGCCGGCGGAGTTCTACAAGATCACCGATGCCGCCCGGGACATGCAGACGATCCCGTTCTACATCGACCAGACCGGCGGCATCTCGATCGCGCAGCTCGCCGCCCGCGCCCGCCGCCTGAAGCGGCAGAAGGGCCTCGATCTGCTCATCGTCGACTACCTGCAGCTGCTCTCGGGCTCGGGCAAGCGCAGCGACAACCGCGTGCAGGAGATGACCGAGATCACCACCGGCATGAAGGCCCTCGCCAAGGAGCTGGCCGTGCCGATCATCGCCCTGTCGCAGCTCTCCCGTCAGGTCGAGAACCGCGAGGACAAGCGCCCCCAGCTCTCGGACTTGCGCGAATCGGGCTCGATCGAGCAGGACGCCGACGTGGTGATGTTCGTGTTCCGCGAGGAATACTACGTGAACAACAAGAAGCCTCGCGAAGGGACGGAAGAGTTCTTCGCCTGGGAGGCCGAAATGAACCGCGTCCACGGCAAGGCCGAGGTCATCCTCGGCAAGCAGCGCCACGGCCCCACCGGCACGGTCGAACTCCAGTTCGACGCCAACATCACCCGCTTCTCGGATCTGGCGCAGTCCGACCGTCTGCCGGAGCAGCACATGTGATGCGCGCACGGCCCGACGCTCGTGGTCGCGCCCGATTTCAGAACGGACGGCTCGCGATCGATGGGGAATCCCCGTAATCTCCGCGCGGGTCTCGACGGGTCCGATCGGTGTTCCCCTGAAGAGCGGGAGGCGTGACGGTGGCACATCCGAAGCGAGCAGACGCCGCTCTGCAGACAGGTACGCCCTATGACGTGGACCTGGCCGACTGGGCGATGGAGCAGGCGGAGCATCTGCGGACACGCACATGGTCGGCCCTCGACCTCCGGCATCTCATCGACGAGGTGGAAGCGGTGGCGCGGACGGAACGCAATGCTCTCGCGAGCGCGCTGCGGGTCGTCCTGCTCCACATGCTGAAATGGGATCATCAACCGGGTCGCCGGACCCGCAGTTGGGCGACGTCCATCCGCGTGCAGCGCCTCGCTGCGGAGGAGCGGATGGAGGACAGCCCCAGCCTGCGGGGACAATGTGACGAGGTTCTGACCCGGGCTTATCGTCGGGCGCGGATCGAGGCCGCAGCCGAAACAGATCTTCCGGAGAGCGCGTTCCCGATGGAATGCCCCTACACCGTCGACGAGGTCATGACCCGAGACTTTTCCTGGCCACAGGCCGACCGCGAGAAGGCGCTCGAGCCATCTTAAGCCCTCCTTCGCTCGAGCGTTTCTCGATGGCGCGTTTCAGCCACGGCGCCGCACTCACCATTGATCTCGCGGCCATCGCGGAGAACTGGCGCCACCTCGCCGCCCAGGCGCCGGAGGCGGCCTGCGCCGCCGTGGTCAAGGCCGATGCCTATGGCTGCGGCCTCGCCCGGGTCGCGCCCATCCTGTGGGCGGCCGGCTGCCGGACGTTCTTCGTCGCCCATCTGGGCGAGGGGGTCGCGGCGCGGGCCGTGCTGCCGGAGGCCACGATCTACGTGCTGAACGGCCTCCTGCCCGGCCTCGGCCCGGACTTGACGGCGCACGACCTGCGGCCCGTCCTCGGCAGCCGCGAGGAACTCGCCGAATGGGGCGCCCTGGCGCAATCCGCCGGACGGACCCTGCCGGCGGCCCTGCACGTCGACACCGGCATGAACCGCCTCGGCCTGCCCGTGTCCGACGCCCTGGCGCTCTCGGGTGACCCGCTGATCGAGCAGGCCGGCGTCGCCCTGCTGATGACCCACCTCGTCAGCGCGGAACTGGCGAGCGATCCGGTCAATGCGCGCCAGATGGCCGAGTTCGCGTGCGTTCGCGCCGCCTATCCGGGTGTCCCGGGCTCCTTCGCCAACTCGTCGGGAATCTTCCTCGGCGAGGCGGCGCATCACGACCTCCTGCGGCCCGGCTACGCCCTGTTCGGCGGCAACCCGACGCCGTGGAAGCCCAACCCGATGCGTCCGGTGGTGCGCCTGGAGGCGCGGGTCGCGCAGATTCGCGACGTCGCCCCCGGGGAGACCTGCGGCTATAACGGCCGCTGGCGGGCGCCCGAGCCGCGGCGGTTGGCGACCCTGTCGCTCGGCTACGCCGACGGCTATCCGCGCGCGGCGAGCGGACGCGGAATCGCCCTGGTCGACGGCGTGCGCTGTCCGATCCTCGGGCTGATCTCGATGGATCTCATCATCCTCGACGTGACCGACGCGCCGAGCGTGCGGCGTGGGGCGACCGCCACCCTGATCGGCGACGGGCTCGACGTCGACACGGTCGGACGGGCCGCCGGCACCATCGGCTACGAGATCCTGACGGGCCTGGGTTCTCGCTATGTTCGCCATTATGTGACAGGACACGACGCCTGAGACCTGCCTGACGGGGCGGCGTCGGATCGTCCCTTCCAGCGGAATCGCGATGGCCAAGATCCAACAGACCTTCGTCTGCCAGTCCTGCGGGGCGGTCTACAATCGCTGGCGCGGCCGCTGCGAGGCCTGCAACGGCTGGAACACCATCGTCGAGGAGACCGGCGCCACCGGCCCGCAATCGGGTCCGGTCAAGACGCGCCCGAGCCGGGCCCGCGGCCGGGTCTTCGCCCTGGAAGGGCTCACCGGCGAGGTGAGGCAGGCCCCGCGCATCCCCTCGGGCATCGGCGAGCTCGATCGCGTCACCGGCGGCGGCTTCGTGCGCGGCTCGGTGATCCTTCTCGGCGGCGATCCCGGCATCGGCAAGTCGACCCTGCTGATGCAGGCCTCCGCCGCCATGGCCCGCACCGGCGAGCGCGTGGTCTACATCTCGGGCGAGGAGGCGGTGGCGCAGGTGCGCCTGCGCGCCGAACGCCTCGGCCTGTCCTCGGCCCAGGTCGAACTCGCGGCCGAGACCAACGTCGAGGACATCGTCGAGACCCTGTCGCAGGGACGGCCCCCGGCGCTCGCGATCATCGACTCGATCCAGACCATGTGGACCGAGACGGTGGAATCCGCCCCCGGCACGGTCACGCAGGTGCGCGGCTCCGCCCAGACCCTGATCCGCTTCGCCAAGACCACCGGCACGGCGGTGATCCTCGTCGGCCACGTCACCAAGGACGGACAGATCGCCGGCCCCCGCGTGGTCGAGCACATGGTCGACGCCGTGGCGTCGTTCGAGGGCGACCAGGGACACCATTTCCGCATCCTGCGCGCGGTGAAGAACCGCTTCGGACCCACCGACGAGATCGGCGTGTTCGAGATGACCGATATGGGGCTGGCCGAGGTGCCGAATCCCTCCGCCCTGTTCCTCGCGGGGCGCGACCACGCCGCGCCGGGCACCGCGGTGTTCGCCGGCATGGAGGGCACGCGGCCCCTGCTGGTGGAGATCCAGGCCCTCGTCGCCCCCTCCTCCCTCGGCATGCCGCGCCGGGCCGTGGTCGGCTGGGACCCGAACCGCCTGTCGATGGTGCTGGCCGTGCTGGAGGCCCATGGCGGCATTCGCCTGGGCACCCACGACGTCTACCTCAACGTGGCGGGCGGCCTGCGCATCTCCGAGCCGGCCGCCGACCTCGCGGTCGCCGCGGCCCTGGTCTCGTCCCTGTCCGGGGCGACGCTCCCGCCCGAGACGGTCTATTTCGGCGAGATCGGCCTCTCCGGCGCGGTCCGCCCGGTGGCGCAGGCGCCGGCCCGGCTCAAGGAGGCGCTGAAGCTCGGCTTCGCCAAGGCCGTCATGCCGCAGGGACGGGGCGAGGGCGGCGACGGCGCCCTGTCGACGGAGGCCCTGCGCCACATCGCCGACATGGTCGCGGGCATCGCCAGCAACGGCCCGCGCCGGGGCGTCCAGCGGCGCGGCCACAACCCGCCCGATTACGGCGACGACGATTAGGCCTCGAGGCGGAACGGGTTGAAGTCGGTGTCGCGGTCGTCCGCATCCTCGCCCTCCTGCCGCTTCAGCCAGCGGATCAGCGGCGGGCTCAGCGGCAGGGCGACGATTTCCCAGAGCACCTTGAGGAACCAGGCGCCGAGGCCGAGGCGGATCAGGTCCGGCGCCGCGAAGGTGCCCGCGAAGGCGATCGTCACGAACAGCGCGGTGTCGAGCGCCTGTCCGAGCACCGTCGAGGCGACGAGCCGCGCCGCCAGGTGCGCGCCGGCGAAGCGCAGCTTCAGCTTGGCCAGCACGTAGGCATTGGCGAATTCGCCGACGAGGTAGGCGGCCATGCCGGCGAGTGCCAGGCGCGGGGTCGCCCCGAGCACGGCCTCGAAGGCGGCCTGATGCGGCCAGAACGGCGCCGGCGGAAGCGCCGCCGCGATCGTGTAGCTTACGATCCAGACGATCTGCGCCGCGAAGCCGGCCCAGACGACCCGGCGGGCGCTGGCATAGCCATAGACCTCGGTGAGGATGTCGCCGAACAGGTACGAGAGCGGGAAGACGATCACCGCCGCGCTGAAGGTGAGGCCGCCCAGGGAGACGATCTTGCCGGCCAGGATCAGCGAGACGATCAGCACGCCACTGAACATCCCCGCGATGGGCACGAGGTATTGCCGTCCGGAAACGCGCGACGATGCGGTCATGTCACCCTCGCGCCGCCGAGACCACGCGCCGGACCCTGGCGGGATTGGGCCTTCACGCCAGGGTGACGGCCGAGTTTCCGCAGGATATACAGGGCCGCGGCCGGGGGAAGCCGCACGATCCGGTCATCGTCGCCGCTCCGCCCCATGAAGTGACAATCCTCAGAGATGCCGTTCTCCGTTCTCGATCTCGTCGTGCTGGGTATCGTCGTGGTCTCGGCGCTGTTGGCCGCCGTGCGCGGCGCGACCCGCGAAGTGCTCGCCATCATCGCCTGGGTCGCGGCCGCCGCCATCGCCTGGAAATTCCATCCGCTGCTGCTGCCCACCGTCAGCCAGCACGTGACCAACCCCACCGTCGCCCTGGTGGCCTCGATCGCCGCGATCTTTCTGCTGACGCTGATCGTAGTGTCCATCATCACCGTGAAGGTGTCGGACATGATCCTCGATTCGCGCATCGGCGCGATCGACCGGTCTCTGGGCTTCCTGTTCGGGGCCGGCCGCGGCTTCCTCATCTGCGTGATCGGGTGGGTGTTCCTGGCCTGGCTGGTGCAGGGCAAGATGCCGCCCTGGGCCTCGGAGGCCCGCAGCCGCCCGATGCTGGAGAAGTCGGGCGATGCCCTGGTGGCGCAGCTGCCGGAGAATCCGGAAGGTCTGCTCAAGCAGTTCAAGAAGTCGAAGGGCGAGACCCCGGCCGATCCCGTCGAGCCGCCGGAGGGCGAGGTCCCGGCCCAGCGCCGCACGGAAGGCCCAGCCACGCCCGCCCCGCGACGCTGACCTGCGTCGGCGCGCGCTTGGTCGCGGCGCCGAGGCCGACTACATGACGGTCATCTGACGGTGCCTGGACGGGGATTCGTGCGGGGCCAAGCAGGGAACGACATCATCATGTCTGTAGCCAAGTCGAGCGCCCGCCCCCCCGTCGAGGTCGTGGACGGGCTCGACCGCGACGGCGATACGCTGCGCGAGGAGTGCGGCGTCTTCGGCATCTTCGGCCATCCGGATGCCTCGGCCATCGTCGCCCTCGGCCTGCACGCCCTTCAGCACCGTGGCCAGGAGGCGGCCGGCATCGTCTCCTTCGACGGGGCCGTATTCCATTCCGAGCGCCGGCCCGGCCTCGTCGGGGACTCGTTCTCGGACCGCTCCACCATCGAGCATCTCGAAGGCCCGGCCGCCATCGGGCACGTGCGCTACTCGACCACCGGCGGCACCATCCTGCGCAACGTGCAGCCGCTCTTCGCCGAACTCGCCAGCGGCGGCCTCGCCGTCGCCCATAACGGCAACCTGACCAACGCCCTGTCGATCCGCCGCGACCTCGTGCGCGACGGCGCGATCACCCAGTCGACCTCCGACACCGAGGTGATCCTGCATCTGGCCGCGCGCTCCCGGGCGCCGCGCATCGTCGAGCGCTTCACCGAGGCCCTGCGCCAGATCGAGGGCGCCTACGCCATCGTGGCCCTGACCAACAAGAAGCTCATCGGCGCCCGCGATCCGATGGGCATCCGCCCCCTGGTGCTCGGCGAACTCGACGGCCGCTACATCCTGGCCTCCGAGACCTGCGCCCTCGACATCATCGGCGCCAAGTTCATCCGCGACGTCGAGAACGGCGAGATCGTGGTGATCTCGGAAGAGGGCATCGAGTCGATCCGCTTCGCCCCGGCGCAGCCGATGCGCCCGTGCATCTTCGAGTACATCTACTTCGCCCGGCCGGATTCGGTGGTGAACGGCAAGAGCGTCTACGCCGTGCGCAAGAACATCGGCCACGAGCTCGCCCGGGAGTCGGCCACCGCGGCCGACGTGGTCATCCCGGTGCCGGATTCGGGCGTGCCGGCGGCACTGGGCTTCGCGCAGGAGACCGGCCTGCCCTTCGAGATGGGCATCATCCGCAACCACTATGTCGGGCGCACCTTCATCCAGCCGACCCAGTCGGTGCGCGAACTCGGCGTGCGCATGAAGCACTCGGCCAACCGGGCGGTGGTGGAGGGCAAGCGCATCGTCCTCGTCGACGACAGTCTCGTGCGCGGCACCACCTCGGTGAAGATCGTGCGCATGATGCGCGAGGCCGGCGCCCGCGAGGTGCATTTCCGGATCGCCTCGCCGCCGATCACCTACCCGGACTTCTACGGCATCGACACCCCGGAGCGGGAGAAGCTGCTCGCCGCCACCCACGATCTCGAGGGCATGCGCCGCTACATCGGCGCCGATTCGCTGGCCTTCCTGTCCATCGACGGGCTCTACAAGGCCATGGGCGAGGCGCGCCGCGACGAGGCCTGCCCGCAATACACCGACCATTGCTTCACCGGCGACTATCCGACCGGCCTGACCGACCTCGCCATCGCCGGTCCGCGCCGCCTCGCCATGCTCGCCGAAGCCGATTGAGCGCAGGATGAGCAGCCCCACCCAGCCCCTCGCCGGCCGCCTCGCCGTCGTCACCGGCGCCTCGCGCGGCATCGGGCGCGCCGCCGCCCTCGCCCTGGCGGAGGCCGGCGCCCACATCGTCGCCGTCGCCCGGACGCAAGGGGGACTGGAGGAGCTCGACGACGCCATCCGGCGCGTCGGCGGGAGCGCCACCCTCGTGCCCCTCGACCTGACGGACTACGACGCCATCGACCGCCTCGGGGCCGGCATCCACGAGCGCTGGCAGCGCCTCGACATCCTGGTCGGCAATGCCGGCATCCTCGGCAACCTCACGCCGATCGGGCACGTGACCCCGAAGACCTGGGCGCAGGTGATGGACATCAACGTGACGGCGAATTACCGCCTGATCCGCTCGCTCGATCCGCTGCTGCGGAAGTCCGATGCGGGCCGGGCCATCTTCGTCACCTCGGGCGCGGCGCAGAAATGCCGGGCCTATTGGGGACCCTATTCCGTCTCGAAGGCCGCCCTCGACGCGCTGGTCCGCACCTATGCGGCGGAGACGGCCACGACCCCCGTGCGGGCCATACTGCTCAATCCCGGCCCCCTGCGGACCGCGATGCGCAAGGCGGCGATGCCGGGCGAGGACGAGACGACCCTGAAGACCCCGGACGACCTCGCGCCGCACTTCGTGCGCCTCGCCAGCCCGGGCTTCGACGAATCCGGCAAGATCTACGACTTTCCGAGCGACTGCATCCTGACGCCGCAGATGGCGTGCTGACGCCGTCCCTCCTCCCCGTTCCCCGAGACGCCCATGATCGACGTTCGCTGCATCTGCGCCATCGGCCTCCGCGGACAGCTCGGCCTCGACGGGCACCTGCCCTGGGAGGGCAACACCGACCCGCTCTTCGTCGAGGACGTGACGCGGTTCTTCGCCGTCACCATGGGCCACGTCCTGATCGCCGGGCCGAAGACGATCGCCTCGGTGCCGGACTTCGCGTTCAAGGACCGCACCATCGACGTCATCCGCAGCCACGAGGACCCGGAGGCCGTGCTCGCGCGCTATCCCGGACGGCGCATCTTCGTCGGCGGCGGCATCGCGGTCTGGGACGTCTACGCGCCGTACATCCAGCACTGGGACATCACCCGGCTGCCCTATGACGGCGAGGCCGACCGCTGGTTCGACCCGGCCTGGCTCGTCGGCGGCCCCGCGCGGGCACAAACGGGCGCCTGACGGGTTGAGGGGAGCGACCCATTCCACAAGGCTCCCGATGACCTCCGCACCCTACCGTTTCGGCATCGAGGAAGAGTACTTCCTGGCGGATGCCGAGACGCGC
The DNA here is from genome assembly GCF_053345175.1 of Methylobacterium sp. M6A4_1b. Classification (NCBI taxonomy): domain Bacteria; kingdom Pseudomonadati; phylum Pseudomonadota; class Alphaproteobacteria; order Hyphomicrobiales; family Methylobacteriaceae; genus Methylobacterium; species Methylobacterium sp. M6A4_1b. Next base: position 168,988 of record NZ_JBKEZQ010000005.1, read on the forward strand.
GGCACCCCGCGCCGCTCGGTGAAGCCGTTCCACGTCCAGGCCGGCGAGGAGCTCCCCGAGATCGGGCGCGAATTGCTGCAGTGTCAGGTCGAGGTCTGCACGCCGCCCTCCACGGAGTTCGCGCAGGCCCGCGACGTCCTCGCCCGCCAGCGCTCGGCCCTGGCCAAGCTCGGGCGCGAGCACGGCCTCCTGGTGTTCGCCGCCGGCACCCATCCGGTGGCGGATTGGGCGCGCCAGCTGCCCACCAAGGGCGACCGCTACCGCGGCATCCTGCGCGATGTCGGCCTCGCCGGGCGCCGCAGCCTGATCTGCGGCATGCATGTCCACGTGGAGGTGCCCGACCCCGACGCCCGCGTCGACCTGATGAACCGGCTCCTGCCCTACCAGCCGCTGCTGCTCGCCCTCTCGGCCTCGTCGCCGTTCTGGCAGGGCAAGCCGACGGGGCTCAACGCCTATCGCCTCAGCGCCTTCGGCGAGTTGCCCCGCACCGGCCTGCCCGACCTCTTCGCCGACGCCGCCGCCTACGAGCGCTACGTCCGCATCATGACCCGGGCGGGCTCGATCCAGGATGCGAGCTTCCTGTGGTGGTCCCTGCGCCCCTCGATCAAGTTCCCGACCCTGGAGCTCCGCATCGCCGATTCCTGCACCCGGCTGGAGGACGCCCTCACCATCGCAGCCCTCTACCGCTGCCTCGTCCGCCTCGTGGTGCGCCGGCCGGACCTCGACGCCGGGCTCGACGGCGTCTCGCGGGCGCTCGCACAGGAGAACCTGTGGCGCGCCCAGCGCAGCGGGATCGAGGCGGAGCTGATCGACGAGGCGAGCGAGGAAGCCCTGCCCTTCGCGCAGGCCCTCGAAAACCTCCTGGCGCTCATCGCCGAGGACGCCGCGGCCCTCGGCTGCGAACCGGAAGTCGCGCAGGCCCGTCGCATCGTGGAGCGCGGCACCAGTGCCGCGTGCCAGATCGCGACCTTCGAGGCGACGCGCAACGGCGACACCTCGAACCGTCAGGCCCTCGACGCGGTGGTGGACTGGCTGGCGGAGACGACGGGCGGAGCCGCCTGACCCCCGGGCCTCAGCCCCTGTTCTCCCGGTCGAACGGGTTCTTCGAGGTCCGCAGCGAGAGCCGGATCGGCGTCCCCGGCAGCGTGAACGACTCGCGCAGGCCGTTGACGAGATAGCGGGTGTAGGATTTCGGCAGGCCGTCGAGCTGGTTGCCGAACAGGGCGAAGTGCGGCGGGCGGCTCTTCACCTGGGTGGCGTAGCGGATCTTGATGCGCCGGCCCGAGACCGCCGGCGGCGGATTGCGCTGCAGCGCCTCGCTGAGCCAGTCGTTGATGCGCGAGGTCGAGACGCGGGTGCTCCAGGTCTCCTCGGCGCTGGTGACCGCCTGCATCAGCTTGTCGATGCCCTCGCCGGCGAGGCCGGAGAGCGGCACCACCGCGACGCCGCGGACCTGGGGCAGCAGGCGGGTGCAATCCTCGCGCAGCTTCTTCAGGAGGCCGTTCTGGTCGGCCACGAGGTCCCACTTGTTCAGGCCGATGACGAGGGCGCGGCCCTCGCTCTCGATCAGGTCGACGATGGTCAGGTCCTGCTTCTCGAACGGGATCGTGGCGTCGAGGAGCACCACCACCACCTCGGCGAAGCGCACGGCGCGCAGGCCGTCCGAGACGGCGAGTTTCTCGAGCTTGTCGTCGATCCGGGCCTTGCGGCGCATGCCCGCCGTGTCGTGGAGCTTGATGCGCCGGCCCCGCCACTCCCAGTCGAGGGAGATCGAATCGCGGGTGATGCCGGCTTCGGGACCGACGAGGAGGCGGTCCTCGCCGAGCATCCGGTTGATCAGGGTCGACTTGCCGGCATTGGGCCGTCCGACGATGGCGACCTTCAGGGAGCGGTTCTCCGGATCGTCGTCGTACTCTTCGTCCTCGTCGTGCTTGGGCAGGTTCTCGATCAGCGCGTCATGGAGTTCGCCGATGCCCTCGCCGTGCTCGGCCGAGAACGGGATCGGGTCGCCGAGGCCCAGGGAGAACGCCTCGTAGGCGCCCGACAGGCCGGCGCCCCCTTCCGCCTTGTTGGCGATGAGGATCACCGGGCAGCCGGCGCGACGCACCATCTCGGCGAAGGGCTGGTCGGCCGGGAGCACGCCGGCGCGGGCGTCGATCACGAACAGCACCACGTCGGCCTCGAGGATCGCGGCCTCGGTCTGCGCGCGCATGCGGCCCAGCAGGGAGCCGGGATCGGCTTCCTCGAGGCCGGCGGTGTCGATGATGCGGAAGACGAGACCACCGAAATTGACGTCGCCCTCGCGCCGGTCGCGGGTCACGCCCGGACGGTCGTCCACCAGGGCAAGCTTCTTGCCCACGAGGCGGTTGAACAGGGTCGACTTGCCGACGTTCGGCCGTCCGACGATCGCGACGGTCGGCATATCCATGGTGTGCTCGTTTCAGTCAGACGTCCGGGAGAAGCGGGTCGAGGGCTCAGCGCGTGACGGGTGGGGGAGCGGCCGGCGCGGCGGGCGCCGCGGCGGTCACGGCGACGGGTCCGCCGGCCACCAGGGCCGCGTAGACCTCGATGCGCTGGCGCAGGTTCTGCGGCGTCTGCAGGTCGGCGTTGATCTGGTCGAACCAGCGGCCGGCGCCGTCGTAGTCGCCCCGCTTCAGGGCGACGAGGCCGAGCATCTCGCGGGCCGTGTGGCGGAAGGGGCCGTTCGGGGCGGCGAGACCCTGCAGCGTCGCCAGGGCGGCGTCGGGCTCCGTGCCGTCGAGGCGCAGCAGCGCCGAGCGCAGGCGGGCGAGGTCGCGCAGGCCGGTGCTCACCTTGGTGTCGTTGGCGAGCGCGTCGTACTCGGCGGCGCCCGCCTTCGGATCCCGCTTGGCGGTCTCGGTGGCGGAGCGGAAGCGTGCCAGCAGGGCGTAGCCCGACGGCGCATCGCTCTCGATCGCCTCGAAGGCCTTGTCGGCGTCCGCCGACTTGCCCTCGCGGGCGAGGCGGTTGGCGATCTCGAAGCGCTCGGAGGCGGCCTCGGCGCGCACCCGCTGGTCGTGCTGCCAGTAGCGCCAGCCACCCACGGCGGCCACCACGAGGATCGCGAGCGCGATGATCACGCCGCTGTAGCGGCGCCAGATCTCGGCGACCTGATCGCGGCGATAGTCCTCGTTGACCTCGCGGATGAACTCGTTGTTTTCGGCCATGTCGTCTCACGCCGATCGGGAACCGAGCGGCCGTTGCGTGAAGGTGAAGGCCTGCGCCTATCACAGGCGCGGGCCGTTGGCGACCGGCTTCGACGCGGCGCGACCCGCTTCGACGCGGCGCGATCGGTTTAGACGCGGCGCGACCGGTTCGGACCGCCTCAGGCCTGGCCCGGCCAGGCGGCGACGCCGATCAGCAGCGGATGCAGGTAGCGCGCGAACGCGAACCAGACCGCGAGGCCGATCACCACGGCCAGGGCGTCGTTGCGCCAGCCGGCGAGGGCCGCCGCGGGACCGGCATGCTGCGCCGCCACGGCGCCGGGGGCCAGCGCGCGCCGCTTCGCGCTGATCCGCGCGATGACGGCCCAGGCGAGGAAGCTCCCGAACAGCAGGATCGAGCCGAGATCGCCGTTGGCCAGCAGGTGCGCCGTCGCCCAGATCTTCACGGCCAGCAGCATCGGGTGCTTGGCGCGCGCCCGGATGTGCCCGGGCAGATAGGCGGAGGCCAGGGCGACGAAGGCCAGGGCGGTCAGGAGCAGGGCCAGGTGGCGGGTCCAGACCGGCGGGTCCCACACGGCGATGTAGCCGGACTGGCGATAGAGGTGGAAGCCGTAGCCGATGAGGACGAGGCCGAGGAGCGAGGTCAGGGTGTAGGCGAGCTTGTAGCGGCCCTCGCCGACCTCGCCGATCACCCGCGCCCGCCGCGCCCGCGCCATGGAGAAGGCGTGCGTGCCGAGGAAGAGCACGAGCCCGAGGATGAGGATCAGCATGGAAGGCCTTAGCGGGGAGGTCGACGGGTTTTCGGGCGGATGTGGATAAGGCCGGGAGCGGACGCGCGCGCACAATCCAACTGTAACGGTTCAAAACGCAATCTGCGGCCGATGTCCAGGCACCCCCGATGACGCGCCCCCTCCCCCTCGCGGCCCGGCTCCTGCTCGGTCTCGTCTGCCTCGCCGGCCCGGCGCGGGCCGCTGCGGATTCGCCGCTCTCCGCCCTGACCCTGGTCGGCCCCCCGGTGGTGATGTTCAAGGCCGGGCGCGACGCCTGCGACGGCGTCGACGTGCCCGACGCCTCGGCCCGCGCCTTCCGCGAGGCCTCCGGCGCGGTTGCCCTCTTCGGCATGCATTACCGCAACCGCGCCTTTCGCGGCCCCCGCCTCGACGCCCTGAAACTGGATTGTGCCGTGGTGCTCGAATCCGGCGGCAAGGCCGACCCGGCCGCCTACGACGACGCCTCCTGGATCACCGCCACCTGGACCGAGGACGGCCGTGCCGTCGCGGCCCTCGTCCATCACGAGTACCGCGCCAACGAGCACCCGGGCCGCTGCCGGGCGAAGGACTACATGGCGTGCTGGTACAACACCGTGGTGGCGGCCGCCTCGACCGATGGCGGACGCAGCTTCACCCGCGCGGCGCCGCCGGTGGTCGTCGCCGGCGCGCCCTTCCGCCAGGAGGTCGGACAGGACAGTCACCGCGGGTTCTTCAACCCGTCGAACATCGTTTCGGACGGGACCTGGCGCTACTTCCTCGCCTCCACCACGGGCTGGGACCGTCCGGGCAGCGACCAGTCCGGCGGCGTCTGCCTGTTTCGCGCGCGCGATCCGGCCGATCCGGCGAGCTGGCGGGCCTGGTCCGGCACCGGCTACACGGCGGCGTTTCCCGATCCCTACGCCAAGCCGATTCCGGGCGCGGCGACCTGCGCGCCCGTGGCGCCGTTTCCGACCCCGGTGGGCGCCGTGGTGCGTCACCGGGGCAGCGGCGCCTGGATCGCGGTCTTCATGGCCAAGGCCGGGACCGGCTTTCCGCAATCCGGGTTCTACTGGACGACGTCCCGCGACCTCCTGGCCTGGGACACGCCGCGTCTGCTCCTGGCCGGCGCCACCCTGTACGACGATCCCTGCCAGGCGCCCGGCGGACTCATCGCCTATCCGTCGCTGCTCGATCCCGAGGCCCAGGGGCGCAACTTCGACGATACCGGCGACTCGGCCTTCCTCACCTACGTGACGCTGCGCACCGAGGGCTGCACCATCACCTCCGACCGCGATCTCCTGCGCCGGAATCTGGCGATCAAGGTGTGGCCATAGGCTCGGTCCGGGGCCGCCGCAGAAGGTCGATGAAGGCCTGCAGCGGCGGCGGGATCTGGCGCCGGCCGGCATAGTACAGGAACAGGCCGGGGAAGGTCGGGCACCAATCCGCCATCAGCCGCACCAGCCGCCCGGACGCGAGGTGACCGCCGACGCCGTCCTCGAACACCAGACCGAGGCCGAGGCCCGCGAGCGCCGCCTCCACGATCATCTCCTGATCGTTGACGATGAGCGGACCGTCGACGGAAACCGTTACGTCCCGCCCGTCCTTGCCGAGTTCCCAGCGATAGATCGCGCCGCCCGGAAAACGTTGCCGGATGCAGAGGTGACCGGCGAGATCGGCCGGACTTTCGGGCGCCGGCCGGCCGGCCAGGTAGGCGGGGGCGCCCACCAGCGCGAAGCGCTGCGGCCCTCCGAGCGGCACCGCGATCATGTCGCCGGCCAGATGCTCGCCGAAGCGGATTCCGGCATCGAATCCCCCGGCGACCACGTCGGTCAGGGCATCGTCCGCCACGACCTCGACGCGGACCCCCGGATGCCGGGCGAGGTAGCGCGCCACCAGCGGCATCAGGACGAACCGGCAGGCGGTGCGCGGCGCGTTGATCCGCAGGGCGCCGCCCAGCGTCTCGCGGAAGGCGCCCGCCGCGCCGACCGCCTCGGCGATCTCGGCCAGGGCCGGCCCGATTCGGGCGAGCAGGGCCGCCCCCGCCTCGGTCGGAGCGACGCTCCGGGTGGTGCGATGGAGCAGCCGCACCCCCATCCGGGTCTCCAGGCCCCGCAGGGCGTGGCTCAGCGCGGAGGTGGAGACGCCGAGATCAAGGGCGGCCCGCCGGAAGCTTCCGTGCCGGGCGATGGCCGCGAACACGGCGAGGTCGGCCAGATCGGCACGCTGCATTGATGAGTCTCGCTCAACGGTTCGTCCAGGATCATTGAGCTTATCGCCGTTCGGCCGGCATGGCACATGGCTGAAGCGAACCGCGATCCAGGAGCCCCCATGCAGCGACGCCCTCTCGGCCAGACCGGCCTCACCGTGTCCGTCCCAGGCCTCGGCTGCATGGGGATGTCGGAATTCTACGGCCCCTCCGACGAGACCGAATCCCTCGACGCCCTCGCCGCGGCCCTCGACCTCGGCTACGATTTCCTCGACACCGCCGATACCTACGGCCTCGGCCACAACGAGGCCCTGCTCGGCCGCTTCCTGAAGGGCCGCCGCGACCGGGTCGTGCTGGCCACGAAATTCGGCATCGTCCGCCCATCGGGGAGCCCGGACGACAGCGCGAAGCGGCGGATCGACAACACGCCGGCCTATCTCACCGCGGCCTGCGAGGCGTCGCTGACCCGGCTCGGCGTCGAGACCATCGATCTCTACTACTGCCACCGCCGCAATCCGGAGACCCCGCTGGCCGAGACGATCGGCGCGATGGCGCGCCTGATCGAGCAGGGCAAGGTGCGGGGAATCGGCCTGTCCGAAGTCTCGCCCGAAACCCTGCGGGCCGCGCACGCGATCCATCCGATCGCGGCGGTCCAGAGCGAGTACTCCCTGTGGAGCCGGGCGCCAGAGGCCGGAATGCTGCAGACCTGCCGCGACCTCGACGTCACCTTCGTGGCATACGCGCCGCTCGGGCGCGGCTTCCTCACCGGAGGGCTCGATCCGGCGCAGCTCGCCGCGGACGATTTTCGCCGGGGCAATCCGCGCTTTCAGGCCGATGCCCTGGCCCGGAACCAGAGCCTGCTCGACGGGCTCGCGGCCATCGCGGCCCGGCGGGGCGCCAGTCCGGCCCAGATCGCCCTGGCCTGGCTCGTCGACAAGGCGCCGGAGGTGGTGCCGATCCCGGGTACGCGGCGGGTCGCCCGCCTCGCGGAGAACGCGGCGGCCATGGACCTCGCCCTGGCGGCGGCCGAGATCGCGGAACTGGATGGGCTGTTCGGCCCCGGCGCCGTCGCCGGCGCGCGCTACGCCGATGCGGGAAGGGCCGGCATTGAGGTGCTGTGACCATCAGTTTCAGAACTGGCGCAGATACGGTGCCGGTTTCTGGCCGAGGATGCGCCAGGTTCCGGCGAGACCGAGGATGATCGCGAAGGCGACCGCGAGGGCCGCCGCCAGAATGGCGCCCGACAGGTCGAGGGTGAATTCGAGCTTCATCACCTGGGTGACGATGACCCAGCCCGCCAGGGTGCCTGCAGCGAGGCCGAAGATCGCGGTGGCGAGGCCGAGGGTCCCGTATTCGAGGGTGTAGGCCGCGAGCAGCCGACCCCGCGTCGCCCCCAACGTCTTGAGCACCACCGCATCGTAGAGCCTGGCGCGGTGGCCGGCGGCCAGGGCGCCGGCCAGCACGAACAGGCTCGCCACCACGGCGATGCCGCTGGCGCCGCGGATGGCCAGGACCAGCTTGGCGACGATATCGCTCACCGCTTCGAGCGCTTCCTTGACCCGCACGCTGGTGACCGATGGGTAGGTCCGCGCCACGTCGCGCAGGATCGCGGCCTCGGCCTTGGCGTCGGGGCCGTTCGGCAGGGTGAGGGTCGCGAGATCGGAATGCGGTGCGCCCCGGAACGTGCCGGGCGAGAACACCATGACGAAGTTGATCCCCAGCGAGCGCCACTCGACCTTGCGCAGGTTGGCGATCCGGGCCTTCAGCGTCCGTCCCAGAACATTGACCGTGACCGTGCTGCCGACCGAGAGGTTGAGCTTGCCGGCGAACTCCGCGTCGAAGGAGACGAGCGGCGTGCGAGCCTCTTCGGCATTCCACCACGATCCCGAGACCAACGACGAGCCTTCCGGCAGATCGTCGGCGTAGGTGATGCCCCGGTCCCCGTCGAGCACCCAGGCAGCATCGTCGGGCGCCTTGATCTCGCCGGCCGGAACATCGTCGAGGGCAGTGATCCGCCCGCGCATCATCGGAACGCGCTCGATCTTCGCCCCGGGCGACAAGCCCCCGAGGAAGGCGTGGAAGGCATCCGCGTCACTCGACGGGATGTCGAGGAAGAACAGATTGGGCGCCTTGGCGGGCAGGGAATTCGTCAGCGTTCGCCGGACATTGGCGTCGATGAGGCTCAGGGTGACCAGGAGGGTCACGCCAAGCCCGAGGGAAAGCACGATGGCGGGGGTGAGCGCCCCCGGGCGGTGCAGGTTCGCCAGGGCCATGCGGGGGGCCGCCAGGCGCGGGCGCGGCAGGCGCCGTGCCACCCCCATCAATCCGATGGCGACGAGGCGCAGGAGTCCGAAGGCGAGACCGGCGGCGATGATGAAGATGAGTGCCAGACGTCGGTCGAAGGCGGTGGTCAGCGCCAGTCCGACGAGTCCCGCCAGGGCCGCAGCCAGGATCAGCCGATAGCGCAGGCGGGTACGAGCGGAACCCGGATCGACCACGTCCCGGAAGAGGCCCGAGACGGGAATGTCGTGGGCGCGACCCAGGGGCAGGATGGCGAAGGCGAGCGCCGTCAGGAAGCCGTAGGCCGCCGCGAGGCTGAGTTCGCCGGGCGCGATCGTCGGGTTGAGCGGTAGCGGCAGGGCGTCGTGGAACAGCGCGTCGAGGCCGAAGGGGAGCAGCGCCCCCACCACGAGACCGATCACGATGCCGAGGCCCGCGATCAGGAGAACCTGGGTGAGGTAGAGGACGACGACCTGTCCCCCCGGCGCACCGACGCTCTTCAAGGTGGCGATGGAGCCCCGCTTGCGCTCGACGAAGGCCGCGACGGCATTGGCGACCCCAACCCCGCCGACGATCAGCGCCGTCAGACCGACCAGGGTGAGGAACTGCGTGAAACGCTCGATGCTCTTGGCAAAGCGCGGATCGGCATTGGTGCGGGCCCGCATTTCCCAGCCAGCGTCCGGCACGGCCTTGGCGATGGCGGCCGCGCGCGTCTCGAGGGCGGCGTCCGCGGTGCCCGGGAGTTGGAGCCGGTAGCTCCAGCGGTTCAGGCTGCCCGGACGGATCAGGCCCGAGGCGGCCAGGGCCTCGTGCGTGATCAGCACCCGTGGGCCGAAGCCGATGCCGTTGGCGATGCGGTCCGGCTCCGACACGAGGGTGGCGCGCAGGACGAAGGGCCGCCCCGCGATCGTGATGCGGTCACCGACCTTCAGGTCGAGCCGGGTCAGTAGAGCTGGGTCGGCGATCGCACCCGCAGCACCGTCGCGCTCGACCAGGAGATCGGCGAGCGGCAGGGCGGGGTCGGTGACGAGTTCGCCGGCGGTGGGATAATCGACGCCCACCGCCTTCAGCTCGACGAGGGCCGCCCCGGTCTCGCCGGCTACGGCCATGGCCCGCAGGGTCGTCACCACTGAGACGCGGCCCTGCGCGTCGAGCGCGGCGCGCTCCTCGGGCGTCGCTTCCCGGTTGATCAGGCTGTAGGTGAGATCGCCGCCGAGGATGCGCGAACCCTCCCGGCCGAGGCCTTCGGTGAGCGAGCGCGAGATCGAGGCGACGCCGGCGATCGCCGCGACGCCGAGGGCGATGCAGGCGAGAAATACGGTGAAGCCCGCCAGCCCGCCGCGCAACTCGCGGAAGGCGAGGCGCAGGGTCAGCGGGATCCGGCTGCGCGGGGAACGGGCGCTCGGCTTGGGCAGGGTCCCATGCATCGGATCAGGCCTCGACCGGCACCGGCGCTTCGACCCGGCCGGAGCGGAGGCGAACGGTGCGATCGCAGAGGCGCGCAAGGCCGGGATCGTGGGTCACGAGGACGAGAGTCGCGCCGCGGTCGCGCTTCAGTGCGAAGAGCAGATCGACGATCTGCCGCCCGGTCGCCTCGTCGAGATTGCCGGTCGGCTCGTCAGCCACGAGAATCGCTGGGTCGGGCGCGATGGCGCGGGCAATGGCGACGCGCTGCTGCTCGCCCCCCGAAAGCTGCGCCGGATAATGGTGCAGCCGGTGGCCGAGTCCGACCGCCTCCAGCTCCGCCTGTGCCCGCCGATGGGCATCGGGCTGGTCGGCGAGCTCGAGAGGTAGCGCCACGTTCTCCAGGGCCGTCATCGTCGGCACGAGGTGAAAGGCCTGGAACACGATGCCGATGCGGCGTCCGCGAAAGCGTGCCAGGGCATCCTCGTCGAGGCTTCCGAGATCGGTCCCTTCCACGACGATGCGACCCGAGTGGGGCCGCTCCAGGCCGGCCATGACCATCAGCAGGGTCGACTTGCCGGAGCCCGAGGGACCCACCAGACCCACCGCCTCGCCCGCTGCGACGTCGAGGGAGATACCCCGCAACACGTGGACGCGGGCCGCGCCGCGGCCGAGGCTCAGGTCGATATCGGACAGGGCGATGGTCTGCGCCGTCGGCACGATGGGGTTGTCGGACTTCAACGGGCAACCGATCTGTGAACAGCGGGCATCATGATGGATGCGGGCAACATGAATGCAAGGGTCGGGGTCTTGATCGAATGGGTCTGTGTGGAGTCTCACGCCTCGCCGATATGGTCCGCCGGCAAGCGGCGCGCCATGACGCTTTCAGCCTCGTAGCTTCGATGACGCTCTTTGCCGCACTCGGCCTCGGCATCCTGCCCCTGCGCGCTGCGCCCGATGCGCCGCCCGTGACGCTGGTGGCCTTTGGCGACAGCCTGACCGCCGGATATCGCCTGCCCGCGAATGCTGCCTTTCCGGTGGTACTGGAGCGCGCCCTCAAGGCGCGCGGACGTGCGGTCACGGTGGCGAATGCAGGCGTTTCGGGCGACACCACCACGGGCGGTCTCGACCGCCTCGAATGGTCGATCCCGGATGGGACCGACGGCGTCATCCTCGAACTCGGCGCCAACGACATGCTGCGCGGCACCGATCCTGCCGTGACCCGCAAGGCCCTCGACGCGATGATCGCGCGGTTGAAGGCACGCGGCATCCCGGTCCTCCTCGCCGGAATGAAAGCCTCGCCCAACCTCGGGCCGGACTACGTGGCACGGTTCGACGCGATCTATCCCGATCTCGCCAAAAGCCATGGTCTCATCCTCTACCCGTTCTTCCTCGACGGCATCATCGGCGACCGGCAGGCCCACTTGGACGACGGCCTGCATCCGAATGCGAAAGGGGTCGAGACGATCGTGGCCGCGATGTTGCCGACCGTCGAGACCTTCCTCGACCGCCTCGAGCCGAAGGCCCGCTGAATCCGTGCCGCGCCTGTTCACCGGACTTGAGATTCCTCCCGATATCGGCCGGGCGCTGGCGCTGAAGCGCGGAGCCCTGCCCGGAAGCCGCTGGATCAAGCCCTCCGACTACCACATCACCCTGCGCTTCCTCGGAGACGTCGAGGTCGAGGTCGCCGAGGCGCTGCACGAGAGGCTGATCGAGGCGCGATCCAGGGCGCCCTTCGCCGTGACGCTCGACGGCCTGGCAAGCTTCGGCGGCGAGAGGCCGCGTGCGATCCTCGCGACGGTGACGCCCAACCCTGAGCTTCTCGATCTTCAGGCCGAGCAGGAGCGCTTGGCCCGTCGAGTCGGGGCGGAGGCGGAGCGACGCAAGTTCACGCCCCACGTCACCCTCGCCCGCCTGCGCCGCGAGGCCGGCGCGGAGGATGTCGCTGCCTATCTGGGCGAACGCGGCCTGTTCACGCCTCTCATCTTTACGGCCGAGCGCGTGGCGCTGTTTTCGGCGCGGGAATCGAAGGGTGGCGGCCCCTATGTGGTCGAGGCGGCCTACCCGCTGAGCTAGCGATCTGAACCGTTGGCATCCTCAGAGCCGGCGCAGCGCCACCGACTCGATGCGGTGACTGGCCCCCTTGGCGAGGATCAGGCTGGCTCGCTGCCGGGTCGGCAGGATGTTGTCCCGCAGGTTCGGCAGGTTGATGGTCGTCCACAGCGTGTCGGCGATCTCGATCGCCTCGGCCTCCGTCACCTCGGCGTACTTGCGAAAGTATGACAGCGGATCGCGAAAGGCGGTCTGCCGCAGGCGCAGGAAGCGGTTGACGTACCAGCGGTGCAGGTCGTCCTCGTGTCCGTCGAGATAGATCGAGAAGTCGAAGAAGTCGGAGACGAACGGGATCGCGGTGCCGTCGCGCGGCAGGCGTGCCGGCTGCAGGACGTTTAGTCCCTCGACGATGAGGATATCGGGAGACTCGATGATCCGTTCCTCACCCTGCATGACGTCGTAGACGAGGTGGGAGTAGAGGGGGGCCGCGACCCGCTTCTTGCCAGCCTTGATGTCAGTGAGGAAACGCAGCAGCGCGGCGGTGTCGTAGCTCTCGGGAAAGCCTTTCCGCTCCATCGCGCCCATCCGCTTCAGCTCGGCGTTGGGCAGCAGGAACCCGTCGGTGGTGATCAGGTCGACCTTCGGGGTGTTCGGCCAGCGGGCCAGCAAGGCGGCGAGCACGCGGGCGGAGGTCGACTTGCCCACGGCCACAGAACCAGCGAGGCCGATGATGTAGGGGACCTTGGTCTCGTGTTCGGCCAGCAGAAAGCGCTGGGTCGCCTTGAACAACCCTTGCGTCGCCGCAACGTAGAGCGAGAGCAGGCGCGAGAGCGGCAAATAGATCGCCTCCACCTCCTCGACCGAGATCGGATCATTCAAGGACTGCAGGCGCGACACCTCCTCCGCCGCCAAGGTGAGAGGCGTATCGGCGCGCAGCTGCGCCCATTCCTCGCGGGTGAAAAGACGGTAGGGCGACAGCCGTTCGGAGCCCTGGCCGGTGACCGGGTCCTGGCCCTCGACCATTGGCCGCTCGGCCCGGCCGACCGCCAGGGAGGGCACGACCAAGGGCGACACGGAGAAGGGTGGCTCAGCGTTCACGCAGGGCCCCGGGAGGCCTTCTCGGCGATCCCGCTCTGCGCCGTGCGCTGCTCGAGCTCGGCCATCACCTCCTCCAGAGGAATGCCGCCGCCCCGCAGCACGACCATGAGGTGGTACAGCACATCCGCCGCTTCGGCGACGAGGCCCGAGCGGTCGCCCTGGACGGCTGCGATCGCCGCCTCGACCGCTTCCTCACCGAGCTTCTTTGCAGGCTTGGACGGGCCGCCGGCCAGGAGTTTCGCGGTGTAGGAGGTCTCGGGCGTGGCTGTCGCGCGATCCGCGACGAGGGCTTCGAGGTCGCTGAGAGTGAACTGGGTCATACAATCCTGGTCCCGGCTAACCGGGCCTATCGTGCCATGCAACCGAGCGTGCGGCACGATTGATCATGACGCAAGGGGTGCGGAAGTCGGCCTCAGAGATCGAGGCGCATGGAAAGGCCGGCCGCAGCCATGTGGGCCTTGGCCTCGGAGACGGTGTGCTGCCCGAAATGGAAGATCGAGGCCGCCAGGACCGCGCTGGCTCCCCCCTCGCGGACGCCTGCCACCAGGTCGTCCAGGCCGCCGACGCCGCCCGAGGCGATGACCGGGACGGAGACGGCATCGGAGATGGCCCGCGTCAGGCCGATGTCGTAGCCGGACCGCATCCCGTCGCGATCCATCGAGGTCACCAGCAATTCTCCGGCGCCACGGGCGGTGACGATGCGGGCGAAGTCGATGGCGTCGATCCCTGTGGGCTTGCGCCCGCCATGGGTGAAGATCTGCCATTCCGGCGGCTCGCCGGGACCGGAGGTGCGCTTGGCGTCGATCGCCACCACGATGCACTGGCTCCCGAACTTCTCCGCCCCACGGGCGACGAAATCGGGATCGTTCACGGCCGCCGTATTGATCGAGACCTTGTCGGCCCCGGCCAGCAGCAGGGTGCGGATGTCCGCGACGGTGCGGATGCCGCCGCCGACGGTGAGCGGCATGAAGCAGGCCTCGGCCGTGCGGCTGACGACGTCGACGAGCGTGCCGCGATCCTCGTGGCTCGCCGTGATGTCGAGGAAGCAGAGTTCGTCGGCGCCGGCCGCGTCGTAGGCCTTGGCCGCCTCGACCGGATCTCCGGCGTCGCGAAGTTCGAGGAACTGCACGCCCTTGACGACACGGCCGTCCTTCACGTCCAGGCAGGGAATGATGCGGGTCTTGAGCACGGGAAGCCTCGGACGCGTCAGGTCGCCGGCGCGGCGTCGGCCGCACCGGTCGCGCGACGGATGGCGGCCAGGGCCTCGCGCGGGTCGATCCGGCCGTCATAGAGGGCCCGACCCGTGATGGCACCGGCGAGGAGCGCACAATCCGGCTCCAGGATGCGGTGGACGTCCTCGATCGAGGCGAGCCCGCCGGAGGCGATCACCGGGATCGTCACGGCACGGGCGAGTCCCAGGGTCATCTCGATGTTGAGGCCCTTGAGGATGCCGTCTCGCGCGATGTCGGTGTAGATGATCGCCGCGACCCCGGCATCCTCGAACCGGCGGCCAAGCTCCTCGGCCGTCATGCTGGACGTGGTGGCCCAGCCCTCGACCGCGACGCGACCGTCCTTGGCGTCGATGCCGACGGCGATCTTTCCGGGATAGAGGCGGGCGGCCTCGCGCACGAAGGCCGGATCGCGCACGGCGGCGGTGCCGATGATGACGCGGCTGACGCCCTTGGCCAGCCACGCTTCCAGGGTCCGCATCTCGCGGATGCCGCCGCCGAGCTGTACCGGCAGCTTGGTCCGCGCCAGGATCGCGTCGACGGCCCCCGCGTTCATCGGCGCGCCCGCGAAGGCTCCGTCGAGATCGACCACGTGCAGCCAGGAGAAGCCCTGCTCCTCGAAGACCGCGGCCTGGGCCGCCGGATCGTCGCTGAACACGATGGCCTGCGCCATGTCGCCCTGCACGAGGCGGACGCAGCGCCCTTCCTTGAGATCGATGGCCGGAAACAGGATCACGCGTCGGTTCGCTTTCGGGTGTGACGGTTCAAAGATGGGATCTGCGCCTCAGGGGCGCCAGCGCAGGAAGTTGGCGAGCAGCGCGAGGCCGAGGCGCTGGCTCTTCTCCGGATGGAACTGGGTGCCGGCGACGTTGTCGCGCGCCACCATCGCGGTGACCGGGCCGCCGTAATCGCTGTGGGCGACGCGGTCCTCCATCCGCTCCGGCGACAGCGCGTAGCTGTGCACGAAATAGGCGTGCAAGCCGCTCCCGCCGGTCGGAATGTCGGACAGGAGCGCATGCGGCCGGTCGACCTCCAGGGTGTTCCAGCCCATGTGGGGCACCTTGAGACCCGGGTCCGCCGGCTGTATCGGGCCGACATCACCGGGGATCCAGCCGAGGCCGGCGGTCGTGTCGTGCTCCAGGCCACGCGTCGCCAGGAGTTGCATGCCCACGCAGATTCCGAGGAAGGGACGCCCACGCGCGTGTGCGGCGTGGGTCATCGCCTCGACCATTCCGGGCACGGCATCCAGCCCGCGGCGGCAATCGGCATAGGCACCGACCCCCGGCAGCACCACACGGTCGGCCGTGGCAACCGCCTCGGCCTCGCTCGTCAGGACGATGCGGGTTTCGTCGAGGCCGGCCTCCCGTGCCGCCCGCTCGAACGCCTTGGCGGCGGAGTGGAGGTTGCCCGAGCCGTAATCGATGATCGCGACCGTCTCAGCGCTCACCGCCGCCCCTCGCTGAACGGGAACATGCCGATGGCGAGGTCGCTCGGCGGCACCGTTACGGCGACCTGAGACACAGGCCCGGTCCGCCCCAAAGGCGCGCCGGCGAGCCAGCGGGCAGCGGCCTTCATCTCGGCCTCCTCGGCGTTGGCGGCGGTGATCGCGTCGCGCACGGGGCGTCCCGCTCGCGCATAGGTCCAGCGCCGCAGAGACGAGGCTTCCAGGCCGATCAGGATCGAGATCAGCAGCGTGACCACGAATCCGGCGATGGGTGTGAGCCCGAAAAACCGTACCCCGAAAGCGACGAGGACGAGGAGCGCCAGCACGCCGAGACCGGCCAGCCAGAGGCGGTGAAAGAAGAACCACAGGGGACCGAAGGCGAAGGCCGGCCAGGAGAAGCCGTCCGGCACCAGGTGTGCCCGCTCGAGACCGTGGGCCTCGCCGGCGAGAGCGCCCCGCGCGGGGTGCAACGTATAGGTGCGCATCACGTCTCGCATCCTCCCTGCCGACCCGCGGTGCGGATCAGAGCGACCCCTTCGTCGACGGAACGCGGCCGCCCTCGCGCGGATCGATCGCGACAGCCTGCCGCAAGGCGCGGGCCAAGCCCTTGAAGCAGCTCTCGGCGATATGGTGGGCATTGTCGCCGTAGAGCGTCTCGACATGCAGCGTGATGCCGGCATTCATCGCGAAGGCCTGGAACCATTCGCGAACGAGTTCGGTGTCGAAATGTCCGATCTTCTCGACCCGGAACTGGGTGCGGAACACGAGAAACGGCCGACCCGAGATGTCGATGGCGACCCGGGTCAGGGTCTCGTCCATCGGCAGGTGGATGTCGGCGTAGCGACCGATGCCGCGCTTGTCGGACAGAGCCTGGGCGAAGGCCTGTCCGAGGGCGATGCCGGTATCCTCGACCGTATGGTGATGATCGACATGGAGATCGCCGGTCACGGCCACGTCGAGGTCGAACAGCGCGTGACGCGCGAACAGCTCGAGCATGTGGTCGAAGAAGCCGACGCCCGTCGACACCTGTGCACGCCCCGTCCCGTCGAGATCGATGGCGACCTGCAGGTCGGTCTCCGCCGTCTTACGGCTGATGCGGGCGGCGCGCTTGGCCTCGTGTGTCAAGGTTCGGATCCAGTTCGGGGACGAACCCGCCTTCTAGAGGGAAGACGGGGTCGCGGAAAGGGAGCACAGCGCCGAATTCACCGGCGCCGCGGCCGGCTCAACGGTTCAGGACTCGGCCAGCCACCGCGTCGAGCATGGCCAGCAGGGCCGGATCGCGCTGTGCCGGAGCGGTCATGATCGCGCCCTCGAGCGCGCGCTCGGTCCCGACCGGGCACGGTTCGCGCTCCGCCGGAAAATCGCGGGCCAGGCGGGCGACGAGGCGTGCCGCCTTGTCGGCATTGGCTCGGGCCACCGCCACCACGGCGGCGACGTCGACGGCGTCGTGGGTCGGGTGCCAGCAGTCGAAATCGGTCACCATGGCGATCGTCGCGTAGGTGATCTCTGCTTCCCGGGCGAGCTTGGCCTCCGGCATGTTCGTCATGCCGATCACGTCGTAGCCCAGCGCCTTGTAGGTGGTGGACTCGGCGTAGGTGGAAAATTGCGGCCCTTCCATGCAGACGTAGGTCCCGTCGCGATGAACCGCGATGTCCTCCGCCAGCGCCGCCGCGGCGATGCGCGCCTGCAGCGCCGGGCCGACCGGGTGCGCCAGGGAGACGTGGGCGACGCAGCCGTCGCCGAAGAACGAACCAGCACGGCCATGGGTCCGGTCGACGAACTGGTCGACGAGGACGAACAGGCCTGGATGCAGCTCGGCCTTGAACGAGCCGCAGGCCGAGAGCGAGACGAGGTCAGTGACGCCGGCCCGTTTCAGGACGTCGATGTTCGCCCGATAATTGATGCCCGACGGCGCGTAGCGGTGACCGCGGCCGTGACGAGCCAGGAACACCACCTTGGTCTCGCCGATGCGGCCGATGCGCAGAGCGTCAGACGGCTCGCCCCATGGGGAGGCGATCCGCTCCTCGCGGATATCCTCCAGTCCGGGAAGGTCATAGACCCCGGACCCGCCCATCACGCCGAGCACCGCTGCCGTCATCCTGGTCTCCATAAGATTTGCGCCGGTCGCCCCTCCTTGGGGCGCCGGCGCGGATCGTGTCAACGAAGGGCGGGCGGTCCGGACGGACCACGGAAACCCGGTCAGTAGGTCTTGTGCAGCTCGGGCTGGAGGCCATGAACCTCGCCACCGACTTTCGCCCAGATCTTCTTCTTCACGTAGTAGAGCAGACCCGACAGTACGAGCAGGAAGAGGATCACTCGCAGGCCGAGCGCCTTGCGCGCCATCATGTGGGGCTCGGCCGCCCAAGCCATGAACGCCGCGACGTCGTGGGAATACTGCTCCACCGTCTCGGGCACGACAGGCTCGCCCTTGTCGTTCTTGGCGTAGGTCACCTGGCCATCGCTGATCGGCTTCGGCATCGCGATCAGGTGCCCGGCATAGTACTTGTTGTAGTAGGTGCCTGCCGGGATCTCCTTGCCTTCCGGCGGATCCTCGTAGCCGTTCAGCAGCGCGTGGATGTAATCCACGCCCTGCTCGGAGAATCCGATGAACGGCATCGCGTCCAACACGAACCAGGGAAAGCCACGCTCGTAGGTGCGGGCCTTGGCGAGAACCGAGAAGTCCGGCGGGGCCTTGCCGCCGTTGGCGGCAGCGGCCGCCTTCTCGTTCGGGAAGGGCGATGGGAAGGCATCGGCGGCACGGGCGGGACGCTCGACGTCTTCGCCCGCATCGTTCTGCTCCTTCACCTTGTACTGGGCGGCGAGTTCCTTGACCTGCCCGGTGGAGAAGCCAGGGCCACCCTCCTCGGACAGGTTGCGGAAACGCACCAGGCTCATGCCGTGGCAGCTCGAGCAGACCTCCTTGTAGACCTGGAAGCCGCGCTGGAGCTGGGCTTGGTCGAAGCGGCCGAATGTGCCGGCGAAGCTCCACGTCTCGCGGGGCGGATGAGGGGTTCCCTCATCCGCGGACGCGACTGTGACGCTCAAGACGGCCGCGAGCAGGGACGCGGCGAGGACGCGGGTCGTTTTCATGGTTCTCAAAAGTCCCCTGCCCTCAACCCTTGGATGACGGTGCGGCGGCGGCACCCATCGGCATGCCGGACCCGCCCACCTGCTTGCCGGGACCCGTCACGGTCTCGAGGATCGAGCCGGGAAGCGCCTTCGGCGTTTCGAAAAGGCCAACGAGCGGCATGACGAGAAGGAAGTGAAGGAAGTAGTAAGCCGTGCAGATCCGGGCCGCGATGACGTAGCCGCCTTCTGGCGGCTTGGCGCCGAGCCAGCCGAGCAGGATGGTCACCACCACGAACAGCCAGAAGAACTGACGGTAGATCGGCCGGTAGTTGCACGAGCGGACCCGCGAGGTATCGAGCCATGGCGCCAGCGCCAGGATCAGCACCGCGCTGAACATCAGGATGACGCCGCCGAGCTTGTCCGGCACCGCCCGCAGGATCGCGTAGAAGGGCAGGAAGTACCATTCCGGCACGATATGGGCCGGTGTCACGGCCGGGTTGGCCGGCACGTAGTTGTCGGCGTGGCCGAGATAGTTCGGCTGATAGAAGATCCAGTAGGCGAAGAAGGCGAAGAACAGGACCGTGGCGAACACGTCCTTGACGGTTGCATAGGGCGTGAAAGCGACAGCGTCCTTGCCCGACTTGATCGGGATTCCGGCCGGGTTGTTCTGGCCGGTGACGTGCAGCGCCCAGACGTGCAGGACGACGACGCCGGTGATCATGAACGGCAGCAGGTAGTGAAGCGAGAAGAAGCGGTTCAGCGTCGGGCTCCCGACGGAGTAGCCGCCCCAGAGCAGGCTCTGGATGGTCTCGCCCACGACCGGGATCGCGCCCAGGATGCTGGTGATGACGGTGGCGCCCCAGAAGCTCATCTGGCCCCACGGGAGCGTGTACCCGAGGAAGGCCGTCGCCATCATCAGAAGGTAGATGATCACGCCGAGGATGTAGAGCACCTCGCGGGGCGCCTTGTACGAGCCGTAGTACAGTGCCCGGAAGATGTGCACGTAGACGGCGACGAAGAACATCGAAGCGCCATTGGCGTGCATGTAGCGCAGCAGCCAACCGTAGTTCACGTCGCGCATGATGTGCTCGACGGAATTGAAGGCGTTGGCGGCGGACGGGTCGTAATGCATCGCCAGCCAGACGCCGGTGACGATCTGCGACACCAGCATCGCGATCAGGATCGCGCCGAAAGTCCAGAAGTAGTTCAGGTTCCGCGGCACCGGGAAGGAGACGAAGGAGGAATGCACCAGCCCGATCAGGGGCAGGCGCGATTCGAACCACTTCGCCAAGGCGCTCTTGGGAACGTAGGTATTGCCGTGTCCGCTCATGGGGCGACCCGCTCCAAATCCTGTTTCAGGGTGTCAGGCGACGGCCTTGCCGCCCTCTTCACCGATCCGGATCTTGGAATCCGATTCGAAGACATAGGGCGGGACAGGCAGATTCGTCGGGGCGGGACCCCGGCGCACCCGGCCGGACGTGTCGTAGAGAGAGCCGTGGCAGGGGCAGGACCAGCCCTCGTATTGTCCCTGGTGGCCGATCGGCACGCAGCCGAGATGGGTGCAGTTACCGTAGACGACGAGCCACTTGGCGTGACCCTGCTTCACGCGGGCCGAGTCGGGCTGCGGATCGATGAGATCGGACAGCTTCACCTCGGAAGCCTCCTTGATCTCCTTCTCCGAGCGGCTTCGCACGAAGATCAGTTTGCCGCGCCAGAACACGTTGACGATCTGACCTTCCTGGATCGGAGTCAGGTCGACTTCCAGGGGAGCACCGGCCGCGATGGTCTCGGCATCGGGCGCCATCGAGGCGACGAAGGGCCACGCGAGGGCACCGGCCCCCACGGCCAGACCGGCGCCCGTCGCGAGGAACATGAAGTCGCGCCGCGTGCCGTCCGGCGCGCCGTGGGAGCTCTCGGGATCGGCTGCCGTGTTCGCCAAGTGTCAAACTCCAAGCATGATTGCGCCGGGTGACCCTGATCTCGACCGTGCGGCAAGGGCCAAGCGAGACCTTAGAGGCTTTCAAAGGAATGTCAGCCCGGCGGGACGGAAGCACCATCCTACATGATTGTGCAATGCGACCCGGCGTCACCCGAAGTCAAGGCGCGAAACAATTCAGAACGCGCGGTTTTTATCCGTGGCACGACCCTGTCCAGGGTGTGGCGCGCGAAGACCACAGGAGCCGTGAAGCTCTCGGTCTCGGTGCGATGCCATGCACGTATCGAGGACAGCGCGGCACGGGCTGGGAGGCTCCATAGCCTCGGTTGCCTGCATCAAACCTTGGGCGTCTGTCGCCTGGCTGGAGCAAGCGCGAAACGGTGCCCGACCCGGTCGCGGATCGAACGAACTATCCCTCGCTGGGCATGCTCGTAGAGGTTGCATCGCAGCGCGACGGCATCCGCTCTTTGCCGCCTGTGCGAGGGTGCGCGGATGCGCTACCCGAAGCGGGATCATCTGGCGGTTCCGTCAGGCCGACAATGCCGAAAGATCCGATGGACATCAGCGATCCGCAGTTCCTCCTGGCCGTGCTGCAGATCGTGTGGATCGATCTGCTGCTCTCGGGCGACAATGCGGTGGTCATCGCGCTCGCCTGTCGGTCCTTGCCCGAGCATCGCCGGCGCATTGGCATCCTCCTCGGCGCCGGCACGGCGGTGCTCCTGCGCATCGCTTTTGCATTGGTGGTGTCGTCCCTGCTCGCGATTCCCCTGTTGCGGATCGTCGGCGGCCTTCTCCTGCTGATCATCGCGGTGAAGCTCGCGGTCGGCGAAGACGAGGCCGATCCCACCGTAGCGGAGAGCACGACGCTCTGGCGGGCGGTCCGGACCATCGCGATCGCCGACGCCGTGATGAGCCTCGACAACGTCGTCGCCGTTTCGGCGGCCGCCAAGGGGCATACCGCCCTGTTCGTGTTCGGCCTCCTCCTCTCGATCCCCCTGATCATCATGGGGGCCTCGCTGATCACGGCGCTCCTCGTCCGGTTTCCGCTGATCCTCTGGGCCGGAGCGGCCGTGCTCGGCTGGATCGCCGGGGAAATGATCGCCACCGATCCGCTGGTCGCCGGTGCGACGGCGACCGTCCGCCACGCGACCGAGATCGGGGGCGCCGCCGCCGCACTGCTCGTGGTCGGCGTTGCCCGAGTTCTCTCGCAGCGGCGGACCGCGCGGGCAGGAGGCGCCGCGTGAGCGGATGCCTGCCTTGGCTCGGCTCCTTCGCACGGAGGAGGCGTGCGCTCCTGCGCCGCGGGCGAGCCTGGACCGGAGAGCTGGATCGCTCCGAGCCCGATGCCCTGCGCGCGGCGTTCGAGGCCTCACCCGATCGACAATTCGTCTTCGCGCGCCTGCCGGATGGCGGGTTTCGCCTCGCGGCTTGGAACGCGGCAGCGGCCCACGCCGTCGGACGCGGCGGCGAGGCGATCGGCTGCGAGCTCGCGGCGCTCCTGCCGACAGAGCAGGCCGCGCCGCTGCGCGCCGGCCTGGAGCGGGCGATCGCCACGGGCAGAGTCCTGCGGATTCGCGACCAGACCACCCTTCCGGATACAGGCATCGCGACGGAGGCCATTTACGTTCCCCTCCACGAGCCGGATTCGCGCCCGATCCGACACGTCCACGTGAGCCTCCGCGACATCCACCCCCCGAATCTCGCCGATGCCGAGGCGCGGGAGGCCAATCGACTTCTGATCATGGCCGAACAGGTGGCCCATGTGGGCCACTGGCACCTGCACATCCCCTCCCGCCTCCTGAGGTGGTCCGACGAGGTCTACCGGATCCACGGCCTCGACCCGCGGACCTTCGAGCCGACGATCCAGGACAGCATCGCCGCCTGTCATCCGGACGATCGCCTCGCCGTGCTGCGGCGAATCGCAGGCGCGATCCGCCGCGGCGCGGATTTCGACCTGTCCCTGCGCCTCGTGCGTCCCTCAGGCGAGGTCCGGGAGGTACAGGTACGCAGCGTCTACCAGCGCGAACCCGGGCATTCCGGGCGTTTTGCGCTCCGCGGGTCCATTTTCGGCGTGTTCGCCGACGTCACAGAGTTGAAATCCGCCGAGCGTGCCCTCGCCGAGAAATCCGCTCTCCTGGAAGCGACCCTGGAGAGCATGGACCAGGGGCTTCTGATGATCGACGGCCGGGGGCGCATCCCGGTCATCAACAGGCGTGCCATCGAGATTCTGGCGGTCTCGCCGGAGTTGATCGCGCGCGCGCCGGACTACAGGGCCCTGCGCCGGCTTCTGCGCGAGACCGGAACCTGGGGTACCGCGATCGAGGCGCCGAGCCTCTGGCGCCTGGACGAGGACCGGCGCACCACCGAGGTGCGGTCCGAGCGCAGCCGGTCCGATGGCCGGGTGATCGAGACGCGATCGGTGCCGATGCTGATGGGCGACGGCCACGTTCAGACCCTGACGGACGTGACGGAGCGGCGGCGAGCCGACGAGCGTCTGCGGGAGAGCGAGGCGCGCTATCGCCTGCTGGCCGATCACACCTCCGACCTCATCGTCCTCGACGACGCCAGCGGGCGCCACCTCTACATCTCGCCCGCGGTTACGAGCATGCTCGGCTACGGCGTCGAGGAGGCCAATCGCATCGGCCTGCGTACCCTCGTGCACCGCGAGGACATCGCCAGCCTCTCGGCCACCCTGCACGCCCTCGGGCCCGAGCGGCCGGCGGGATCGGTCATCTACCGGATGCGCCATCGCTCCGAGCGGGACATCTGGGTCGAGGCTGCCTTCCGCCGCATCGAAGACCGGGGGGAGGTCCAGATCATCCAGGCACTTCGCGACGTCTCCCAGCGCCAGAAGCAGGAGACCGATCTCCAGAGCGCGCGCGCCGCCGCCGAAGCCGCCGTGCTGGCGAAGGCCGAGTTCCTGGCCAATATGAGCCACGAACTGCGCACGCCGCTTGCGGGCATCCTGGGCGTCCACGACCTCCTGCGGAGCGATGCCAGCCTCGGCCGGGACCAGACGCGCCTCGTCGGCCTCGCCCAGGAAGCCGGCCGATCCCTGTTGACGATCGTCAACGACATCCTCGACTTTTCGAAGATCGAGGCGGGCCGCCTCGTGATCGAATCGCTACCGTTCAGCCTGAACGAGCTGATCGAGGGGTGCCGGGAGCTCAGCGTCGAGATCGCGCAGGGACGCGACGTCCACGTCGCCACCGATATCGGCCCGGACGTCCCAGACTGGGTTCTCGGCGACCCAACCCGGCTCCGGCAGGTCATCCTGAACCTCGCTACCAACGCGATCAAGTTCACGCCCCGCGGCTCCGTCATTCTGCGGATACGCTGGACCCCGGCAGCGGAGGCGTTGCCGCGGCGGCCGTCGACCCTGCGGATCGAGCTCGTGGATACGGGGATCGGCATCGCACCCGAGGTGCTGCCGCAGCTGTTCGAACGCTTCGCGCAGGCCGACGGCTCGACCTCCCGACGCTATGGCGGGACCGGCCTCGGGCTGACGATCTGCAAGCGCCTGGTTCATCTGATGGGGGGCGAGATCGGCGCGGAAAGCCGGGTCGGCGCGGGCTCCGTGTTCTGGTTCGTGGTGCCGCTGCGTCTGGCGGCAGCGCAGAACGAGGCCGACCTCCCAAGGCCTGCGCTCCTCAACCGCCCCTCCCCCGTGCGTTGGCGCGTCCTCCTGGCAGAGGACAACCCCATCAATCAGGAGATCATCGGCACGGTGCTGCGCCAGAAGGGGCACGCGGTCACCGTGGTGGACGACGGCGAACGGGCCGTGACGGCGGCCTTCGCACAGGAACGCCCGGAGTTGATCCTGATGGACGTGCAGATGCCGGGACAGGACGGGCTCGCGGCGACGCAGGCGATCCGTGCCCGGGAGCGGCAGGAGAATTGCTCGCCGACACCGGTCATCGCCCTGACCGCCAATGCGATGCCCGAGGAGATGGAACGATGCCGCGCCGCCGGCATGGATGCGCACGTTCCCAAACCGATCGAGTGGCCGGTGCTGTTCGCCACCATGGAACGCCTCGCCGCGCGGGGCGGACCGGACCCGGGCGTTCCCCGGACAGCGGAACGCCCCGCTCCGTGAGGAGCGAGGCGTCCAGACGACGGGAGCCGCTGCGGTCGACTCTCAGTAGGCGGCGGGGTCCGCGCTGTCGCTCGGCGACGCGAAGGCCTTCACCATGGCCTCGCTCATCGGGAGGTTCAGGTTGATGCCCCGCGGCGGAATCGGCTTGGTGAACCACTTATCGTAGAGCGCCTTGCCCTCGGCGCTCTTGTAGAGCTTGGCGGTGGCTTCGTCCGCGACGGCCTTGAACGGGGCATCGTCCTTGCGCAGCATGATGCCGTACGGCTCAGGCTTCGACAGCGCCTCGCTGGAGATCGCGTAGGCGCCGGGCTCCTTCGAGCTGGCGGCCAGCGAGGCCAGGAGCACGTCGTCCATGACGAAGGCCACGGCGCGGCCGGTCTCGACCATCAGGAAGGCCTCGGCATGGTCCTTGGCCGGAAGGATTGTCAGGCCGAGGTTGCGCGCAGTGTTGGCCTCGTTGATCTGGCGGATGTTGGTGGTGCCCGAGGTCGAGACCACGGTCTTGCCCTTCAGATCCTCGATCTTGTCGAGCTTGGCCGACTTCTTGGCGACGTAGCGCGTCGCGGTCAGGAAGTGGGTGTTGGTGAAGGTGGCCTGCTTCTGGCGATCGGCATTGTTCGTGGTCGAGCCGCACTCGAGATCGATGGTGCCATTGGCGATCAGCGGGATGCGGGTCGCCGAGGTGACCGGATTCAGCTTCACCTCGAGGTTCGGGAGCTTGAGGTTGGTCTTCACGGCCTCGGCGATCTTCTGGCAGATTTCCAGGGCGTAGCCGACGGGCTTCTGGTCACCGTCCAAGTAGGAGAACGGAACCGACGCATCCCGGTAGCCGATGGTGATCGTATTGGTTTCCTTGATCTTCTTCAGGGTTCCGGTGAGCTCTTGCGCCTGGGCGCTCCCTGCCGCGAGCACTGACAGCGCGACGCTGACAGCAACGGCGGACAGGGTGGATCTCTGGTGACACGAACGCATCTGCGGGCTGACTCCGGGAGGTCGATCACGGTACGGCGATCGACGGGACTGACCTGGGCAACGTAGCAGCGGTGCGGACCGCCGCAATCGTTGATTTCGCGCTGTCCAAGCTGGCAACGCGTCTCCCCCTGGCAAACCCCGTGCCGCTCGCCCACGCTGCGTAGTTTCCGTCCCAGCCCGGGGTTTAGCGGGAGGGGTGCCCACGCAAAAAGGCCCGACTTTTCAGCCGGGCCAGTTCGCAGGTCTCGAAGGGTCGGATCATTGAGGATCCGGGCTCGCAGGGAGCCCGGATCGCGCCGTTCCGTCGGCTTAGAAGTCGCGCTGGACGCGGCCGCGGATCTGGAAGGTGTCGTCAGACGTGACGGTACGGATAGCACCGCTGGCGATCGTCGCAGCGTTAACTGGACCAACCGAACGGGTCTGATCAACCACACGTCCGTTCTGCGCACCAACCTTGTAGTAGAAGCCCTCAAGACCGATATCCAGATCCTTCACTGGGGACCAGATGATGCTAGCACCCGCCATGACCTGGTAGGTATCACGCAGCACTGAGCTGACGTTAAAGGCCGCAAATCCAGCAGAGCCGGCAACAGGCGAGCCAGTGAAGCGGGACGTGTTGTTCTGAAGCACGCTCTGGAACACAGCAGCGTTGGCCTCACGAGCTCCACGTGCAAAGGAAAGCTCGCCGTAGCTTGCGAACAGGGCCGAGCGCCACTCAGGCGACCAGTAGTGAAGGAACGAGCCCACGACCGTGAAGCTGGTGTTGAGCTGAACCTTGCCCGTGAGGGGGTTCAGCGTGGCGTCGTTCTGGTAGGGGTCGAATGCAGCCGAGCTGATCGTGCTGACAGCCGTAGCGTAGGTGCCGTTGTACGAGGTGTAGCCAGTGTACAGGGACGCGCCTTCGCCGTAAGCGCCCTGCAGGTACAGGGTGTCGCCTGGGGCGATAAAGGGCATGTTGACCTTTACGCCGCCCTGAATGGCCCAACCGTACTCACTCGCAGGACGCTGGGTAACCGCACCAAGGCCTGCAAATGCAGCGGCCGCAGCCTGGTTGGCAGTACCCGTCGTAGCAAGGGCGTTTCCGGTGTTCACTTCTTTCACAGCAGCAGAAAGCTGCGCAGAACCCCAAGCCGCATCGTACCGCAGCACGCCGACGAAGTCGGGCATCCGGTTGCGCTGCTGAACGTCGATATCCTGGAAAGTCGCTGCACCAGCGGCATTGAAGCCGGCGAAGACCGGATAGGGAGCGCCGTTAGCCGAGACAGCGCCGCTCGCCAAAATCGTGTTACGACGGAAGGACGGATCTTCCATCGAAATCGTAGCCGAGAGGCCGCTGTCGCCGAGCTTGCTCGTGTAGGCAATTAGGTTGGTGGACTGCAGGTCCGAGTTCAAGCTGGCGCCGGCAAGCTCGAAGTCGTGAGCGTAGAAGTCGAAGAACGAGGAGGCGCGACCAGCGGTGAGGCCCGCGAACTGGATGAACGCCTTGTCGGTGTTCACGAACTGCTGGACGCGGCCGATCTGATCCTGGCCGGTGGCAGCGAAGGCGTTGCCGATACGCTCCTGGGTGCCGGAGCGGAAACCGCCGACAGCGCCGGTGCGCGAGGCGAACTGGAGACGCACGAACGCGCGCAGGGTGCCGTAGGCGGTCTGGGTGCGGGCATCGACGTTGATGCGGGCGAGACCGATATAGCCAGTGGTGTCGCCCTGGCTTCCGCCGACGGTCACACCACGGCTTCGCGTGGGCTGGTAGCCGACGTCGAGGCGGGCGCGGCCCGAGAGACGGATGCAGGTGTCGGTGCCCGGGATATAGAAGAAGCCGGCGCCATAGGCAGAGCATACGCGGACGTATTCGATCGGAACAGCCTTCTTGACCGGGAGGTCGGCTGCCTGTGCTCCGGCGACCGCGGCAAACCCTGCCGCGGAGGCGAGAAGCGAGCTCTTCAAGAGCTTCATTGATATCTCCAAAAGCTTCGAGACCCGAGGGAAGGCTTACTACGCCCAGGATCTCTATGGATCCCGGTGTCGCGTGGCCCTTTGTTCTTGAATGACCGAGCGTTGACCGCTGGAAATTGTCTTGCTGCCCTGGCGTTGCCCCCAGTGCACGATCACTCTGTGCGAGCGGGTTCCCGGCGGCAACTCGGAATCGTGATCGGCGTGGCGGTTCCGGGGCGCTGTTGCGGCGTTGCAACGTTCGGCAGGTGGCTAAGTGACTGTTCCGAGGGCAGGTTTTCCAGGCCGACGTGGCGTCGGGCAGCCGGGCCGAAGAGCCCCGATGTCGCGGCAAGTCTCAGGAAATACGGAATAATCCGTGATCTATGACACATCGCAGCCGCGTATGAGGCCGTTGATCTCGACCGGCGCTGGTCATGATTGCGGCAGGCCGAGGCGCATCGGCGCCCAAAGGGCTAGGCAGGAGCGCAGGGGATCACCGAGCCCGGTCCGCGTTTCGCCACTGCCTGTCCAAGACACCGAATCGACTAATCCTGTCCTCGGCGGATTAGGATCGATCCCGCGAGCCGGTCCCGTTCATCGTCCGTCCGACGCCATCGTCAATCCTGGAGGCCGATCACCTGAAAATTGGTGTGAAGCTCGTCCGACATCGGCACGTTGAGGCGGATGCCGGTGGGCAGGCGCTTGAGGAACCAGCGCTCGTAGATCCAGCGCAGTTCACGGGATTCGGCGAGGCGCTGGAAGGTCGCAGTCACGAGGCCGGCGAACTGCGGGTCGTCCTTGCGGAACATCAACCCGTAGGGCTCGAACGACAGCTTGTCGGGGAGCACGGTGTAGGCCGAGCCATCGGGGCCGGCAGCGGCGATCAGGCCGTAGAGCAGGACGTCGTCCAGCCCGAGCGCGTCGGCGCGCCCATCCCGGACCATGGCGAACGATTCGGCGTGGTCATGGCCGGTGACGATGGTGGCGGGAATGCCCAGACGAGCGAAGAGGGCACGCAGGACGCCCTCGTTGGTAGTCCCGGCGGTGACCGCCACCGTCCGGCCGGCCAGATCGCGGAACGAACCGACCGGAGCGCCGCGCTTCACCAGCAACTTCGTAGCGCTGAAGTAGGTCACGGGCGAGAAGCCCACCAGCTTTCGCCGCTCCGCATTGGCCGTGGTCGATCCGCATTCGAGGTCGATCCGGCCGGACGTGACGGCCTCGATCCGGGTCTCCGAGGTGACGGGCTCGTACCGGACCTTCAGGTCGTTGCGTCCGAGTTCCTTGCCGATGTCGTCGACGACCTCCAGGCAGAGGTCGAGGGCGTAGCCGACCGGCTGGCCGGCGGGATCCCTGAACGAGAACGGCAGGGAACTCTCGCGATAGCCGAGGCGGATGGTGCCTGTCTCGCTGATGGTCTTCAGCGTACCGGCCAGCACGTCGATCGCCCTGGCCGAGCCCGCGCCGGCCACGAGGCCGATTCCCGCCAGTATCCCGATGATGACGCGACGTGCTGGCATGAGCGACCTCGACACGAACATGAACCCGGGCAGCGGCCGGAGCCGCCGCGCGACGCGCGCGATCGCTACTCCGCCGGCTCCGGCAGGGGGCTGACGTCGCGGTCCAGGCGCTGGTCGGACAGCGTCAGCTGACCCTCCCACTTCGCCACGGCCACGGTGGCCACGCTGTTGCCGAGAACGTTGGTGGCCGAGCGTCCCATGTCGAGGAACTGATCGATGCCGATGATGAGGAGCAAGCCCGCTTCCGGGATGTGAAAGGTGGTCAGCGTCGCCGAAATCACCACCAGGGAGGCGCGCGGCACGCCCGCCATCCCCTTCGACGTCACCATGAGAAGCAGGAGCATCGTCAGCTGCTGACCGAGGGTCAGGGGGATGTTGTAGGCCTGGGCGATGAACATCACCGCGAAGGTGCAGTACATCATCGACCCGTCGAGATTGAACGAGTAGCCCATCGGCAGCACGAACGAAGTGATCTTGTTCGGCACCCCGAAGCGCTCGAGGTTCGTCAGGGTCTTCGGATAGGCCGCCTCGCTCGATGCGGTGGAGAAGGCCAGCAGGAACGGCTCCTTGATGAGATCGAGGAGGCGCTTCATCGCGGATCCGACCAGCAGGAATCCGACGAAGGCGAGCAGGCACCAGAGCAGGGCCAGGCTGAAGTAGAATTCCAGCATGAACTTGCCGTAGGTGACGAGTACGCCGATGCCCTGGGTGGTGATGGTGGCCGCGATGGCCGCGAACACAGCGACCGGGGCGAAGCCCATGACGTAGCCGGTGATCTTGAGCATCACGTCAGCGAGACCCTCGATACCCTGCGCGAGCAGCTTGCCCTTCTCGCCGAGCGCGGCCAGGGCCACGCCGAAGAAGATCGAGAACACCACGATCTGCAGGATCTCGTTGTTGGCCATCGCCTCGACCGGGCTCTTCGGCACCAGGTGGGTCACGAACTCCTTCAGGGACAGCGAAGCGGCCTTGAGGTTCGTGGTGGCCCCGGCATCGGGCAGCGGCAGGTTCAGGTTGTCGCCGGGCCGGAGGATGTTGACCATGACGAGCCCGAGGAGCAGCGAGCAGAGCGAAGCGCCGACGAACCAGAGCATGGCCTTGCCGCCGACGCGGCCGACAGAAGCGGTGTCGCCCATGTGGGCGATGCCGACGACGAGGGTCGAGAAGACCAACGGAGCGATGATCATCTTGATCAAACGCAGGAAGACGTCGCTGATCAGTGCGATGTATCCGGAGATCTCCTTCGAGGTCTGCGGATCCGGCCAAGTGATGTTGCAAAGATAGCCGACGGCAATCCCAAGCAGCATGCCAACGAAGATGTACGTGGTGAGCCTGGACTGCATCGCTTCCCCCACCGCCGCACCCGAAGGCGCTCCGCGCCACGAACCAGGAGCCTGGTTCCTTCGGACCGGTACTGCACGAGGCATGCCAGGCTTGGGATCACGATACCGGCCAGGGATTAAGTCTCTGACCGGAACGTGCCCTCCAGGCGCTCGCCAGGGGAGGCTAGCCTTTTTCCGACCACAATCAAGCGCGGCCTTCGAGGGCGTTGCGCCGCGCGAGGCTCCTCAGGCCGACCGCAGGCGAGTGGCGGCCTCGGCCGACCGCCGGATCAGTTCAGGCTCGGGCGCGCCCGGCGGGACGACCCAGCTGCCGCCGACGCAGAGGACCGGCTTCAGGGCGAGCCAGTCCGGCGCCGTCGCCTCCGAGATCCCGCCGGTCGGACAGAATCGAACCTGGCCGAAGGGGCCGGCGAGCGCCTTCAAGGCCTTGATGCCGCCTGCGGCC
Organism: Methylobacterium sp. M6A4_1b; assembly: GCF_053345175.1. NCBI lineage: Bacteria > Pseudomonadati > Pseudomonadota > Alphaproteobacteria > Hyphomicrobiales > Methylobacteriaceae > Methylobacterium > Methylobacterium sp. M6A4_1b. The sequence goes on from NZ_JBKEZQ010000005.1 coordinate 199,948, forward strand.
TCGGCGGGAAAGAACTTGAAGCGATCGAGGCCATGGTCGAGGCCGCGCATGATGTCGGCCGCATTCGCGACACCCGGCAGGTAGGGCACCCCGCGTGCGAGGGCGGCGCGGGTCAGGGGATCGGTCAGGCCGGGGCTCACGATGAAGCGCGCGCCCGCCTCCAGGGCGGCATCGAGGTCGCGCGCGTTCAGCACCGTACCGGCGCCGACCACGGCCCCGTCGACCCGGGACATCGCGCGGATGACGTCCAGGGCCGCCGGCGTGCGCAGGGTGACCTCCAGGGCAGTGAGCCCGCCCGCCACCAGGGCGCGGGCGATCGGCTCGGCTTGCGCGACGTCCTCCACCACCAGAACCGGGATGACGGGAACGGAGCGCATCAGGGCGTCGATGGTGGTCATGGGCAGCGTCCTTGGCAACGGAGGCGGTAGGATCAGAGGCCGGCGGCGGCGAGCATGGCGGAGGCGCCCTGCTCGGCCCCGTCGGCGCCGTGGCGCATGAAGGCGAAGAGCTCGCGTCCCGTGCCGAAGGCCGGCGGTGGCGCGATGGCCTGCTCCCTGGCTTCCCACTCGGCCGCATCGACCAGGGCTTCCAGGGAACCGTCCTCCGCGCTGAGGCGCACCACGTCGCCGTCGCGGATCCTGGCCAGGGGACCACCGCCGAGGGCTTCGGGGCTGAGGTGGATCGCCGCCGGCACCTTGCCGGAAGCGCCCGACATCCGCCCGTCGGTGACCAGGGCGACGCGGAAGCCGCGGTCCTGCAGCACGCCGAGCTGCGGGGTGAGCTTGTGCAATTCGGGCATGCCGTTGGCCCGCGGCCCCTGGAAGCGCACCACGACTACGACGTCGCGTTCCAGTTCGCCGGCCTTGAAGGCCGCCATGACGTCGTCCTGGTCGTCGAAGACGCGGGCCGGCGCCTGGATCGTCCAGCGTCCCGGATCGACGGCGCTGGTCTTGAAGGTGGCCCGGCCGAGATTGCCCTTCACCAACCGCATGCCGCCATCGGGTTGGAAGGCGTTGGCGGGGCTGCGCAGGATGGTCTCGTCGTGCGAGCGCTCGGGCGCATCCTCGAAGACGAGTTCGTCGTCGATGAGCTTCGGGTCGCGGGCATGGTCGCGCAGGCGCGTGCCGGCCACCGTGAGGATGTCGTCGTGCAGCAGACCGGCATCGATCAGGCTGGCGATGACGTAGGACATCCCGCCGGCCGCATGGAAGTGGTTCACGTCGCCCGAGCCGTTCGGGTAGACCTTGGCGACCTGCGGCACCACCGCCGAGAGCCGGTCGAAATCCGCCCAGTCCAGGACGATGCCGGCGGCCCGCGCGATGGCGGGCAGGTGGATGGCGTGGTTGGTCGAGCCACCCGTCGCCAGCAGGCCGACCACCGCGTTCACGATCGCCTTCTCGTCGATGCAGCGGCCGAGGGGCCGGTAATCGTTGCCGCTGGCGCCGATCTCGGAGAGGCGGTGGACCGCCGCGCGCGTGACGGCCTGGCGCAACTTGGTGCCCGGATTGATGAAGGAGGCGCCGGGCATGTGCACGCCCATCACATCCATCATCATCTGGTTCGAGTTGGCGGTGCCGTAGAACGTGCAGGTGCCGGCCCCGTGATACGAGGCCGATTCGCTCTCCAGCAGCTCGTCGCGGCCGACCTTGCCCTCGGCATAGAGCTGGCGGATGCGCTGCTTCTCCTTGTTGGCGAGCCCCGAGGGCATCGGCCCCGCCGGGATCAGGATCATCGGCAGGTGGCCGAAGCGCAGCGCGCCGATGAGCAGGCCCGGCACGATCTTGTCGCAGATGCCGAGCAAAGCCGCGCCGTCGAACATGCCGTGGCTGAGCGCCACCGCGGTGGAGAGCGCGATGGTGTCGCGTGAGAACAGCGACAGCTCCATGCCGCGCTGGCCCTGGGTGACGCCATCGCACATGGCCGGCACGCCTCCGGCCACCTGCGCGGTGGCGCCGACTTCCCGCGCGAACAGCTTCATCTGCTCGGGGTAGCGGCCATAGGGCTGATGCGCCGAGAGCATGTCGTTGTAGGCGGTGACGATGGCCAGGTTCATCGCCCGGCCGGACCTGATGACGGCCTTGTCCTCGCCCGAGGCCGCGAAGCCGTGGGCGAGGTTGCCGCAATTGAGCATCGGGCGGTGGACGCCCGAGTCCCGTTCCCGCGCGATCAGGTCGAGATAGGCCTTCCGGGTCGGTCCGGAGCGTTCGATCACGCGCGCCGTGACGGCGGCGATTTCCGGGTGAAGCGCGCTCATGGCCAGTCTCTCCTCGCATCCGGGCGAAACCCGCCCCCAGCCTGCGCCGGGTGCGGCGGATCCTGCCAGCATCAACCTACCGCGCCAGCGCGACAGCGACGCGATGGCGTGGACTGATCTCGATCCCGGCCCCGCGCCGTCAATGGCGTCCGGGCGCCGTGCTGGCCCACCTCCGCTGCAGATCGCGGGCCAGCCTACGCCTCAGTGACCGCCGGCCGCCAGGGCCGCACCGGGCTTGTGATGGGTACCGAGGCGTTCCACCATCGTGGCGGTGGCATCGTTCATGCCGACGATCTCTACTTCGATGCCGTGGCGGCGAAACTTCAGGACCACCCGGTCCAGGGCGTTGACGGCGGTGACGTCCCAGAAATGCGCCGCCGTGAGGTCGACGACGATCCCCGTCAGGCCGGCCTCGCGAAAGTCGAAAGCGCCGTGAAAGGCCTCCGCCGTGGCGAAGAAGATCTGCCCGGTGATGCGGTAGGTCCGCACCGTGCCGCTCCGCTCCGAGGCCACCGAGACGTAGCGCGTGACCTTGTGGGCAAAGAACAGGCCGCTGAGCACCACGCCGAACAGCACGCCCTTGGCGAGATCGTGGGTCGCCACCACCACGGCGACGGTCCCGACCATGACGAGGCTCGAGCTCTTCGGATGCGTCACGAGGGTCTTGAGCGATCCCCATTGGAAGGTGTTGATCGAGACCATGATCATCACCGCCACCAGCGCCGCCATGGGGATCTGCGCCACGTATGGTCCGAGAACCACGATCAGGAAGAGCAGGAATCCTCCGGCCCAGAGCGTCGAGAGCCGGCCGCGACCACCGGAGGAGACATTGATCACCGACTGGCCGATCATGGCGCAGCCCGCCATCCCGCCGAACAGGCCGGCGCCGATATTGGCGAGGCCTTGACCGGCGCATTCCCGGTTCTTGTCCGAGCCGGTATCGGTCATCTCGTCGAGGATCGCCGCGGTCATCAGGCTCTCAAGCAGGCCGACCATGGTCAGCGTCAGCGCGTAGGGCAGGATGATCCGGAGGGTCTCCCAGGTGAGCGGCACCTGCGGCAGGGCGAAGACCGGGAGTTCGGTGGGAAGAGCTCCCATGTCGCCGACCTTGTGGATCGGCAGCCCCATGACCATCGAGACGCCGGTCAGGAGCAGGATGGTGACGAGCGGCGAAGGCACCGCCTTGGTGAGATAGGGAAGCCCGTAGATCAGCCCGAGGCCGACGGCCGTCATGAGGTAGACGGTACTCCCCTGCCCGATCAGTTCGGGCATCTGCGCCAGGAAGATCAGGATCGCCAGCGCGTTGACGAAGCCGGTGACCACGGAGCGTGAGACGAAGCGCATCAGGTTGCCGAGCCGCAGGGCGCCGGCCGCGATCTGCAGGAGCCCGGTCAGGATCGTCGCGGCGAAGAGATGGCCGAGGCCATGTTCCTTCACGAGGCTCACCATCACCAGGGCCATCGCCCCCGTGGCGGCGGAGATCATCGCCGGCCGACCACCCGCGAAGGCGGTGATCACCGCGATGCAGAACGAGGCGTAGAGGCCGACCTTCGGATCGACGCCTGCGATGAGCGAGAAGGCGATGGCCTCCGGAATCAGGGCCAGGGCGACCACGGTGCCGGCCAGGATCTCGCGCGTGATATCGGGAGCCCACTGGCTCCGCAGGTTCGTCAGGGACATGGGTCACAGACATCCAATCGTCCCCGCGCGGCTCCGGCAGCGGGGAATCGAGCGGGGATCCCGGCACCTGTGCGGGCCGGACATGACGGATTCTCGAGGAAAAGACAGGCGTCGGGGAGAGCGGCGGCTACGGCGGCGTGGGCCGGGCGTACAATCTGGCTCGATCCTTCAACATGGATCGGGTCTTAGCAGGATTGCGCGACGATGCAATGCGAGGCACCGGCACCGGCACCGGCAAGATCGGCCTCGCCGCCCCGAGAGACACGGCAATCGTTTACGCGCCTGCAAGCAGGACTGGCATAAAGTCCCAGGGTCGTCGGTGAACCGAGCCCATGCCAGAATCCTGTCCCAGCCTGATCGAGGCGGCCCGCCAGAGGCCCTGGTATCGCCTGCGGCTGCCGGCTGACCTCGAATCCCAGTTCGCGGCGACGACCCGCCGGTCCCGGGCCACCTACCTCCAGTCGTGGCTCCTGGTCTTCATCATTTTCAACGTCATCTCCTTGAAGATGGACTTCGATCTGTTCGGCCCCGATCATTTCGCGGTTCCGGCCTTCCTCACCCTGGGCGTGTTCCTGCCGGCCGGCCTGCTGGCGATCCTGGCGCTGCACGGCGTCACCAGCGCCCGGCGGCAGGCCGGGATCGTGGCGGGCGTCGCGCTGCTCGACATGGCCATCGTCCTGAACAGCGCCCGGATCGCACCCGCCGCTCACGCGGATACCTATCTCATTCTCGCGGTGATCGTACCGCTGGTGGTCGGCATGATCGCGCCCCTCTCGTTCCGGCATAGCCTCGTCCTCTGCGGCAGTGCCTTCGCCCTCTATGCGACCTATGTCGTCGGCTTCGTTCTGCCGCGCAGCGAAGCGACCGGCCTCCCACTGCTGATCGCCGGCCTCACCCTCGTGCCGATCAAGCTCGCCTATTCGCGCGAATGGACCTGCAAGGAGGCCTTCCTGCTCACTCTCGAGAAGTCGGCCCGCGACGTGGATCTCGCCGACGCCAACGCGCGCCTGACGATCCTGTCCGAGACCGACAGTCTCACCGGACTGCGCAACAGACGCAGCGCCAACGCGCGGCTGCTGACCGGATGGGCCGAGGCCTGCCACGAGGGCGGATGGGTCATGCTCGCCCTCGTCGACATCGACGCCTTCAAGCGCCTGAACGATACGGCCGGCCATCCGGCGGGCGACCGCTGCCTGAGGCAAGTCGCACAGGCCCTCGAGGCGGAAGCGGCCCTCCACGGCGCTCAGCTGGCGCGTTACGGCGGGGAAGAGTTCATTCTCTTCCTGTCCGGAGTGGATCCGGTGCGGGCGACCGCGATCGGGGAGAGCCTGCGGCGGGCCATCGAGCGCCTTGCCCATCCGCATCCAGGATTGCCGGATGGCGCCTGCATCACGGTGAGCATCGGCGTCGCGGCGGCGCATGGCAGCCTCGGCGCCCTCGGCGTCGGCGCCGCCGACCTTTTGAAGGCGGCCGACGACGCCCTGTACGGCGCCAAGCGCGGCGGCCGAAATCGTGTCGAGTCCGTACGCCTCTCGCCGGCATCGGCCAATTCCGATGCGGGTCGGGCCAGTGCCCTCGGCTGACGAAAGCGTCGCCGCGGGCGGTGCGCGCCGCAGCTGCGGATCGGGTCAGTCGAGACCGTCGCCGACGAACTCGGCGGCGCCGTAGCCGGCCGGGTCGCGCACATCGTAGAGAGGGGCCCGAGGCTGAACCGGCCGCGTGACGGCGACCGGCCGGTAGGCGCGACCGTAGGGCTCGCGCCCCATCTGCATCCCGGCCGACATCACGCCTTCGTCCTCGCGACGGCGACGTGGGGACGCCATGACCGTGCTGCCGTCGATGACGACGCGCGTCTTGCCCATACCCTGCGCCTTGACCAGACCGAACAGCGTCGCGGCATTCTTGGGTGCGAGACGAACGCAGCCATGCGAGGCCGCGCTGCCGAGACGCCGGGTGTGGTTCGTGCCGTGGATGGCGTGGCCCTGCCCCGTGAAGAAGATCGCATTCGGCATCGGCGCATCGTCGAATTCGCGCGAGAAATGCGTCCGCTCCATCCGGAACGGGCGGTGGCTCCCGCTCGGCGTGTCATAGCCATCGACGCCCGTCGAGACCGGCCAGTCGTAGCGCGTCCGTCCGTCGACCGCGACGGTCATGCGCTGTGCGTCCTTGTCGACGGCGATCACGATCTCCGCCCAAGCGGGGCCGGCGAGGATCGTCGCCAGGGCAACTCCGGAGAGGACGAACGTCAGACGGAAGCGCATCGTAGACCTTTGGTAGGACAGACGAAATTCGAACGCCTACGCTTGCCGCGCGCATTGGTTCCAACCGAGCGGATGGCTGGACTGCGCAGAGCCTGCGTCAGGCCCCCGGAGCGGCGTCGGGGCGCCGGACCTCCGCGGCAGCCGCCTTCATCACGCTCGCGACCAGGCCGTACGTTTCCACCCAGGCTTCGCGGACCTCGGGCGTGAAGTCCGGGCCGAGCCCCTGCTCCAGGGTCCAGAGCAGGGCGGCGCCCACCGGCTCGTAATGGGCGGCCTGGGTGCCGAAGGAGACGTGCTGGCGGCCCAGGGTCTGCAGGGCCGGAACCACCATGTCGGGTTTGTGAAGGTTGGTCACCGCGAGCCCGAGCATCGCCATCAGCTTCTTCTTCTGCTCGCGCATATCCTCGGGAAACATCGACCGGACCTCGGGGGCGATCTCGAACAAGCGGCCGTAGAACAGGTCGGCGGCCGTATCGGCGATCGGCCGCACCTTGGCGAAGCTGTCCTGGACGAGGGTGACTTGATCCGGGGTCATGATGCGGAACTCCGTGTGGGAGGAGCGGGCGCGCCGAAGCACTCCGCCGTTGTTGCGCCGGCCGATGCATCTCTCAAGCAAAAACGGCCGCGTCCAGTCGGAAGCCGCGACCGCAGGTGCTTGCGTCCGAAGCTGTACCGACGTCGCGAAGCTGAACGGATGCTGCCAGCAAGCTTCAGCATGGGTGCAGCGACGCCCTGCCAATCTGGTCCTCGACAGCCGGAACACCACCGACTGGGCCACCGAGACCGGGCACGATGCCGGCCTTCTCGACGAAACAGGGGATGGGCGATGACGAGATTGGCAGCTCTGACGGCCGCTGCGCTGGTGGCTCTGGGCACGTTCGGAGCGCCCGAGGCGCAGGCCCGCGGCAATGGCGGCGCGATCGCGGCCGGCGTCATCGGCGGCCTGGCGGCGGGAGCCCTCCTGGGCGCCGCCGTCTCCGAGGCGCACGCCGCCCCTGGCTACGAATACGGCTACGGTCGGCCCGCACCGGCCTATGAATACGAGGACGACGCACCGGTGGTACGCTATCGGCCCGCGCCCGTCATGCGCGGCTACGCCTACGACGAGGCTCCCTCCTACCGCAGCCCACGCGTCGTCCGGGCCTACGAGGACGATTTCGGCCACGACGGCTATCGTCGGGCCGGGTACGGCTACCGGAGGGATTGCGACCGGCCGCATTGGCGCGCCGGCTGGTAACGGGCCCGCTGCGCGAGGCCGCACGGGACACCCGACGGCCTCGCCGCATGTCGGTAGAGCGGGCCGTCGCGACCGTCATGACCGGGCCGCGGCGCCTCGGTTCGCGAATGTCGACGCCAAACTTGGGACCCCTCGGTTTCGCGACGGCGTTCTCCGGTCAGATGGTGGCAGATCCGGAGTCCGGACCCTTGGCGCATGACCTCAGCTATCCGCCCCTGAATATCCCCAAGCCGGTTGCCGACGGTGTCTGGATCGTCGACGCCGCCCCCATCCACGCGGGTGGCATCCCGCTGCCCCTCCGGATGACGGTTCTCCGACTCGCCGGCGGCGAGTTGCTCCTGCATTCGCCGGTGGCCTACCGCCCCGAACTGCAGCGCAGCCTCGAACGGCTGGGCCGCATCGGCCACCTCGTGGCCCCGAGCATGGGCCACTGGATGTTCCTGAAGGACTGGCAGGCGGCCTGCCCGAACGCGATCACCTGGGCGGTACCGGGACTCGAGGACCGCGGACAGGTCCGTCGCTCGGGCGTGGAGATCGATGCCGAACTGACCGATACGCCACCCCGCGCCTGGGCGAACGAGATCGACCAAGTTCTGATCGCCGGCCCGGTCTTCAAGGAGGTCTGCTTCTATCACCGGCCGAGCCGGACACTCCTGCTGACGGACCTCGTCATCAATCTGGAAGGCGACCTCCTGCCGGTCTTCGCGCGGCCCCTCGCGCGCCTGCTCGGGATCGTCGCCCCGGACGGGAAGGCGCCGCTCTACCTCCGGCTCCTCCTGCGCATGAACCATCGGGACACGCTCGAGGCGGCCCGGCGCCTTGTGGCCTTCGAACCGGACCGGGTCATCTTCGCCCATGGTCAATGGTTCGATCGCGACGCCACGAGCGAGCTGCGACGCGCGCTCGCCTGGATCCTCGCAGGACACTCCGTGGAGGGTCGGCGCGGACGGTCGGACGGAGCGGTCGGTCTGCAGCGCCCGAACTCGACGACGCTCGCTGGGCTGGCCCTCGTCGGCGTGCTCGGGCTTCTGGCCTACATCACCCGGCCACGGCGCTGAGGATCGCCACCCGGACGCGACCGTCGCGGGAATGGTGCGGACGGCGGGACTCGAACCCGCACAGCCTTTCAGCCGCAAGATTTTAAGTCTCGTGCGTCTACCGGTTTCGCCACGTCCGCATGCCGGGACCAGCGGTAGCGGGGCGGCCGTCGCAGATCAAGGCGTCCAGCCGTAGAGCCATGCGTAGCGGCGGTTCATGCCGTCGGGGCCGAGCCGGCGCATCACCGCGTTGCGGATCGCGCCGACGAACGGACCGGCGTGATAGGTCCGGCCGTTGGCGCGAGCGGCCCGGCGGACTTGGCGGACCCGCTTCGTCCGAAGGGCGGCGTAGCGGGCCAACGCCACGCCGGGCTCCGCGCCCGCGTCGGTCAGGACCTGGGCGAGAATCGCCGCGTCCTCGATCGCCAGGGCGGCGCCCTGGGCGAGGAACGGAAGGATGGGATGGGCGGCGTCGCCGATCAGCGCGAGCCGGCCGCGGGCCATGGGACGGGCCGCGCCGCGGTCCTCCAGTGACCAGACCAGCCAGGAATCCGGCACTGCCAGGAGTGCGGCGAGGGGCGCGGCGGCATCGCGGAAGCGGGCGCGCAGCACGGCCGGCTCGCCGAGTTGGCCCCAGCCCTGGCTGCCCGTGCGCTCCGGGATCACCGCCACCACGTTGACGTGCCGACCGCCCCGGATCGGGTAATGCACCACGTGCCGTGCCGGTCCGAGCCAGAGGCCGGTGGCCTCCCCGTCGAGCTCCGGCGGCAGCGCCTCGCGCGGCACGATGGCCCGCCACGCGGCAGCGCGGCCGGAGCGCAGGTCCTGCCCGTCGAGGTGGCCCCGCAGGCGCGAGCGGACGCCGTCGGCCCCGACGACGAGATCGGCTGAGAAGAGTTCGGTCCGCGTCCCGGCCCCGCTCTCCAGGGTCAGGTCGATGCCGTCCGGCCGCTCGGCCAGGGCGGTGACGTCGCGCCCGACGAGCAGCCTGATGCCGGGCCGCCCGCGCACCGCGTCGAGGAGCAGGGTCTGCAGGTCGGCGCGGTGGATGACGTAGTAGGGCGCACCGAAACGCTCACGCAGGCCGGCGCCGAGGGCGACGCCGCCGATGACCGCGCCGCTCCTCAGGGCGCGCACCACCACGGCCGACGGCTCGCTGGCCGCGCGCCGCAGCGCCGCGCCGAGCCCGAGACCGATCAGCACCCGGCTGGCATTGGGCGAGAGCTGGATCCCGGCCCCGACCTCGCTGAATCCGGTGCGGCGCTCGATCAGCGTGACGGAATGGCCGGCGGCGTCGAGGGCGAGCGCCGCCGTCAGGCCGCCGATGCCCGCGCCGACGACGGCGATGTTCAGGGCCGGCACGGAGCCGCCGCGCCGGGTCAGGCGGCGGCCGAGGTCCGGTCGTCCCAGACGCAGATCGCCGGGTCGGCGTTGCCGGCGGCCAGGGTCGGCCGGTAGCGGAACAGCGTCGAGCAGTACTGACAGATGGTCTCGTCGTCCGCCCCCATGTCGAGGAAGATGTGCGGATGATCGAACGGGGGCTTGGCCCCGATGCACATGAACTCCTTCGAACCGACGTGGATCACCGCCACGCCGGGCTCGTTGTGGAAATGCGGGACCGCTTTGTCAGCCATCGCCTCGTCCTGCCTGCCGGCCCGCCGAAGACTCGTCGTCGTGCGGGCATCCGTGTTGTCGGGGTCTGCCGGGAACCGTCTCTAGCCGCTCCCCCGGCGCAAGCCTAGTGCGGTGCGTGCCCGAGGGTTGGCCTCACGCGCGCGTCACCGTACATAAGGTGGGAGCCCGCTCCGGTGCCCTTCGCGAAACGCCCCCATGACCCAGAACGAACAGGCCGTGTCCGAGAGCGGACGCCGCGCGCCCCAGCCGCCGATTCACGGACCGGACGGGTTCGAGGGCATGCGCAGGGCCGGCCGACTGACGGCGGAAGCCCTCGACGTCCTGATGGAGGCGACCGCCCCGGGCGTCACCACCGAACATCTCGACAAGCTCGCCTACACCTTCGCGATGGATCACGGCGCCTACCCGGCCTCGCTGCTCTACCGCGGCTATCCCAAGTCGATCTGCACCTCGATCAACCACGTGGTCTGCCACGGCATCCCGAACGACAAGCCCCTGCGCGAGGGCGACATCGTCAACCTCGACATCTGTCTGATCGTGGACGGCTGGCATGGCGACTCGAGTCGGATGGCCTATGTCGGCGACGTTCCGCGCAAGGCGCAGCGCCTGTGCGAGATCACCCACGAGTGCCTGATGCGCGGCATCGCCGCGATCAGGCCGGGGGGCTCGACCACGGATATCGGGCGGGCGATCCAGGCATACGCCGAGGCGGAGCGCTGCTCGGTGGTCCGCGACTTCTGCGGGCACGGCCTCGGGCGCACCTACCACGATGCGCCCACCATCCTGCACTACGTCGAGCCGAGCTACGACGTGAAGTTCCAGCCCGGGCAGTTCTTCACCGTGGAGCCGATGATCAATCTCGGCCGTCCCGCCGTGAAGGTCCTGTCCGACGGCTGGACCGCGGTGACCCGCGACCGCTCGCTCTCGGCGCAGTTCGAGCACACCGTCGCGGTGACGGAGACGGGGGCGGAGATCTTCACCCTGTCGCCGAAGGGCCTGCACCAGCCTGCGCCCACCGCCGGCTGATCCGGCTCCCGTGACCGCCCGGCCGCCATCCGCTCCCGACCATCCGGATGAGGCGCCGAAGGAGGCGGAACCGCACTATCTCGGCCACCGCGACCGCCTGCGCGCCCGCTTCGCCCAGGGCGGAGCCGACGCCCTGCCGGATTACGAGCTGCTCGAACTCGCCCTGTTCCGAGCGATCCCGCGCCGCGACGTCAAGCCCCTCGCCAAGGCGCTGATCCGGCGCTTCGGCAGCTTTGCCGAGGTGGTGAGCGCCGAACCCGCGCGACTTGCTGAAATCGAAGGCATCGGTCCCGGGGTCATCGCCGACTTGAAGCTCATCGAAGCGGCAGGGCACCGGCTGGCGCGCGGCGCCATAGCCGCGCGGCCCCTTCTCTCCTCGTGGAGCGCCGTCCTCGAATATTGCCGCGCCACCATGGCCTTCGCCGCGCGCGAACAGTTCCGCGTGCTGTTCCTCGATCGCCGCAACCACCTCATCGCCGACGAGGTCCAGGGACGCGGCACCGTCGATCACACGCCGGTCTATCCCCGCGAGGTGGCGCGCCGGGCACTCGAGCTCTCGGCCACCGCCATCATCCTCGCCCACAACCATCCCTCCGGCGATCCGACGCCCTCGGCGGCGGACATCCGGATGACGCGCGAGATCGTGGGCGTGCTGGACCCCCTCGGCATCGTCATCCACGATCACATCATCCTGGGTCGCGAGGGACATGCGAGCTTCAAGGGCTTGAAGTTGATCTGAACGTGCTACCGTACACGCAAGGGCGGTGCGCGCAGGCGTCGATCTCCGGTCGCTGGCGCGCCTCTTGCCTAGACAAGAACGGTGTTCAAGGGGGAGACGCGAATGGCGCTCGCTGCATTCGACGAGATGACCGGGCTGCCCGACGGGGCGCTGAGCAACCCCGCCGTGCGCGAAGCCTACGACAGCCTCAAGCACTGGCTCGACACCACGCCGCCCGAGCATTTCAACACCCGCCGCAGCCAGGCCGAGATGCTGTTCCGGCGCATCGGCATCACCTTCGCGGTGTACGGGGCGAACGAAGCCACCGAGCGGCTGATCCCGTTCGACATCATCCCCCGCGTCATCACCAAGCCGGAATGGGGCTTTCTCGAGCGCGGCCTGAAGCAGCGCGTCACAGCCATCAACGCCTTCCTGAAGGACATCTACGGCGCCCAGGAATGCATCAAGGCGGGCATCATCCCGGCCGACCTGGTCTATCGCAACCCGCATTACCGGATGGAGATGCGCGCCTTCCGGGTGCCGCACGACCTCTACGTCCACATCGCCGGCATCGACATCGTGCGCACGGGCGAGAACGACTTCTTCGTGCTGGAGGACAATGCCCGCACCCCGTCCGGCGTCTCCTACATGCTGGAGAACCGCGAAGTCATGCTGCGGCTCTTCCCCGAGCTGTTCTCCCGTCACCGCGTGGCTCCCGTCGAGAACTATCCGGACGCCCTGCTGGCGACCCTGCGCAGCCTCGCACCCTCCACCGCCACCAGAGACCCCACCGTCGCCCTGCTCACGCCCGGCCGCTACAACTCGGCCTTCTATGAGCACTCGTTCCTGGCCGACAAGCTCGGCGTCGACCTCGTCGAGGCGTCCGACCTCTTCACCAAGGACGACGTCGTCTACATGCGCACGACCGAGGGCCCGCGCCGGGTCGACGTGCTGTACCGCCGCCTCGACGACGACTTCCTCGATCCGCTGGTCTTCCGCCCCGATTCGGTGCTCGGCGTTCCCGGCATCATGAACGCCTACGAGCGCGGGACCGTGACCTTGGCCAACGCGGTCGGCACCGGCATCGCCGACGACAAGGCGGTCTACAGCTACATGCCGGAGATCGTGAAGTTCTTCACCGGCGAGGAGCCGATCCTGCACAACGTGCCGACCTATCGCTGCCGCGAAAAGGAAGCCTTCGCCTACGTGATGGACAATCTCGGCGACCTCGTCGTGAAGGAGGTCAACGGCTCGGGCGGCTACGGCATGCTGGTGGGTCCGCATGCGACCAAGCGGGAGATCGAGGAGTTCGGGCGCAAGCTCAAGCACGCCCCGGACGGCTTCATCGCCCAGCCCACCCTGGCGCTCTCCACCTGCCCGACCTTCGTCGCCTCCGGCGTCGCACCCCGGCACGTCGACCTGCGACCCTTCGTTCTGTGCGGGTCCGACGAGATTCGGATCGTTCCCGGCGGCCTCACCCGGGTCGCCTTGAAGGAAGGGTCCCTGGTCGTCAATTCGAGCCAGGGCGGCGGGACCAAGGACACCTGGGTCCTCGACGCCTGAGATCGCGCCGGGCATCCGGCCCGGCCTTTCGCACCGGATGCCTTTCCAAGCCCGTGCCGCCTCCGGCATAGTCCTTTCAGCCCTGCGGCCTGCGTTTCCGACGCTGGTCGACGTCCCGATGGAACCCCATGCTGTCCCGGACCGCCGACAACCTGTACTGGCTCTCGCGCTACGCCGAGCGGGCGGAGTTCGTCGCCCGCATCCTCGATGCCGCCCTGCGGCTCGCCGCCCTGCCGTCGAGCTACGGCGGTGGCGAGACCAACGAGTGGGCCTCCGCCCTGGCCTCGGCGGGCGATCCGGAGGTGTTCAAGCCCCTCTACGACAGCGTCACGGAAGCCACCGTCTGCGACTTCCTCGCCTTCAGCCCCCACAATCCATCCTCGATTCGCTCCTGCATCGAGACCGCCCGCGAGAACGCCCGTAGCGTGCGCACGGCACTCACCACCGAGATGTGGGACGCCATCAACGGCGCGTGGCTCGAGCTGCGCAACTACGAGGGACGCGACCTCAACCGCGACGAGTTCACCCGCTTCCTCGACTGGGTGAAGGGGGTCTCCCTCGCCTTCGACGGCTCGGCCTACCGGACGATGCTCCGCAACGACGCCTACTGGTTCACCCGCCTGGGCACCGCCATCGAGCGGGCGGACAACACCGCGCGCATCCTCGACGTGAAGTACCGCATCCTGTTGCCGGCCTCGGAGAAGATCGGCGGCAGCCTCGACTACTTCCAGTGGACCACAATCCTGCGCGAGGTGTCGGCCTTCAACGCCTATCACTGGGTCTACCGCGAGAGCGTGAAGCCCCTGCTCGTGGCCGACCTGCTCATCCTGAACCGGCAGATGCCGCGTTCCTTCACCAACTGCTACGGGATGCTGGTGGAGCACCTCGACCTCATCGCCGACGCCTATGGGCGGCGCGGCGCGAGCCAGCGCCTGGCGAGCAACACCCTGGCGCGCCTGGAAGGCGAGAACATCAACCGCATCTTCTCCTCCGGCCTGCACGAGTTCGTGACGGAGTTCATCGTCGAGAACAATCGTCTCGGCGCAGCGGTCATCGAGCAATATCTGGTATAGGGCCGGCCCCGGCCCGACGCCGCGCAAAGGTCGCCGCATGCGAATCCGCGTCTTCCACGAGACCAACTACACCTACGAGCATCCCGCGCGCGGGCTGATCCAGGTCCTACGTCTGCGTCCGCGCGACCATGACGGGCAGTATGTCCGGCGCTGGCGCATCGAGCCCTCGGTCGACGGCCGCGTGAGCGAGCGCGAGGACGGCTTCGGCAACGTGGTGCACTGGTTCACGGCCGACGAGCCGGCCGAGGCACTGTCGATCCGCGTCACCGGCGAGGTCGACACCCTGGAGATGCACGGCATCGTGCGCGGCACCATCGAGCGCCTGCCCGACGTGTTCTACCTGCGGGACTCGGACCTCGCCCTGGCCAACGACGCCATCCAGGCCTTCGCGCAGGAGGTCGCCGCGGCCGGCGACCCCGCTCCCCTGCCCTGCCTGCACCGGCTCCTGGCCGCCGTGCACGAGCGGGTCGCCTTCGTCCCCGGTCCGGCCAGCGCGAGCACCAACGCGGCCCAGGCGTTCGCTCAGGAGAAGGGCGTCTGCCAGGACGTCACCCATCTCTTCATCGCGGCAGCGCGCCATCTCGAGATTCCCACGCGCTACGTGTCCGGCTACTACCACCACACCGACCGCGACGCGGACCAGGGCTCGGGCCATGCCTGGGCGGAAGCCCTGGTACCGGGGCTCGGCTGGATCGGCTTCGACGCTGCCCACGGCATCGCCACCACGGAAGCGCATATCCGCGTGGCCGCCGCCCTCGACTATCTCGGGGCGGCACCGATCCGCGGCAGCCGCATGGGCGGCGGGACAGAAACACTCGACGTGACGCTCCGCGTCGAGCAGGCACAGGCTTCCGTCCAGTCCTGATCGCGGACGGACGTGCGAGAAAGACCACACCATGACCTACTGCGTCGGTGTCCTCGTCGAGGAGGGGTTGGTGATGATCGCCGACACCCGGACCAATGCCGGGCTGGACGACATCTCGACCTATCGCAAGCTCCACCACTTCAACGTCCCGGGCGAGCGCGTGATGATGCTGGCCTCCGCCGGCAACCTGTCGATCACCCAGTCGGTGCTCAGCCTGCTGGCCGAGGGCGTCGAGGGCGATGCCGGCGAGCCGAAGATGAAGCTCGTCGAGGCGCCGACGATGTTCCAGGCGGCCCAGCTCGTCGGCCGCGCCATCCGCCGCGTCCGTGAGATCGAGAAAGCCGGTTTCGAGGCGGCCAATCTGCGCTTCTCGGTCTCGCTGCTGTTCGGCGGCCAGATCGGCGCCGATCCGATGAAGCTCTACCTGATCTACTCGGCAGGCAACTTCATCGAGTGCAGCGGCGACGCGCCCTTCCTTCAGATCGGCGAGCACAAGTACGGCAAGCCGATCCTCGACCGGGCGGTGAAGTACGAGACCGACCTGTACGACGCTCTGAAGGTCGGCCTCGTCTCGATGGATTCGACCATGCGCTCGAACCTCGGCGTCGGCCTGCCCATCGACATCGCGGTCGCCCGCCGCAACGCCCTCGACCTCGAAGTGAACCACCGGATCGAGGCCGGCGAGAACTACTTCCACGACCTGCGCGAGCGCTGGTCGGCGGCCCTGCGCGCCGCCCACCGGGCGATCCCCCGGCCGCCCTATGGGCCGGCGACGGCGAAGTGATCAGCTCCTCGGGCCACCCAGGAGCCTGAGCGCGCCGTCCGCGAGTTCGATGGTCAGGCGATCCGCATCCGTCTCACGCGCGAGCGGCGCTCCCTGCCCGGCCCAGAGGGGCGAGAAGTCGCCCGAACCGCGCCGCTCGGCTTCGATCCGAAGGGGATGGAGGCCGATGGCAGCGGTGGGGAAGACCGGTGTATCGGCCCGCAACGGCCCGAGTTCGCGGATGACGCGATTCACGAGGCCCCGCGCCGGCTTACCGGTCAGCACGTTGGTGATGGTCGTGTCCTCGTCTCGCGCCCGGCGCAGGGCCTCTCGGTGAGGCGGCGAGAGGCCGGCTTCCGTGCAGCGGAGGTAGGCGGTCCCCAGCTGGACGGCCGAAGCGCCGAGCATGAAGGCGGCGGCGATTCCGCGCGCATCGGCGATGCCCCCGGCCGCGATCACGGGCACGTCCACCGCGTCGACCACCTGGGGCACCAGCGCCATCGTGCCGACCTGCGTCGCGGGATCGTCGCCGAGGAACAGGCCGCGATGCCCGCCGGCCTCGGCCCCTTGCGCGATGATGGCGTCGACCCCGCGCTCGGCAAGCCAGCGCGCCTCCCGCACGGTGGTGGCGGAGGACAGAATGATGCAGCCGAGGGCTCGCACGGAGTCGAGCAGCGCCGCCTCCGGCAGTCCAAAATGAAAGCTCACCACCGCCGGCCGGACCTCTGCGACCGCCGCGAGCATCGCCGCGTCGAAGGGCGTCCGCTGTGCCATGGCGATCGGGGCCGCCGGGTCGAGGCCAAGCTCCGCGTAGTAAGGCGCGAGTCTGCTGCGCCAGGCGGCATCGCGCGCCGCATCCGGCGTCTCCGGAACGTGGCAGAAGAAGTTGAGGTTGAAGGGCGCGTCGGTCCGGGCACGGATCGCGGCGGCCTCGCGGCGCACGGCATCCGGATTCATCGCCGCGCAGGCCAGGGAGCCGAGGCCGCCCGCCGCGCTCACGCTGGCGGCGAGCGCCGGCTTGGGTCCGATCATCGGTGCCTGGATGATCGGGTGCCGCACCGGCACGCGTTCGAGGAAACGGTTCTGGCCCCACATGTGCCGGCTCCCTGTCCATCACCGCACGTCGGATCCCGCAGCGAGGCGGGCGAGATAGGCGCGCGCCCCGGCCGTCGGATCCGGGGGGCGCATCAACGCGCCCATCACCGCGACGCCGGCGGCACCGGCGGAACGGCAGGCCTCCACGCGATCGACGGTGATGCCCCCGAGGGCGATCACCGGCATGCCGAACCCGGACGCGATCCGGATCGCGTCCGTCCCGAGGGCCGGACCGTAGCCCGGCTTGCTCGGGGTCGGAAAGATGGGACTGAGGGTGGCGTAGTCGGCACCCGCACGGGCCGCCATCGCCACCTCGTCCGGCGCATGCGCCGAGATTCCGATCCAACCGTCCGGCAGGCGCCGACGGGCCTCGGCGAGGTCGGCCGCGCTCGTCCCGCCGGGCAGATGGACGCCGTCGGCCCCGAGTTCTGCGGCGAGCGCCGCATCGGCGCCGATCGTCAGCGCGCCGCCCTCGGCCTTCACCAGGCGAACGACGTCGCGGGCCAGCGCGCGCCGCGCTTCCGACGTGAGGTCGCGCTCCCGAAACCAGATCCAGCGGGCGCCCGCCCGGAGGAGGCGTTCGAGGGTGACGCGGAGGTGGCGGGCGGCGACGTCCGGCACCTCGGTCACGGACCTGTCCGTCACCACCAGCAGCCGCGACGGCAATCCCCTCATCCCAGCGTACCGGCCTTGTCCGGGGTCACGAGCCCACGAGCCCGAGTTGCGGGCTCGACGGCTCGGCCCGGCCCCGCTTCGGGATGCGGCCGGCGAGGTAGGCATCACGGCCGGCCTGGACGGCGGCGCGCATGGCGCGGGCCATCCGCACGGGATCGTCGGCCTTGGCGACCGCGGTGTTGAGGAGGCAGCCGGCGGCGCCGAGCTCCATGGCGATCACCGCGTCGGAGGCGGTGCCGATGCCGGCATCGACGATCACCGGCACGGGCGAGCGCCGGCAGATCAGCTCGAGATTGGCTGGGTTGGCCACGCCCATGCCGGAGCCGATCAGCGAGCCCATGGGCATCACGGCGGCGCAACCGAGATCGGCGAGGCGCTGGCAGACCACGGGATCGTCGTTGCAATAGGGCAGCACGGTGAAGCCGTCGTCGACGAGGTGGCGGCAGGCCTCCAGCAGTTCGGCCACGTCGGGATAGAGCGTCTCGCGGTCGCCGATGACCTCGACCTTGATCCAGTTCGTGTCGAGGGCCTCGCGGGCGAGTTCGGCCGTCATGATCGCGTCGCGGGCGGTCTCGCAGCCGGCGGTGTTGGGCAGGAACCGGTGCTCCTTCAGCCGGCGCAGGGTGTCCGACCCGTGCCCCTGGAGCGAGACGCGGCGGATCGAGGCCGTGACGACCTCGGCCCCGGAGGCCGCCACCGCATCGAAGAGGATGCTCTGTGTCGGGTAGCCGGCGGTGCCGATGAACAGGCGCGAGCCCAGGCTCACGCCTCCGATCACCAGCGCATCGGTGTCGTTCGCGATCTCGGTCATCCCTGGCCTCCCAGCCATCCCATCCACCTGGCCAAATGTCTCATCCAATCATCTATCCGCCCTGCATGGCGCGGACGATCTCGACACGGTCGCCGTCGCCGAGGGCGGTGGCGGCCCAGTCGCGGCGGCGGACCACGGCGCCGTTGAGCGCGATGGCGATGCCCTGCGGGCTGTCGATGCCGGTCTCCTCGGCCTCTTCCCGGAACAGCGCATCGAGGTCGGCTGCGGCGCTTTCGCGGGCCTCGCCGTTGACGGTGAACTTCATGCGAAGGCCCTCTGCGGTGCCGACGCGAAGCGGGCGCGGCCGAAACGACGCGCGTAATCCGGCAGCGCCCCTTCGGCGACCAGCGCGGCCACGGCGTCGGCGGTGGCCGGGGCCAGCAGGTAGCCGTTGCGATGATGCCCCGTGGCCACGACGAGGCCCGGCGCCAGGGCGTCGATGATCGGCGCATCGTCGTCCGACGTCGGCCGGAAGCCACTCCAGACCGCCTCCACCGCCATCTCCTCGATGCCGGGCAGGACGCGGCGGGCGCCCTCCAGCAAGGCGTAGAGTCCGCCGGCCGTGACACCGGGCACAAAGCCGCAATCCTCCACGGTCGCACCGACGACGAGATGCCCGTCGGACTTCGGCGCCATGTGCACCTGCTCGGTCCACACCATATGGGCCAGGGTGCCGGTGCGGGCGGTGGTCCGAAGGGCGAGGGACTGTCCGCGCAAGGGGCGGACCGGCAGGGCGAGATGGTCTGGCAGGAGGCCCGCCTCCCCGCTCCAGGCGCCGGAGGCCAGTACGACGGTGTCGGCCCGGGTCGGCCCCTGGCCCGTGCGCACGCCGGTGACCCGGCCGGCGGTCCAGTCGAGGGCCTCCACCGCGCAGCCCTCGACGATGGCGACGCCGGCGGCGAGGCAGGCGCGCACGAGGGCGGCCATCACCCGGCTCGGATCGACCTGATGGTCGTGCGGGCAGAACAGGCCGGCGGTGACCGCCGGACGAAGGCGCGGCTCGCGGGCCCGGACTTCGGGTCCGCTCAGCCAGCGCGCGTCGAGGCCGGAGCGCTTCTGGAGATCGTGGCGGAAGCGCAGGCGATCGACCTCGTCGCGGCCGATGGCGAGCACCAGGGTGCCCTCCTCCCGGTAGTCGATGTCGAGGCCGGCCGCCTGCTCGAGCGCATCGCGAAAACCCGGCCAGCGCGACAGGCTCTCCAGCGCCAGGGGCAGCAGCGGGTCCGAGCCGGGTTCGTGCTCGGCGGCGGGAGCCAGCATGCCGGTGGCGGCGAGGCTCGCCCCGGCGCCGACGGTGTCGCGCTCCAGGACGGTCACGGAGCGCCTGCCCTGCGCCAGGCGCCAAGCGGCCGACAGGCCAATCAGGCCGGCGCCGACCACGACCACGTCGCTGCGCACCGGGACGGCGGCCGCCGGCGGCGCGGCTCCATGCGTCCGTCGCAGGTTGAGGAAGGAATTCGGGGTCACGTCCAACGCAATCTCCGCAACAGCGTCGAGATTGGTGGGGCTGCAGCTTCGAGCGGTGAAGCGTGCCGGGCTCGTGGCGAAACCCGCGGTCCAATCCCTACGCCGGTATGAACCGGGTCAGGTTCGAAGGATTTCCGCGCCGCCATCCGCGAACGGACGACCATCGGTTTCTCAGCCCCTTGCCGGGGATCTCCCTGGAACGCCCTTGATGTGGGCCGTCCGCGGGCCGGGGTCAATCCCCACAGGCGCTTGCGCCCGCATGCGATTCACGAGGCCGGTGGACGCACGGGACGATAGACGCCCATCGGTTCGGCGAAGCCGTCGAGGGCGTGTTCGCCGAGAGGGTCCGGCATGTCCCAGAGGAAGTCGACGAAGGGCTTCGTCATCAGGATCGGCTCGCCGAGCGTCCGGTTCAGGCGGGCGACGCGGCTGGCGAGGTTCACGTCGCGCCCGATCACGGTGAAGTCGAGGCGCGCGCCCGAGCCCACATTGCCGTAGGCGGCCTCGCCGTGGTGCAGGGCGATGCCGGCCGCGACCGGATTGGCGAACCGGCCGAGCGAATTGGCCTCGGCCAAAGCCGTCATGGCACTCTGGGAGGCCGTGAGCGCCCCTTTCGCAGCGCCGCCGAGGTCGTCCCCAGACTCGCGAAAGATCGCCAGCAAGCCGTCGCCGAGATATTTCAGAACCTCGCCGCCCTCGCGCTCGATGGCGGGCACCAGACAGTCGAAGAAGATGTTCAGGAGATCGACCGCCTCCTCCGGTGTCATGTCGGCGGAGATGCGGGTGTAGTCGCGCATGTCCGCGAACAGGATCGCCGAGCGGATGCGCTGGACGTGGCCGCGCCGGATCGACCCGCCGAGGATCGCCTTGTGCGGCTCGTCCCCGACATAGATCCGCAGGACGTGATCCAGTTGCTTATTGACGCTGCGCATCTCCATCACGGCGGCCAGCGTCGGCATGATGAAGCGCAGGATCGCCACGTCCTCGTCGCGAAAACCGAGCTCGGACCGGGTGGCGAACGAGATGCCGTTGCGGGTCCCGTTGGTGAAGAATAGCGGCGCGACGATGTAGTACCGGTAGCCCTCCGCCTTCAGGTCGGGGATCACCGCGAAGGCATCGTCGGGCGTTTCGGCGAGGTCGAGGATCAGCCAGGCGCCGGTCTCGTGGACGCGGAAGAACGGGCTTTCGCGGTAGGCCTTGTCGGAGGCTTCCCCGTGCGGGAACAGGCGGACGGAGGAGCCCGCCTCACGGGTCCAGAACCGGCCGACGCCGGAATACTCGGAGTGCAGGGCATCGATGGCGGTGGTGGCGCGATCGACCGGCACATCGAGCCGGATCAGACGCTCGGCGAGGCCGGAGAGCAGTTCCTCGGCCTTCGGCATCCGGGCGCCCTCGCTCAGCAACCAGTCGCGCAGGGCCACGCACGCCTGAAGCGCGCCGAACGGGACATCGGCCGCCTCGGAGCCATCGGCTTCGGCGGTGGGAGACGGCTGGGGCGGGCCTCGATCGAGCATATGGCCAAGGTGGGTTGGGAAGCGGCGTCCGGCAACGGCGACCGTTCGGGTTTTGTGAGTATCGTGCGGGCGTGACCCCTTCAACCGCGCAGACCAGAAGTCGAACGCCGACGCCATCGGGCGACCGGCATTTTGCCTGTCGCGTCGACGACTAGTCTTCGGTGAGATACCCGCCCCGACGCAGCACCGGATGCTGTCTCGTTCCTGCGTCGGAGGCGTGGAACATCGTCGAAACGAAAGAGCCGGCCCCGAGAGGAGCCGGCTCTTTCGGAAGATCGGCGCACCGGGCTGAACCGGCGCGATCGAATACCTCAATTGTCGAGGAAGCTCCGGAGCTTGCGCGACCGGCTCGGGTGCTTGAGCTTGCGCAGCGCCTTCGCCTCGATCTGACGGATGCGCTCGCGGGTCACCGAGAACTGCTGGCCGACCTCCTCGAGGGTGTGGTCGGTGTTCATGCCGATGCCGAAGCGCATGCGCAGCACCCGCTCCTCGCGGGGTGTGAGCGAGGCGAGCACGCGCGTGGTCGTCTCACGCAGGTTGGACTGGATCGCCGCGTCGATGGGCAGGACGACGTTCTTGTCCTCGATGAAGTCGCCGAGGTGGCTGTCCTCCTCGTCGCCGATGGGCGTCTCGAGGGAGATCGGCTCCTTGGCGATCTTGAGGACCTTGCGCACCTTCTCCAGCGGCATCGCCAGCTTCTCGGCCAGTTCCTCCGGGGTCGGCTCGCGGCCGATCTCGTGAAGCATCTGGCGCGAAGTCCGGACGATCTTGTTGATCGTCTCGATCATGTGCACCGGAATGCGGATGGTGCGGGCCTGATCGGCGATCGAGCGGGTGATCGCCTGACGGATCCACCAAGTGGCGTAGGTCGAGAACTTGTAGCCGCGACGATACTCGAACTTATCGACCGCCTTCATCAGGCCGATATTGCCCTCCTGGATCAGGTCCAGGAACTGCAGGCCGCGATTGGTGTACTTCTTGGCGATCGAGATCACGAGGCGGAGGTTGGCCTCGATCATCTCCTTCTTGGCCTGGCGGGCTTCGCGCTCGCCCTTCTGGACCATGTTGACGATCTTGCGGTACTCGCCGATCTCCAGGCCCGTCTCGGAAGCGAGGGTCAGGATCTGCTCGCGCAGGCGGGCGACCTCGTTCGAGCCCTTCTCGACGAGGTTCTTCCAGCCGCGGCCGCCGAGGCTGCCGACGCGCTCCATCCAGTTCGGATCGAGTTCCCAGCCCTGGTAGTGGCGCAGGAACTCGTCGCGGGCGACGCCGTGGCTCTCGGCGTAGCGCATCAGGCGGCCCTCGTGGGAGATGAGGCGCTTGTTGATGTCGTAGAGCTGCTCGACCAGGGCCTCGATGCGGTTGGCGTTCAGCGAGAGCGACTTCACGTCGGTGACGACGGCGTCCTTCAACTCGTCCTGCTTGCGCTCCTGCGCATCTGTGCGGGTGCCGCCCGAGGCCTTGAGCTCGGCATGCTCGATCTGCAGCTTGCGCAGCTTGCGGTAATTGTTGGCGATGTTGTCGAACGTCTCGAGGACGCGCGGCTTGATCTCCGTCTCCATGGCCGCCAGGGAGACGTTGTTCTCCATGTCGTCCTCGTCGTCGCCCTCGGGCGGCGCCGGCGTATCCCCCTCGGACTCCTCGCTCTCCTCGGCGCCGTCGGCGATCTGCATCGCGTTCTTGGCGTCGGGGCCTGCATAGGTCGCTTCGAGGTCGATGATCTCGCGCAGGAGCACCCGGCCGTCGACGAGCTCGTCGCGCCAGATGATGATGGCCTGGAAGGTCAGCGGGCTCTCGCAGAGCCCCGCGATCATCGCTTCGCGACCGGCCTCGATGCGCTTGGCGATGGCGATCTCGCCCTCGCGGGACAGGAGCTCCACCGAGCCCATCTCGCGCAGGTACATCCGCACGGGATCATCCGTGCGGTCGGTCGGCTCCTTGGCGGTGGTCTCGCGCACGGCAAGGGGTTTGGCGGGCGCGATCTCGGCGACCTCGGTCCCCTCCGCGCCTTCCTCGTCCTCGTCGTCGCCCTTGGTCTTGGCCTCGGTCGTCTCCTCGGTCTCCTCGGCCTCGACGACGTTGATGCCCATCTCCGAGAGCTGCGACAGCACGTCCTCGATCTGGTCGGGGTCGGACTGGCCGTCGGGCAGAACCTCGTTGATCTCCTCGTAGGTGATGTAGCCGCGCTTCTTGGCGAGCTTCACCATCCGCTTGACGGAGGCATCCGTCAGATCGAGGAGCGGCCCGTCGGTCTGTGCCTCGGGGGCAGCATCCGTCTCGTCCCGTTCCGTTGCCTTCGTCGCCATGGTCCGCCTATGGTTGTCGTGTCAGTGTCACGCGGGAGCGTGTCGCTCACTCCGCGTCGTCGACGCTGAAATGTATGTGATGTGCGGACCGCCGAAGTGACAGCCGCGTCGATGTCAGATCCCGGTATGCAAGCGAGACGCTTGACCGATTGTTAACCATGAGCCGCCAAAGGCGACCGAATTCGTTCGCGGCGCAGGTTTCAGGGTGTCGATGCCTCATCCGCATCCGGCACCACCTCGTCCGCCTCCGCACCGGCGATGACCGCCATACGGGCCTTCACGTCGCACAGCCAAGCGAAGTTCGCCTCCGTCTCGTCCTCGACCAGGGCCCGTTCAGCCAAGCGGAGTTCGCTATTTAGCGCTCCAGACTTGCGGTGCAAGATCACGGCCTGACGCAATGCGTCTTCGAGACGCACGGGATCGGCATGCGCGTCAAGGGTCCATCGATCGCCCGGACGCACATGGCTGGCGAGACGGACCGCCGCTTCCATGAGTCCGGCGCGCTTCAAACGGCTCTCCAGAACTTCGACGCCGGGTTGATCGGCATCGGCGTGGCTGTCGAGCAGCAGCGAGCGCAGCGCCTGCGCGTCCGGATCGCCGAGTTCGAGTTCGGCGAGATCCTCCGCCTCGATCCCGAGCAGTTCGGGGTGGACGAGGAGGCTCGAGACGATCATCGCCTCCCGGTCGCGGAAGGCCACTTGGCCCGATGCGCTGGTCTCGCCGGCATAGAGCGGATTGAACTTGGTCGTGATTCGCGGCGACGGCGGCGGATCACCGGGCCGGGGATTGCGCGGGAAGGCAGGCCGCGCCGAGCCCGTCCGCGGCTCCCAGGGTCCGCGGCGTCCGGATGCGGCCTGAGGCGACAGGGCGCGCAGACGCCCCTCGATCTCGTCGCGGTAGAAACCCCGCACGGTCTCGTCGCGGATGGAGGCGACCATCTCGCGCAGCGACTTGGCGAGGCCGGCCCGCCGCTCGGGGGTATCGAGGGGAGCCCCGTCGGTGGCGCGCGACCACAGCACCTCGACCAGGGGGCGGGCCGCGTCGAGCACGCGATCGATGGCCGACTTGCCGTCCGAACGCAGGAGATCGTCGGGGTCCTGCCCCTCGGGCAGCATGGCGAAGCGCAGGGACTTGCCCGGCGTCAGGCCGGGCAGCGCGACGTCGAGGGCCTTGAAGGCGGCCCGCTGGCCGGCCCCGTCGCCGTCGAAGCAGAGGATCGGCTCGTCGGCGTTGCGCCAGAGCAGGCCGATCTGCTCCTCGGTGAGCGCGGTGCCGAGGCCCGCCACCGCGTTGGGATGGCCGGCGAGGGTCATGGCGATGACGTCGACGTAACCCTCGACGGCGACGATCACGCCGCGATCATGGGCGGGCTTGCGGGCCTGGTGCAGGTTGTAGAGCAGCTGTCCCTTGTGGAAGAGCGGCGTCTCCGGCGAATTCATGTACTTCGCCTTGGCGTCCTTCTGCATCGCCCGGCCGCCGAAGGCGATGACGCGCCCACGCGAATCGGCGATCGGAAACATCACCCGGTCGCGGAACTTGTCGTAGGGCACGCGGATGTCCTCGCCGGCTACCAGCAGGCCGAGCTCGACCATCAGGTCCCGGTCGACATCCTTGGCGGCGAGATGGTCGCGCAGGGCGTAGCGGTCGCCCGGCGCGTAGCCGAGGCGAAAGCGGCTCCGGATCTCCGGGCCAAGCTGGCGCCGATCGAGATAGGCGCGGGCCTCGGTGCCGGCGCGGCCGCGCAGCTGCTCCTCGAAGAAGACGGCGGCCATCTCCATGACTTCGAAGGCGCCGGCGCGCTTGGTCTCCTGCTCGTGGGCGTCCGCGCTCGGCGCCGGCAGGGTCACGCCGGCCTCCGCCGCCAGGCGCTCCACCGCCTCGGGGAAGCTCAAGCCCTCGGTCTCCATCAGGAAGGTGAAGACGTCGCCATGCTTGCCGGAAGAGAAGCAGTGATAGAACTGCTTCTGGTCGTTCACGTAGAACGACGGCGACTTCTCGGCATTGAACGGCGACAGGCCGCGCCATTCGCGGCCGGCCTTCTTCAGCCGGACGCGGCGCCCCACGATGTCGGATGCGGGCAGGCGCGCGCGAATCTCTTCGAGGATGTGGGGCGGGTAACGCACGGCAAGAACCGGACCTCTGCGGCCGCCGATATTAGCGGACCAGGCTTAAAGAGTCCCCAACGCCGACGCGCGGTGCCGGGACGCCCTCACGCCTTGGCGTTCAGCGCCTCCTTCACGAGACCGCTCGCCTTGGCGAAGTCCATGCGGCCGGCATAGGCGCCCTTCAGGGCGGCGATGACCTTGCCCATGTCCTTGGGGCCGGCGGCGCCCACCTCGGCCACGGCCTTGTCGATCGCCGCCCGGGTCTCCGCCTCGTCCATCTGCTGGGGCAGGAAGCCCGCGATGATCGCGACCTCGTTGCGCTCGTTCTCGGCGAGCTCGGGCCGCCCGCCCTGGTCGTAGACCGCGGCCGATTCGTTGCGCTGCTTGATCATCTTCTGGAGCAGGGCCAGGATCTCCTCCTCGGAGGCCGGCTCCTTGCCGAGGCCGCGCGCCTCGATGTCCTTGTCCTTCAGGGCGGCCTGGATCATCCGGACGGTGGCGAGCTTCGCCTTGTCGCCGGCCTTCATGGCTTCCTTCATCTCGGTGGTGAGACGGGCGCGCAGCATCGTGTGACTCCTGAAAAAGCGGGACCCCGGACGGCGGATCGATGGCGTGGTCTGCGAATTGCTGCGCGAACCGGGGTTCTTGAGACGCGCCGACGCGAGGGCCACATTGACCCAAACGCGGCACGCTCGCTATGAGCGCCGCACGACAAGCCGCCCGCACGCGCCGCTCACGGCGCCGGGATCGGCCGGACATAAGCGAGATCACGCCGATGCTGCAAGATGAAGGCGTCCACACGCCTGCCGTGCCCGCGCCCCCCGCTCCGTGGGCCGAGCCCCTGGCCACCGCCCTCCTGGTCCTGGCGGACGGGACCGTGCTGGAAGGTTTCGGCATCGGCCAGACCGGAATCGCCGACGGCGAGGTCTGCTTCAACACCGCGATGACCGGCTACCAGGAGATCCTGACCGACCCGTCCTATGCCGGCCAGATCGTCACCTTCACCTTCCCGCATATCGGCAACACCGGCACCAACGACGAGGACCTCGAGAGCCTCGACGCGGCGCCGGCCTCCGGGGTGCGCGGCACAGTGATCGCGTCCGCCGTCACCAACCCGTCGAACTGGCGATCGTCGAGCCACCTCGATTCCTGGCTCAAGGCCCGGGGCATCGTCGGAATCACCGGGGTCGACACCCGGGCGCTGACCGCGCTGATCCGCGACCACGGCATGCCGAACGCGGTCATCGCCAACGATCCGGAGGGGCGCTTCGACCGCGAGGCCCTGAAGGCCCGTGCCGCGGCGCTCGCGCCGATGGAGGGCCTCGACCTCGTGCCGCCGGTGACCAGCCGCGAGCGCTCGGAATGGTCGCAGACCACCTGGGGCGTGAAGACGGGGTACGGCGACCGCAAGCCCGGAACCGGCCTGAAGGTGGTGGCGATCGACTACGGCGTGAAGCGCAACATCCTGCGCCTGCTGGCCGAAGCCGGCTGCGACGTCACGGTGGTGCCCGCCACGACGACGGCCGATGAGATCATGGCGATGAAGCCGGACGGCGTGTTCCTGTCGAACGGGCCCGGCGATCCGGCCGCCACGGGCGCGTACGCCGTCCCGGTGATTCGGGCGCTGCTGCAGGAGAAGGTGCCGACCTTCGGCATCTGCCTCGGGCACCAGCTGATGGGCCTGGCGCTGGGCGGCCGCACCGTGAAGATGGCGCAGGGCCACCACGGCGCGAACCATCCGGTGAAGGACAAGACCACCGGCAAGGTCGAGATCGTGTCGATGAACCACGGCTTCGCGGTGGATCCGGAGAGCCTGCCCGAGACCGCCCTCGAGACGCATGTCTCCCTGTTCGACGGCTCGAATTGCGGCCTCACCCTGACGGACCGCCCGGCCTTCTCGGTGCAGCATCACCCGGAGGCCTCGCCCGGTCCGCGGGACAGCCACTACCTGTTCGAGCGCTTCGTCGCCCTGATGAAGGCCGGCACGCCCGAGACCCTGGTCACCAGGGCCGACTGATCCGTCGCGGCCGGACGGGGCGGCATCCGTCCGGCCGCCGCGCCGACTGCAGGGCTGCCCTGCACGCCCGAGGGGCGAACCGCGAAAAGGTTCCCGTCCCGTCACAAAAAATCCGGCATTCCGGAGCATCCCGGCATCGTTAACGGCCCGCTAAGGACGGCGTTCGAAGATCGTCGCCGGGTCGATTTCGACGCTTGCCGGGGATTTTCCACATGACGTTCGACGACGCGCGCGACGACTTCTCGCGCCTGCATCGCCTCTTCACGTTCCATCTCGGCGTGGCCGTGAGCCTCGCCTGGATGACCGCCCTCACCTCGGCCTGCTACGCCCCCTGGGTCCGCAACATCCGGGCGCTGATCGACCCCGCGACGGGCCTCGACCGGGTCGAGAGCACCTGGTCCTTCCTCTTTGCGATGCCGGTCGTGATGACCCTGGCCTGGATCGGCCTGTATTTCGGCCGCGAGATCCTGCGCCGTAGCCAGACGCTTTCTAATGCGGCCCTCGAATTCGCCGCCGCGGCCGTCGTCGCCTTCGGGGTGTTCTACCTGTCCATCGATCGCGCGGTCTCGGCCCTCTATCTCGGCTTCTGAGACCCGCCTGCGCTTCACCGGCGGCCCGTGCCCTTCCAATGGCCGCGGGCTGCGTGTAAGTGCCGAGATCAACGATAATCCACGCCGTTAGCGCCCCCAGGCCCGTGCCGCTTCTCCGGCACCGCGCATGGCCGGGCGCGCGTGCTTGCAGCCAAGGCGCCCGATGCCGAAACGCACCGACATATCCTCGATCCTGATCATCGGTGCGGGGCCGATCGTCATCGGTCAGGCCTGCGAGTTCGATTACTCCGGCACCCAGGCCTGCAAGGCACTCCGCGAGGAGGGCTACCGGATCGTGCTGGTGAATTCGAACCCGGCCACGATCATGACCGACCCGGACATGGCCGACGCGACCTATGTCGAGCCGATCACGCCCGAGATCGTCGCCAAGATCATCGAGAAGGAGCGCCACGTCGCGCCGGGGGGCTTCGCCCTGCTCCCCACGATGGGCGGCCAGACGGCGCTGAACTGCGCCCTGTCCCTCAAGAAGATGGGCGTTCTGGAGAAGTTCGACGTCCAGATGATCGGCGCCACCACCGAGGCGATCGACAAGGCGGAGGACCGCCACCTCTTCCGCGACGCGATGACGAAGATCGGCCTGGAGACGCCGAAATCGGCCCTCGCCAACGCCTCGGCGGCCAAGAAGGCCGACCGTGCGAAGTACCTCGCCGAGATCGCCCGCATCGAGGCGGCGAACGAGGGCGAAGCCCGGGCCGCGGCGCTCGCGGCCTTCGAGAAGACCTGGCACCGGGGCGAGTCCGAGCGGCGCAAGCGCTACGGCGAACACGCCATCGGTCAGGCGCTGATCGCGCTCGCCGAGGTCGGTCTTCCGGCGATCATTCGCCCTTCCTTCACCATGGGCGGCACCGGCGGCGGCATCGCCTACAACCGGGAAGAATTCCTGGACATCGTCGAGCGCGGCATCGACGCCTCGCCGACGAACGAGGTCCTGATCGAGGAGAGCGTCCTCGGCTGGAAGGAATACGAGATGGAGGTCGTTCGCGACAGGAACGACAACTGCATCATCGTCTGCGCCATCGAGAACATCGACCCGATGGGCGTCCATACCGGCGATTCCATCACCGTCGCGCCGGCCCTGACGCTGACGGACAAGGAATACCAGGTGATGCGCGACGCATCCCTGGCGGTGCTGCGCGAGATCGGTGTCGAGACCGGCGGCTCGAACGTGCAGTTCGCCATCGACCCGGCCACCGGCCGGATGATCGTCATCGAGATGAACCCGCGCGTCTCGCGGTCGTCCGCCCTGGCGTCCAAGGCCACGGGCTTTCCCATCGCCAAGGTCGCGGCCAAGCTGGCCGTCGGCTACACCCTCGACGAGATCGCCAACGACATCACGGGCGGTGCCACCCCGGCCTCGTTCGAGCCCTCGATCGATTACGTCGTCACCAAGATCCCGCGTTTCGCCTTCGAGAAGTTCCCCGGCGCAGAGCCGACACTGACCACCGCCATGAAGTCGGTGGGCGAGGCGATGGCGATCGGCCGCTGCTTTGCCGAATCGCTCCAGAAGGCCCTGCGCTCCCTGGAGACCGGCCTCACCGGCCTCGACGAGATCGAGATCGAGGGCCTGGGCAAGGGCGACGATCACAACGCGATCAAGGCGGCGCTCGGTACCCCGACTCCCGACCGGCTGTTGAAGGTCGGCCAGGCGCTGCGCCTCGGCGTCAGCCACGAGGAGGTCTACGCCTCCTGCAAGATCGATCCGTGGTTCCTGGAGCAGCTCCAGGCGATCATCGACCTGGAGAACCGCGTCAAGGCGCACGGCATCCCGAACACCCCCGGCGCCTTGCGCCAGCTCAAGGCCGCCGGCTTCTCGGATGCGCGCCTCGCCGTGCTCGCGAAGACCGACGAGGACAGCGTGCGCGCCGCCCGCCGGGCGCTCGGGGTTCGCCCCGTCTTCAAGCGCATCGACACCTGCGCGGCCGAGTTCAAGGCGCCGACCGCCTACATGTACTCCACCTACGTGGCGCCCTTCGCCGGCACGGTGGTGGACGAGGCGCAGCCGACGAACGCCAAGAAGGTGATCATCCTCGGCGGCGGCCCGAACCGGATCGGCCAGGGCATCGAGTTCGATTACTGCTGCTGCCACGCCTGCTACGCGCTGTCGGAGGCCGGGTACGAGACCATCATGGTCAACTGCAACCCGGAGACGGTCTCGACCGACTACGACACCTCGGACCGGCTCTACTTCGAGCCCCTGACCCAGGAGGACGTGCTCGAGATCATCGAGACCGAGCGCCAGGCCGGCACGCTCCACGGCGTCATCGTGCAGTTCGGCGGGCAGACCCCGCTGAAGCTCGCCCGCGCGCTCGAAGCCGCCGGCGTGCCGATTCTCGGCACCTCCCCCGACGCCATCGACCTCGCCGAGGACCGCGACCAGTTCAAGCGCCTCCTCGACAAGCTCGGCATGAAGCAGCCGAAGAACGGCATCGCCTACTCGGTGGAGCAGAGCCGGCTCGTCGCCTCGGATCTCGGCCTGCCCTTCGTGGTGCGCCCGAGCTACGTGCTGGGCGGCCGCGCCATGGCGATCATCCGCGACGAGGCGCAGTTCGCCGACTACCTCCTCGACACCCTGCCGAGCCTGATCCCGTCGGACGTCAAGGCGCGCTATCCCAACGACAAGACGGGGCAGATCAACACGGTGCTGGGCAAGAACCCGCTCCTGTTCGACCGCTACCTGTCGGACGCCACCGAGATCGACGTCGACGCCATCTGCGACGGCAAGGACGTCTTCATCGCCGGCATCATGGAGCACATCGAGGAGGCGGGCATCCACTCGGGCGACTCCGCCTGCTCCCTGCCCTCGCGCTCGCTCTCGCCGGAGACCATCGCGGAGCTGGAGCGGCAGACCAAGGCCATGGCCCTGGCCCTGAAGGTCGGCGGCCTGATGAACGTGCAGTACGCGATCAAGGACGGCACCATCTACGTGCTGGAGGTGAATCCCCGCGCCTCCCGCACGGTCCCCTTCGTCGCCAAGGTGATCGGAGATCCGATCGCCAAGATCGCCGCCCGCGTCATGGCCGGCGAGTCGCTGGCGAGCTTCGACCTGAAGGCGAAGGTCCTGGATCACATCGCCGTCAAGGAGGCGGTGTTTCCCTTTGCCCGCTTCCCCGGCGTCGATGTGCTGCTCGGCCCCGAGATGCGGTCCACGGGCGAAGTCATCGGCCTCGATTCGAGCTTCGGCGTCGCCTTCGCCAAGAGCCAGCTCGGCTCGGGCACCCTGGTGCCGAAGGGCGGGGCGGTCTTCGTCTCGGTGCGCGACGCCGACAAGGAGCGCATCCTGCCGGCGATCCGCCTGCTCTCGGAACTCGGCTTCTCGATCGTCGCGACGGGGGGCACCCAGCGCTACCTCGCCGACGAGGGCGTGCCGACGGAGCGGGTGAACAAGGTCCTGGAGGGCCGGCCGCACGTCGTCGACTCGATCAAGAACGGCGACATCCAGCTCGTCTTCAACACCACCGAGGGTGCCGGCGCGCTGTCGGACTCGCGTTCGCTCCGGCGGGCCGCCCTCTTGCATAAAGTGCCGTACTACACCACTCTTGCAGGAGCGATGGCGGCGGCCGAGGGGATCAAGGCCTATCTCGGAGGCGATCTCAAGGTCCGCGCCTTGCAGGAATACTTCGCGGCCTGAATTCTCACGCGGCTTCCGTGTTGATCGGAAGCCGTGTTGTTGGCGGTTCGGGAGTAATTTACTCTGGCCCGGAAGGAGCGACATGCTCCGGCCGGGCTTATTCATTGTGGCGCGAGACGATGACGATAGACAAGGTTCCGATGACGGTGCGCGGATACGCAGCGCTGGAGGAGGAGTTGAAGCACCGCCAGCAGGTGGAGCGCCAGCGGATCATCCAGGCCATCGCCGAGGCCCGCGCCCTCGGCGACCTGTCGGAGAACGCCGAGTACCATGCCGCCAAGGAGGCGCAGTCCCATAACGAGGGCCGCGTCCTGGAGCTGGAGAGCATGATCTCCCGCGCGGAGGTGATCGACGTTTCCAAGCTCTCGGGCACGAAGATCAAGTTCGGCGCCACGGTGAAGCTCCTCGACGAGGACACCGAGGAGGAGAAGACCTACCAGCTCGTCGGCGAGCCCGAGGCGGACGTGCGCTCCGGCCTGGTCTCCATCACCTCCCCGATCGCCCGCGCGCTGATCGGCAAGGGGGTCGGCGATACCGTCGAGGTGACGACGCCGGGTGGCGGCAAGTCCTACGAGGTCGTCGCCGTCCAGTACGGCAGCTGAGTCGCCGATGCGGCCGGGCTTCCTCCGGGCGGCGGGGCCGCTGCTCGGTCTCGTCGCGCTGCTCGGAGCGGCCCGGGCCGAGGGTCTGACGGGTCTCGGGGGCGAGCGGCTCTCCGGCATCCAGGTCGATGTCCGGCCGCTGATCGCCCTCGGCGGCGGCAACCCCGCGCTCGCGTTGCGAGAGGACCTGCTCGCCGCCCTGAAAACCGAGTTCGCCGACCGGCTCGGCGGCCGCGGTCCCGTCCTGCTGGTGCGGATCAAGGGCCTGTCGATCAATCCCTATGCGGGGGGCGACGGAGGGCGCGGGCGCCTCGGCGGCGGCACCCAGAGCGACTACCTCGACGGCGAGGCCCTTCTCGTCGGACGCCGGGGCGAAATCCTCGCCCGCCACCCCCAGCTCTCCGCCGTCCCGGCGAGTTCGGGCGGCGCCTGGTACGACCCGGAATCCGAGCGCCGGCGGTTGACCGCCATCGCCCAGCACTATGCAGGTTGGCTGCGGCGCGCCCTGCCCCCGGATTAGGTGGATGGCGCCGCGGATGATTTCGCCCGAGGATTGACCTGGATCACCTGATGTCGGCAGCGTCCGCGATGCCCTCCCCCGCCGGCACCTCCGCGCCGCTCCCCGAACTCGCCCAGGCCAGGACCTGGATCGTCACCGACGGCAAGGCGGGCGACGAGAACCAGTGCATCGGCCTCGCCGAAACCCTCGGCCTGCCGTTCGAGCTCCGTCGGATCGCACCGCGTCCGCCCTTCGGCTGGATGGCGCCCTGGGGCCCGACCGACCCGCGCGACCGGGCGGGCGGCCCCCGCGGCGTCCTGGCCGGCCCTCTCCCCGATCTGCTGATCGCCTCCGGACGCCGGTCCGTGCCGTACCTGCGCGCCGTGCGGGCCGCCTCGCAGGGCCGGACCTTCACGGCGTTCCTGAAGGATCCGCGCATCGGCCACGATGCGGCGAACTTCATCTGGGTGCCGGATTACGACGACCTGCGCGGCCCCAACGTCTTCACGACGCTGACGCCGCCGCACCAGGTCACGCCGGAGCGCCTGGCCGAGGCCCGCGCCAAGGCCGACCCCCGCCTGTCCGCGCTGCCCTGGCCCCGCATCGCCGTCCTGGTCGGCGGCGACAGCCGGCATCTCAGCTATCGGCCGGCGGACATGCGCCGGCTCCTACGAGACCTCGACAAGCTGACCGACGGCGGCTGCTCGCTGATGGTCACCGTGTCCCGGCGCACGCCGCAGAACCTGCGAGACGCTCTGCGGACCATGGTCGCGACCAAGGGCGGCTTCTTCTGGGACGGCGGTAGCCCGAACCCCTATGTTCCGATGCTGGCGATCGCCGATTCGATCGTCGTCACGTCGGACTCGGCGAACATGGTGGGCGAGGCCGTGAGCACCGGCGCACCCGTTCTCCTGTTCGACCTGCCGAAGACCTATATCCGTCACAGGCGGCTCTTCGCCGGGCTCGCGATGGCGGGGGCCCTGAAGCCCTTCGTCGGCCGCCTCGAGGAATTGCACTACCAGCCCCTGGATGCGACCCCCGTCATCGCAGGCGCGATGGCCAGGGCCTATGCCGATCACCGCGCGCGGTGGGCCTGAAGGAGACGAGAGCGATGGCGCACACCCACTCCAAACTCATCATCATCGGCTCGGGTCCCGCCGGCTACACCGCCGCGATCTACGCCGCCCGCGCCATGGTCGAACCGCTGATGATCTCGGGCTTCCAGCCGGGCGGACAGCTCATGATCACCACCGACGTCGAGAACTACCCGGGCTTCGCCGAGGCGATTCAGGGTCCCTGGCTGATGGAGCAGATGCGCCTTCAGGCCGAGCACGTCGGCACCAGGATCGTGTCCGAGTACATCACCAAGGTCGATCTGAACGTCCGGCCGTTCCGGCTCGAGGCCGATTCCGGCGAGACCTATTCGGCCGACGCGGTGATCATCGCCACCGGCGCCCAGGCGAAGTGGCTCGGCCTGCCCTCCGAGGCCAAGTACCAGGGTTTCGGCGTCTCGGCCTGCGCCACCTGCGACGGCTTCTTCTTCCGGGGCAAGGAAGTCGTGGTGGTCGGCGGCGGCAACACCGCCGTGGAGGAGGCGCTCTACCTCGCCAATCTCGCCTCCAAGGTCATCGTCGTCCACCGCCGCGGCGAGTTCCGCGCCGAGCGCATCCTGCAGGAGCGCCTGTTCAAGCATCCCAACGTCGAGGTGGTGTGGCACCACGCGGTCGAGGAGATCTGCGGCAGCGAGAAGCCGCCATCCGTGACCCATGTCCGCCTCAAGGACACCCGCACCGGCGAGGTCACGGAGCGCAGGACCGACGGCGTGTTCGTCGCCATCGGCCACCAGCCGGCCACCGGGATCTTCGAGGGTCAGCTCGCCATGCGCGATGGCGGCTACATCGACACCGCGCCGGGTACCACCCATACGGCGATCCCCGGCGTCTACGCGGCGGGCGACGTCACCGACGACGTCTACCGTCAGGCGATCACCGCTGCCGGCATGGGGTGCATGGCTGCCCTGGACGCCGAGAAGTACCTGGCCGCCCTCGAAGTCGGCGAAACACCCCAGCAAGCGGCCGCGGAATAGGAAGATTCCGGCGGACGAGGGCGCCATGCGTCTTGCGCGCGACGTCAAGACAATCGCAAGGTCGAGCCACTAACCTAAGCGCTGACGGCATGCGCCGTCGGCGTCACCCGCATGACCCGAAGGTCGTCCCGCCCGCCCTCCGCGCGCGCCGGGCGGGTCGAGTCGATCGGGCCTGACATGGATGTCCGGATCGCGGCTCGGCGGGACGGGAGGCATGATCAGCCGGCGTCGGGTTGCGTATGGGAGTGGACGCCTTGGACTGGGACAAGATCCGCATCTTCCTCAACGTCGCGGAAGCCGGCAGCTTCACCCGCGCGGGCGACGACATCGGCCTGAGCCAGTCGGCCGTGAGCCGGCAGATCAGCGCCCTCGAGCGGGAGTTGAAGGCGCCGCTGTTCCACCGCCACGCCCGCGGCCTGATCCTGACCGAGCAGGGCGACCTGCTGTTCCGCGCGGCGCGCGACATGAAGCTGCGCCTCGAGAACACCAAGGCGCGCCTGGTCGAGACGAGCGAGCGGCCGACCGGCGATCTCAAGGTGACGACGACGGTCGGTCTCGGCACCGCCTGGCTCGCCCAGCGAATCGCCGAATTCCTCGACCTCTACCCGGACGTGCGCGTCGAGCTGATCCTCACCAACGAGGAGCTCGATCTGGCCATGCGCGAAGCGGACGTGGCCATCCGCATGCGGCGCCCGGCCCAGCCGGACCTGATCCAGCGGCGGCTGTTCACCGTGCACTACCACGCCTTCGCGTCGCAGGATTACGTCAAGCGCTTCGGCGAGCCGAAGTCGATCGCCGACCTCGACAACCACCGCCTGGTCTCGTTCGGCGGCAACGAGCCGTCCTACCTGCTGGCGACGCACTGGCTCTCCACCGTCGGCCGCGAGGGCCAGGAGCGCCGGACGATCCACTTCACGGTGAACAACATCACCGCCCTGCAGCAGGCCATCGATACCGGCGCCGGCATCGGCATCCTGCCCGACTACGCGGCGGAGGGTCAGGCGGGACTGGTGCAGGTCATGCGCGAGACCGAGATGCCGCACATGGAGAGCTACCTCGTCTATGCCGAGGAAATGCGCTCGGTGGCCCGCGTCCAGGCGTTCCGCGACTTCCTCGTCGCGAAGGCCCAGCGCTGGACCTATTGAGCGACGGGGCGATCCACGCCCCGTCCGCCGGCCGGTTTTCAGACGAACAGGCGCTCCTTCTCGAGCCCCTTGTAGAGGCCGGCGACCTGCTCGCCGTAGCCGTTGTAGATCAGGGTCGGCACGCGCTGGTCGGTGCCCAGCACCCGTTCCGTGGCCTGGCTCCAGCGCGGATGCGACACCGCCGGGTTGACGTTCGCCCAGAAGCCGTACTCGGCCGCCTGCAAGCCCTCCCAGAAGGTCTTCGGACGCTCGGCCACGAACGAGATCTTGGTGATCGATTTCACCGACTTGAAGCCGTACTTCCACGGCACCACGAGGCGGATCGGCGCGCCGAACTGGTTGGCGAGCGGCTTGCCGTAGACGCCGGTGGCGATGAAGGCGAGGTCGTTGCCCGCCTCCTCGAGGGTCAGTCCCTCGGTATAGGGCCAGGGATACAGGAACGACTTCTGGCCGGGCGCCATCGACCGGTCGAGGAAGGTCTGCATCTGGATGTACTTCGCACCCGAGGTCGGCTTGGCCAGGGCCACGAGCTTCGCGAGCGGGAACCCGGTCCAGGGCACCGACATCGACCAGGCCTCGACGCAGCGGTGCCGGTAGAGGCGTTCCTCCAGCGGCATCTTGCGGATCAGGTCGTCGATCCCGAGGGACATCGGCTTCTCGACGAGGCCGTCGATCGCCACCGTCCAGGGACGGGTCTTCAGGGCGTTCGCGGCCGGGAGGACCGACTTCGAGGTGCCGTACTCATAGAAGTTATTGTAGTCGGCGCTGTACTTCTCGGGCGTCAGCGGACGGTCGAGGGTATAAGCCTCGTTGCGCTTGGCCGGGTAGAGGTCGGCGGTGGGATCGGACGCCGCCCGGGCGCCATCCGTCCCGATGAGCGAGGCGGCCGCCAGGCCCGCCGCGCCGCCGAGGAGGCGTCGGCGATCGAGGAAGACGCTCTCCGGCGTCGCGAGGTGTTCGGGCATCTCCCATGCCCGGGTGCGCCTGATGTGCATGTCGATCCCTCCGTGCGGCGCGCATCGCGGCGCGCCGGCCTCTTGCCCTGACATCGGCCGCACGCGGCGAACGCGCAAGCCGTCCCGATGTCGCCCTTCGCCGAGAGGGATGCGAAGGTTACGGGCGCGCGCCTGTCACGGAGGGGGCGGATCGTCGCGCAGCGCCCGGCGCAGCACCTTGCCCACGTTGGTCTTGGGCAGGGCGTCGTGGAAGACCACCCGGCGGGGGACCTTGTAGCCGGTGAGTTGCGAGCGGGCGAAGGTCCGCAGCGCGTCGGTGGTCATCGCGTCGTCCTTGCGCACCACATGGGCGACGACCATCTCGCCGGTCTCGTCGTTCACGGCGCCCACCACGGCGCATTCGAGCACGCCCGGATGGCTCGCGAGCACGTCCTCGATCTCGTTCGGGTAGACGTTGAAGCCCGAGACCAGGATCATGTCCTTCATCCGGTCGACGATGCGGACCTGCCCATCGGGGTTCAGCACCGCCACGTCACCGGTCCGGAAATAGCCGTCGGCCGTGGTGGCCTGGGCGGTCTCGTCCGGGCGCATCCAGTAGCCGGCCATGACTTGGGGCCCCCGCACGCAGAGTTCGCCGGGCTCGCCTGTTCCGACCTCCCGCCCGTCGAGCCCGCGGATCGAGACGTCGGTGGAGGGCAACGGATAGCCGATGGTGCCGCTCCACTCGGCCAGGTCCGGCGGGTTGACGCAGACCACCGGCGAGGTTTCGGACAGGCCGTAGCCCTCGACGATGGCACTGTCCGTGATCGCCTTCCACTTCTCGGCGACGGTGGCCTGCACCGCCATGCCGCCGGCGATGACGAAATCGAGCTTCGAGAAGTCGACCTCTCGGATCCTCGGATGGTTGATCAGCAGGTTGAACAGGGTGTTCACGCCGGAGAAATGGGTGAAGCGCGTGCCTTTCAGGGTCTTGATGAAGCCGTCGGCATCTCGCGGATTGGCGATCAGCAGACAACAGCCGCCGACCTTCATGAAGAAGAAGAAGCAGCAGGTCAGTGCGAAGATGTGGTAGAGCGGCAGCGCCGTGACCATGACGCGCGCCTGCCCGTCATCGGCGGAGACGCGAAACCAGATCCGGCTCTGCTCGACATTGGCCATGATGTTGCGGTGGGTGAGCATCGCCGCCTTGGCCACCCCCGTGGTCCCGCCGGTGTATTGCAGGAACGCCAGATCGTCCGGCCTGATAGGGACGCGGACTTTCGGCCTGTCCGCGCCCGCGCGGATCACCGCGTCGAAGCGGACCGCGAGCCCATCGGGGAAGCGATAGGGCGGGACGGCCTTCTTCAGGTGGCGCGAGGCCAGGGTGATCAGCCGCCCCTTCAGCCCGAGGCCGTCGCCGGGGCCGGCCAGGACGATGCGGTCGAGGGCGAGGTCCGGCAGCGCCTGCATCACCGTGTGGGCGAAGTTCTCCAGGACGAAGAGGATGCGCGCGCCCGAGTCGTTCAGCTGCGCCGTCAGTTCGCGCGGGGTATAGAGGGGGTTGACGTTGACGACGGTGCAGCCGGCGAGCAGCACGCCGAAGATCGTCGCCGGATAGGCGGCGACGTTCGGCATCATGATCGCGACGCGGTCGCCCTTGGCGAGGCCCTGCGCGGCGAGCCAGGCCGCCACGGCCTCGGACGATGCGCCGAGGGCCGCGTAGGAGACACGGGCTCCGAAACTCTCCAGGGCCGGACGCGCGGCCGAGCGCGCCATGCACTCCTCGAACAGGTCGACCAGCGTCCCGAGGCCGTCGACGTCGAGGTCCGCGGGAATGCCCGGCGGATAAGCGGTCAGCCACGGGCGCGCGGCGCTCCGGGTTTCGGCCATGTGGATCCTCCCTGCGATGCGACCCGGCGGCTTCCTGCCTCCTTAGTTCACATCTAAACCATCCTCGACCATCCCGCCGGCGGGATCAAGCGGTGGCCTGGAGCCGGCGGAAACGATCCTGACGCATCGTCAGTCCATTGCAGGCCAGGTGCGGCAGAAAGGCGATGCAGGCCAGGGCCACCGCTGACACGGCATCGGCCATCGTCATCGAACGGCGCGGCCAGATGCCGAAGCCCGCCGCATGGGCGAGACCGAGCACCGCCAGGGCGAACCAGAGGGCGAGGTAGCGCAGCAGAAGCCCGGCGATCGTACGCAGCCAGCGCCGCGGGCGCTGCGGCGGCCGGTTGCCGATCAGCAGGGCGCCGACGGCCAGAGACGTCGCGAACACGGTGGCGGCCAGCGCCGACCCGAGGGCGTAGGCCGCCGGCATCGCCTGCTGGGTCAGGAAGGCGGTGCCGCCGCTGGCGAAGGCGAGTCGCAGGGTCACGCCGCCGAAGGTGGGATGCAGGCAGACCGCCAGGAACAGCGCCAGGGCGAGCACTCCGCCGACGAGGCGCCGGGGCCAGCCGGCGGGGCCAGGCCGGGCGATCCGCAGGCCGAGGCAAGCGGTGCCGTAGACGATCGCCACCGCGAAGAGCGGGTAGCGATCGAGGAAGAATCCGTAGAAACGGGCTTCGAGCTCGGGCGGCAGGGCAGCCCGCTGGTCGAAGCCCGTCACGAAGGCGACGGCGATCGCCAGGAGCGCGGCTGCCAGCGGGATCGCGGCCGGCAGCACGCGGCTCAGGCCTCGTAGTTGTCGCGCACCAGGCGGTCGAGCAGGCGCACGCCCCAGCCCGCACCCCAGCTCCGGTTGATCTCGCTCGCCGACGAGGACATCGCGACGCCGGCGATATCGAGATGCGCCCAAGGCACGTCGTTCACGTAGCGCTTCAGGAACGAGGCCGCCGTGGCGGCCCCACCGTGGCGGCCGCCGGAGTTCTTCATGTCGGCGAACTTCGAGTCGATGGCCTTGTCGTAGGCCGGGATCAGCGGCATCCGCCACACCGCCTCGCCGGTCGCCTCGCCGGCCGCCGCGATCTTGGCCGAGAGGGCGTCGTCGTTGGAGAACATCCCGGCGATGTCCTGGCCGAGCGCCACGATGATCGCGCCCGTCAGGGTGGCGAGGTCGATCATGAACTTCGGCTTGTAGGAGCCCTGGATGTGCCAGAGCACGTCGGCGAGGACGAGGCGGCCCTCGGCGTCGGTGTTGATGACCTCGATGGTCTGGCCCGACATCGAGGTGATGATGTCGCTCGGGCGCATGGCGTTGCCGTCGGGCATGTTCTCGACGATGCCGATGGCGCCCACGACGTTGACCTTCGCCTTGCGGCTGGCGAGGGCGTGCATCGTGCCGACGACGCAGGCGGCTCCGCCCATGTCGCCCTTCATGTCCTCCATGCCGCCGGCGGACTTGATCGAGACGCCTCCGGAATCGAAGCACACGCCCTTGCCGACGAAGGCGATGGGCGCCTCCGACGGATCGGCGGCGCCGTTCCAGCGCATCACCACGACGCGGGCCTCCTTGGTGGAGCCCTGAGCCACGGCGAGGAGGGCGCGCATGCCGAGCGCCGCGAGCTTGCCGGGGCCGAGCACCTCGACCTCGACGCCGAGCTGGGTCAGCGCCTCGGCACGGCGGGCGAACTCCTCCGGGTCGAGGACGTTCGGCGGCTCGTTGACGAGTTCGCGGGCCAGGATGACGCCGTCGGCGACGGCCTCCGAGACCTTCGCGGCGGCCTCGGCGGCGGCGACATCCGCCACCATCAGGGTCACGGCGGTGCCCTTCGCATCCTCGCCCTCGGGCTTCTTCTTGGTCTTGTAGCGGTCGAAGCTGTAGTGGCGCAGGCGGGCACCGAGGGCGAAGTCGGCGGCATTCGCCGCGGTGACGTCGAGGCCGGCGAAGATCAGCGCGGCATGGGCGTTCCGGCCCGAGACCTTGCTGGCGGTGAAGCCGCCGAGCGCCGGCCAGTCGATCTTGGCGCGATCCTTCTCCGAGCCGAGGCCGATCACCAGGAGGCGGTCGGCGTCGAGGCCGGCCGGCGCGGGCAGCGCCAGGGCCGACAGGGACTTGCCCTTGAAGCGCTCGCCCGCGGCCGCGCGGGCGACGAGATCCGCCACCCCGCCGCCGATCGCCTGGGCCACGGCCGGAGCCAGGGCGAGATCGTCGCCGACGAAGAGGACGACGTCGCCCCGGCCCACCGGACCCAGGGGCCCGAACGCGATCGTAATTCCGTCCGCCATGACGCTAGCTTTCCGAGGATTGGGCTCGAACGAACCGTGCGTTCGAAGTCGTGCGTGCAAGATGTGCGGAGCGGCACGGCATCGGACATGCCACTCCAGGCGCTTCTGTGTACCGATTGAGGCAGAGAACGCAACGCGACCGGACGGCCCTGAAAGTGCCCGAATCGGAGCGCCCGGATCGGAGTCGACGGCCGGGGGGCGGGACGGGTAGAAGCGGGCGGGGCCGAGCCTCGCCGGGCGAGGCGGGGGGCGATCCGCGGGACGCCGATCCACGAGAACCGATGACCCAGATCGAGCGCTACATCTTCAGAATCGCGCTCGGGGCCTTCTTCGCCTGCCTCGTCGGCCTGACCGGCACGATCTGGGTGACGCAGGCCCTGCGCGAGCTCGACCTAATCACCGCCAAGGGCCAGACCCTGGTGATCTTCTTCCTCATCACCGGCCTGTCGCTGCCGACCCTGATCACCGTGATCGCCCCGGTGGCGCTGTTCATCGCGGTCGTCTACGCGCTGAACAAGCTCAACGGGGATTCCGAGCTCATCGTGATGTCGGCCGCGGGCATGCGGCCCCGTCAGATCCTGCGCCCCTTCCTCAGCCTCGGCCTCGCCGTCAGCCTCGCGGTGGCGTTCCTGACGATCCAGGTGATGCCGTCGTCCTTCCAGGAATTGCGCGACGTGCTGACCCGGGTGCGCGGCGACTTCATCGCCAACGTGGTCAAGGAGGGGCAGTTCACCAGCCTCGACAGCGGCATCACCTTCCACTTCCGCGAGCGCGGCCCGGGCGGAGCGCTGCTCGGCCTGTTCATCCAGGACAAGCGCGAGGCCGGCAAGTCGGTGGTGTATCTCGCCGAGCGCGGCCAGGCGCAGGAATACGGCGGCCAGAGCTACCTCGCCCTTGAGAAGGGCAGCATCCACCGGCAGCAGAAGGATTCCCGCGACGCCTCGATCATCACCTTCGAGCGCTACACCGTCGATCTCGCGGCCTTCACGCCGCCCGATGCCGAGCTGGTCTACAAGCCGCGCGAGCGCGCCACGGCGCAGCTGCTGTTCCCCGATACCAGCGAGACCTACTACAAACAGCAGAAGGGCCGCTTCCGGGCCGAGCTGCACGACCGGCTCTCGTCCTGGCTCTACCCGCTCGCCCTGACCTTCATCGCCTTCGCGGCGCTGGGCGACCCGCGCACCACGCGCCAGGGGCGCGGCCTCGCGGTCGCGGGGGCGGTCCTCGCCGTGGTGGTGGTGCGCATCGGCGGCTTCGCCGCCTCCAGCGCGGCCGCCCGCAGCCAGGGCGCGGTGATCGCGGTCTACGCCGTGCCCCTCCTCGCCATCCTGATCTCGGCGATGATGATCTTCAACGGCGCGGCGGTACGGGACTGGAACATCCGGATGAGCCGGGCCGCGGCCGGGTTCTTGCGCCGCTTCGGCCGGCGCCCGCGCCTCGGCGTGCAGTGAGGCGGGGCTGACGCGATGCTGATCGGCGCCACCCTCGGCCGCTACTTCGCGATGCGCTTCGTGCGCACGATCCTGGGCGTGTTCCTCACGGTGTTCACGCTCGTCTACACCCTCGATTTCGTCGAGCTCCTGCGCCGCGCCGGCGATGCGGAGGGCGCGTCCACAGGTTTGATGGCGCAGCTCTCGCTCTACCGGACCCCGGCGGTCGCCGAGGGCGTGCTGCCCTTCGCGATCCTGTTCGGCTCGATGGCCGCCCTGCTCCAGCTCTCGCGCAAGCTCGAGCTGGTGGTGGCCCGGGCCGCCGGCATCTCGGCCTGGCAGTTCCTGCAGCCCGGCG
The DNA here is from genome assembly GCF_053345175.1 of Methylobacterium sp. M6A4_1b. Taxonomy (NCBI): domain Bacteria; kingdom Pseudomonadati; phylum Pseudomonadota; class Alphaproteobacteria; order Hyphomicrobiales; family Methylobacteriaceae; genus Methylobacterium; species Methylobacterium sp. M6A4_1b. Next base: position 243,511 of record NZ_JBKEZQ010000005.1, read on the forward strand.
TGTTCGTGGCGCTGGCCATCGGGGCCTTCACGGTGGGCGTCTACAACCCCGTCTCGGCGCTGATGAAGCAGCGCTCCACCGAGATCGAGGCGAAGATCTTCTCCCGCTCGACGAAGGCCAATTCCGGCAAGGACCTGTGGATCCGCCAGCGCAGCCTCGACGGGCAGGCGATCATCCGGGCCGACACCGCGGTGGAGGGCACCACCACGCTCGCGGGCGTCTCGGTCTTCACCTTCGACGAGGCCGGAATCTTCACCGCGCAGATCGAGGCCGCCAAGGCCAGCCTGCACGACGGCTACTGGGAGCTGAACCAGGCCCGGGTGATGGCCAAGGGTCATCCGGCGGAGACCTTCGAGACCTACCTGATCGCCTCGACCCTGGTGCCCTCGCAGGTGCGCCAGCGCTTCACGCCACCGGAATCCGTGCCTTTCTGGCAACTCCCCGAGACCATTTCACGCTCCGAGCGGGCGGGCCTCGACGCCACCCGCTACCGCCTCCAGTACGATGTGCTGCTGGCGAGACCTGTCCTGTTCCTGGCCATGGTCCTGGTGGCGGCCAGCGTTTCCTTAAGGTTCTTCCGCTTTGGTGGGGTGGGCAAACTGGTGCTGGGCGGCGTCGCGGCGGGGTTCGTGCTGTATGTCGCGCGACAGGTGCTGGAAGGCCTCGGTGCCTCGGGAATCGTGACGCCGGCGGTGGCGGCGTGGTTCCCGGCCGTGGTAGGGAGTCTCCTTGGTACGCTCACGCTTCTCTATCAGGAGGACGGCTGATGTCGGACTCGTCGGTGGCGATGGGGCGGAGGCCTTGGCAGGAGTTGGGACTGGCGTTGCGTAAGGTCGCCGACATCACGTTGGCCACGGGGTTCGTGGCGCTGCTCCTGGCCGTCGCCCCCGCGGCGCCCGGCGGGCAGGCGCTCGCCCAGGGGGCCTCGCGGGCCGGCGCCCCGAAGGCGACCGCCGGCAAGCCGGATTCGGGCAAGTTGGATTCGGGCAAGCCCGCCGAGCGTCTCCTCGTGGAGGCGGCCGAGCTCGTCTACGACAACGACCGCAACACCGTGACGGCCCGCGGCAACGCCGAGCTGCATTACGGCCCGCGCACCCTCCAGGCCGACCGGGTGATCTACGACCGCAAGGCGAGCCGCGTCTTCGCCGAGGGCAACGTGCGCCTGACGGAGGCCTCGGGCGCCGTGGTCACCGGCTCCAAGATGGAGCTCACCGACGATTTCAAGAACGGCTTCATCGACGCGCTGCGCGTCCAGCAGACCGTCGAGCTGAACGGACAGAGCGTCCGCACCCGCTTCTCCGCGCCGCGCGCCGAGCGGATCGAGGGCGACAGCACGAGCTTCGAGTACGGCACCTACACCGCCTGCGAGCCGTGCAAGAACAACCCGGAGACGCCGCCGCTCTGGCAGATCCGCGCCACCAAGATCGTCCACAACAACGAGACCCACACCGTCGCCTTCGAGGAATCGACCCTCGAGATCGGCGGCATCCCGGTCGCCTACCTGCCCTATTTCGAGACCGCCGACCCGACGGTGAAGCGCAAGACCGGCTTCCTGACGCCGCGCTTCCTCACCTCCACGGCTTTGGGCTCCGGCCTCGCGACCCCGTTCTTCGTCAACCTCGCGCCGAACTACGATCTCACGCTCTCGCCGGCCTTCCTGAGCAACCAGGGCGTCCTCGGCCAGGCGGAGTTCCGCCACCGGCTGGAGACCGGCTCGTACAACCTGCGCCTGTCCGGCATCTTCCAGACGACGCCGAGCGCCTTCCTGCCCGGTCCTCTCGGCGCCGGCGACCGCGACTTCCGCGGCTCGGTGGAAACCAAGGGCCAGTTCTACATCAACGACCGCTGGCGCACCGGCTGGGACATCGTCGGCGTGACCGACAAGTGGTTCCTCGACAACTACCGCATCCGCAACCAGAGCATCACGACCGACTACTTCCGCGAGGCGGTGTCGACGGCCTACCTGATCGGCCAGGGCGACCGCTCGTGGTTCGAGGCACGGGGCTACTACTTCAAGGGCCTGTCGAGCTTCGACTGGCAGAAGGAGCAGCCCTTCGTCGCGCCGGTGATCGACTACGACAAGCGCATCAACGGGCCGGGCTTCCTCGGCGGCGAGGTCCGCTTCGAGGCCAACATCACCAGCCTGACCCGTCAGGCCACCGACTTCCAGGCGGTCCAGAGCCCGACCGCCTACCTGCTGACCCCGACGATCAACGGCAAGACCTACTACCTCTACGAGACCTGCACCTCGTTCACGCGCGGCCAGTGCGTGATCCGGGGCCTGGCCGGCACGAACACCCGCGCCTCGGCCCAGCTCTCCTGGCGCCGCAGCTTCATCGACGATGTCGGCCAGGTCTTCACGCCGTTCGCCTACCTGCGCACGGACGCGTTCTTCGTCGACCCGCGCACCTCGGGGTACCAGAACGCGCTCTCGGCCAACATCGCGACGCAGGACGCGGATTTCTCGGGCCGGGTGCTGCCCGCCGTCGGCATCGACTACCGCTACCCGTTCGTCAGCAATTTCGGCCCGCTGGGCGTGCACACCCTCGAGCCGATCGCGCAGGTCATCGCGCGCCCGAGCGAGACCCATATCGGCCGGTTGCCGAACGAGGACGCGCAGAGCCTGATCTTCGACGACACCTCCCTGTTCGAGTGGGACAAGTTCTCGGGCTACGACCGGGTCGAGGGCGGCGTACGCACCAACATCGGCGCGCAGTATTCCGTCGTGACCCCCGCCGGCTGGTACGCGAACGTCATGTTCGGCGAGTCGATCCAGATCGCCGGCGTGAACTCGTTCCGCCGCGGCGACATCGCCAATGTCGGCCTCGATTCCGGCCTCGACAGCCGGGCCTCGGACTTCGTCGGCCGGTTCCAGCTCTCGCCGAACCAGCACATCACCTTCATCACCCGCGGCCGCTTCGATCATGCCGATCTCGGGGTGAACCGGGTCGAGACCGGCGTGATCGCCCGCCTCGCGCCCTTCGCGCCGATCGATCTGTCGGCGTTCTACTCCTATTACAAGGCGCAGCCGGCCCTGGGCTTCGCCAACCGCCGCGAGGGCATCACCGCCTCGGCGACCTACCACGTGACGCCGAACTGGTTCGTGACCGGCTCCGCCCTCGTCGACCTGTCTCACTACCTCGACGTGCGCGACAACTTCCGGACGGCCTACGCCTCCTACCTCGCGAACCCCGTCGGCGACGCGCCGGTCTACCGCAACCCGGGCCAAGCTTACCTCTCGGGCATGAGCATCGGCGGCGGCTACCAGGACGAGTGCACGACGGTCTCCGTCAACTACATCGTCTCGCCGGTGGCGGCCTCGCTCGGTACCAGCGAGCGCAACCGGACGGTGCTGCTGCGTCTCGAACTCAAGACCCTGGGCGAGGCGGATTTCCGCCAGAACCTGAACACGGCCATCACGGCCGACGGCATCTCGACGGTCCGCTGAAGCGGCCCGCCCCTGGAACGACACGGAGTGATGCGGTGAGCAGCCTGCACGGGCCGATCGCCCTCACGCTCGGCGACCCGGCCGGGATCGGCCCGGAACTCGCCCTGATGGCGTGGCGCCTGCGCGATGCCGGCCCCGGGCTGCCTCCGTTCTTCCTCATCGCCGACCCCGACTTCATCGAGCGGCGGGCGAGCGAGCTCAACCTGCAGGTCCCCATCGCGGATGTCGGCCCGGACCTCGCCACCGAGGTGTTCGGACGGGCCCTGCCGGTGATGGCCCTGCCGAGCGGCGCGGCCGTTCACGCGGTGGCGGGACGCCCCGATTCCGCCAATGCCGGCGCGATCCTGGAATCGATCACGACCGGGGTGGACCTCGTCCGCTCCGGGGCGGCCACCGCCCTCGTCACCAACCCGATCGCCAAATACGTGCTCACGCAGGTGGGCTTCGCCCATCCGGGCCATACCGAGTTCCTGGCCGCCTGCTCCGTCGCGCCCGGCGAGACCCCGCCGCTCCCCGTGATGATGCTCTGGTGCGAGACCCTCGCGGTGGTGCCCGTCACCATCCACGTCGCCCTGCGGCGCGTCCCCGAACTGCTGACGCAGGATCTCGTCATGCGCACCGCGCGCATCGTGGCGGAGGACCTGCGGCGGCGATTCGGCCTCGCCCGCCCGCGCCTCGTCCTCTCCGGCCTCAACCCCCACGCGGGCGAGAACGCCACCATGGGCACGGAGGACCGCGACGTGCTGGAGCCGGCCGTGCTGCAGTTGCAGAACGAGGGCATCGACATCCGCGGGCCGCTGCCGGCCGACACCCTGTTCCACGAACGGGCGCGGGCGACCTACGACGTCGCGCTGACGCCGACCCACGATCAGGCCCTGATCCCGATCAAGACCCTGGCCTTCGACGAGGGCGTGAACGTCACCCTCGGACTTCCCTTCATCCGCACCTCGCCGGACCACGGCACGGCCTTCGACATCGCCGGCAAGGGCATCGCCCGGCCCGACAGCCTGATGGCGGCGCTCCGCCTCGCCGCCCGTCTCGTCAAGGCCGGCGCGTGAGCGAGGACGGGAGCGTCAGCATCGACGGCCTGCCGCCCCTTCGGGAGGTGGTGCGCCGGCACGGCCTGGAACCCAAGAAGACGCTGGGCCAGAACTTCCTGTTCGATCTCAACCTGACCGGGCGGATCGCCCGGTCGGCCGGACCGCTGGAGGGCGTCACAATCGTCGAGATCGGCCCCGGCCCCGGCGGCCTCACCCGCGCGCTCCTGGCGGAGGGTGCCGCCCGCGTCATCGCGATCGAGCGCGATCCGCGCGCCCTGCCGGCTCTTGCCGAGATCGCGGCGCATTATCCCGGGCGCCTCGAGGTGGTCGATGCCGACGCCCTGAACTTCGACCCGGTGCCCCTGATCGGCAAGGGTCCGGTCCGGATCGTCGCCAATCTGCCCTACAACATCGGCACGCCGCTCCTCGTCGGCTGGCTCGCCGGGAGAGTCTGGCCGCCCTGGTGGGATTCCCTGACGCTGATGTTCCAGCGCGAGGTGGCCGAGCGCATCGTCGCGGACGAGCAGGACCGAGCGAATTACGGCCGCCTCGGCGTTCTCTGCGGCTGGCGCACCGAGGCCCATATCCTGTTCGACGTGGCGCCCTCGGCCTTCGTGCCGCCGCCGAAGGTGACCTCGTCCATCGTCCGGCTGACGCCCCGGCGCGATCCCCTGCCCTGCTCGGTCCAGGCGCTCGAAGCGATCACCCGCGCGGCCTTCGGGCAACGGCGGAAGATGCTGCGCCAAAGCCTCAAGGCGGCGGTCCCGGACCCGGCCCGCCTCCTGGCCGCCGCGGGCATTCCCGAGACCGCACGGGCCGAGGAGGTCCCGGTCTCGGCCTTCGTGGCGATGGCCCAGGCCTACCGCCCCGTCTGATCCCGCGTCCCATGAAAAGGGCCGCGCTGATGTCTCCGCGCGGCCCTCTTCGTTCATCGATGTCGGCCAGGGCCGAGCGTCAGCGACCCTGCTGGATCGCCGAGAGGATCCAGCGGCCGCCGCGCTCGCGCACGAAGGTCCAGAGTTCCACCGCCTCCGGTTCGCCGGTCTCGACCACCCGGTCGGTCCGGCGGTCGAGCGTCACGTCCTTGATGGCGTAGCGCATCGCCACCGTGGCGTATTCGGCATTGCCCTCGCCCCAGGACTCGGAGAGGTCGCCCTGGAGGAGCTTCACGTCCGAGATCCGGTTGACGACGCCGCGCGCCTCGTTGGCCCGCAATTCCTCGACGAAGTAGCCGGCCATCTCCGGAGTCGCGAGGTTGCGCAGGGCCGCGACGTCCTCACGGCCATAGGCCGCTTGCACGTCGTTCAGGGCGATCTCGAAGCTCTCGAAGTCGCCGGGGCCGATCTGGACGGGACGCGCCTGCACCGGCTGGACCGGGGCGGGACCGCGCTGGGCATTGCCCGAGGTGCCGCCCATCGGAGCCCCACCGAGCGGAGAACCGCCCATCGGAGAACCGCCCATCGGACCCGGGTTCGCGCCGGCGCCGTCGAGGTTCGAGCGGGACAGGCCGGCGGCGGCCGGCTGGCCCTGGCGCCGGCGGAACCAGCGCACGGCGAAGGCGACCAGCAGGACCACGAGACCGACCTGCAGGATCAGGCCGAGGAAGGAGGCGATGCCGCCGAGGCCGCCGAAGAACCCGCCGCCGAGGAGCGCACCGAGCAGGCCCGCGCCGAGCAGGCCGGCCATGAAGCCGCCGCCGAAGCGTCGGCCGGGCTGCGCCGCGGTGTTCATGCCGGGATTGCCCATGGCCGGGCCGGGCTGGGTCTGCGAACGCTGGATCGGGGCCGGGGCGCCGGGGGCCGTGGTGGTGGCCGAGGGCGGCGCGTAGGTGCGCGAGCCGCGCGAACCCATGCCACCGCTGCTGCCGCTTCCGGGACGCGCCTCGACGACGGGCGCTGCGAGGACCAGCGTCGCGGCGAGCGCGAGGATGGACGCCGCGCGCTTCCGACGAGTGGTGGAGGTGAGCATGAAAACGCCTCTGGTGAACAACAGGGAAGTCCGGCGGATACGCCGCTCCTGATATGGTGACGTTCGCGCCGGAGTTTTAGTCCGGTGTTCTTCGCGAAATCCCCCCGATTTCCCTCAATGCGCGGCGGGAAACACCATCCGGACCGTGGCGCCCTCGCCGGGCTTCGAGTCGATCGACACCGTGCCGTTCTGGCGCTTGACGAGGCCGTGCACGATGGCGAGCCCGGCGCCCCGGCCGGCCTCGCGGCTGGTGACGAAGGGGGCCAGGGCGCGGGCCGCCATCTCGGGCGACATGCCCTGGCCCTCGTCGGTCACCGTGATGCCGACCGCGCCGTCGCCGGGCCGCTGCAGGGCCCGGTCGCCCGGGGGCACCGCGAAGGTGGCGATGACGATGCGTCCGGGCGCCGGCATCGCCTCGCAGGCATTGGCCACGATGTGGCTGAGCGCGAGCTCGATCTGCGTGGGGTTGCTGAGGCCGCAGGCGAGCCCCGGCACGGTCCGGATCTCGAGGGTGATGCGGGCCGGGAGCGTCGGCCCGATGCGGGCGCCGAACGCCTCGATCAGCCGGTTCAGGTCCACCGGGCGGACGTCGGGGGCGATGCGCCGCGAGAAGGCGAGGAGCTGCCGGGTCAGGGTGGTGGCGCGCTCGGCCGCGTCGGTGGAGCGGACGATGGCGCGCTGGATGAAGGGCTCGTCGCGGTCGCCCAGGCGCCGCTTCAGCCCGTCGATGTAGCCGATGAGGATCTGGAGGAAGTTGTTGAACTCGTGCGCCACGCTGTTGGTGAGGAGGCCCAGGGCCTCGCGCTGGCGCGAGAGCGCGAGCGCTCCCTCGGCGTCGCGGCGCCGGGTCACGTCGACGATCTGCGCGAGGCGGTAGGGCGTCCCGGGCACCGGGACGACGAAGACCTGCGCCCAGAACGCCGCGCCGCCGCCCGGCCACGCGAGGATTTCGGCGCCCTCCGGAGCCCCGGCGGCGACGGCCGCATCGAATGCGGCGCCGGATTCCCGGTCGCCGTCGAGCCCCAGCCAGGCGCGCAGTTTGCCGTCGAGGGGCGCGTCGGGGGATCGCCGGACCAGATCGAGGAGCGCGCGGTTGGCGCGGACGACGCGGCCACCGGTCGCCTCCGGCGCCAGGAGGGCCGCCGGGACCGCCGAGGCGGTCAGCAGCCGGACGAGCCCGGGCTCCGGCTCGCCCTCAGCAGCGTGATCGTCCGTCCGGGGCGATGCCATGGCCTGTCCGCCGATCCGGGGCGCGCGGCCCCTCCCGCCCCAAGGCATAGCGGCAACCGCGAGAACGGCAAAGCTGGACCCGATGGGCTACTGGCGCACCCACATCACCCGGCCGATCCAGGCGATGTCGCTGACGTTGACGACCCGGTCCTCGTGGGCGGGATTGAGCGAGGCCAGCTCGATGGTGCGTGCGGTCTTGCGTTTGAGTTCCTTGGCCAGGACCTCGCCGGCGGCGAGCCGCACCACGACCCGGTCGCCCTTGCGGACCCCGGCGGTCGGCGACACGATGAGCACGTCGCCGTCGCGGTAGAGCGGCGCCATCGAATCACCCTGGACTTCCAGGGCGAAGGCGCGGTCGTCGGCGAGATCCGGAAACTCGATCTCCTCCCAGCCGGGACCGCCCGTCGGCATGCCCTCGTCCGTGAACAGGCGCCCGGCGCCCGCCTGGGTCATGCCGATCAGGGGGATCATCGTGCGCGCCGGTCCGTCGCGCGCCTCGATGAGCCGCAGAAACTCGTCGAGGCTCGCCCCGGTGGCGGCGAGCACCTTCGAGACCGATTCGGTGGAGGGCCAGCGCTTGCGGCCGTCGGGGCCGATGCGCTTCGACCGGTTGAAGCTCGTCGCATCCAGGCCGGCCCTGCGGGCGAGACCGGACGCGGAGAATCCATGACGTTCCGCTAGGCGGTCGATGGCGGTCCAGATCTGTTCATGAGACAGCATCGAAAGCTCAGGGCGAGTTACGGCTAAGACGTCCAGCCTAAAGATAGGAAAGTAGAACTAAAAACCGCGAAAAGCAATGGTGCCGGAGCTGCTAATTCAGTTCGACCCGCAATCGCGACATCCTGGCAACTCATGACTTCAACTGTATCCGTACGGTTGCGGTTTCGATCCGCGCCGCGGCGTTTGATCGACCCTGCGAAACCCGATAGGGAGCGGGCATGCCGCTCATCTACAAGATCTCCCCCCGGGCACTCTGGCGTGAGGCCGAGGCCATCGGTCGCTTCGAGGGCGCACCGGTCGACCGCGCCGACGGCTATATCCACTTCTCCAGCGCGGACCAGGTGGCCGAGACCGCTTCACGCCACTTCGCCGGCGTCGGGGACCTCGTCCTCGTCGCCGTGGAGGCCGAGGCCCTGGGTCCGGCCCTGCGCTACGAGCCTTCGCGGGGCGGCGACCTGTTCCCGCATCTCTACGCAGCCCTCGACCTCACGGCCGTCCGCTTCGTCGCCGACCTGCCCCTGGCCGACGATGGACGCCACGTCCTCCCGGACGATCTCGCCGCGGGACGGTCCGCATGATCGGCGCTCTCTTCCCCCTTGCCAAGCCCCTGCTGCATCGCCTCGACGCCGAGACGGCGCACAACCTGACCCTGCGCGGGCTCGCCGCCCTGCCGCCCCTCCGGCCCCCGGCCGACGATGCCCGGCTGGCGGTCGAGGTCCTGGGGCGCCGGTTCCCGAACCCGGTCGGCCTCGCGGCGGGCTTCGACAAGGGTGCGGAGGTCCCCGATGCCCTGCTCGGGCTCGGCTTCGGTTTCGTCGAAGTGGGCGGCGTGGTTCCGAAGGCGCAGCCAGGCAATCCCCGCCCGCGCGTCTTCCGGCTCGCGCAGGATCGGGCCGTGATCAACCGCTTCGGCCTGAACAGCGAGGGGCTCGACGTGGTCCGTGGCCGCCTCGCCGCCCGAAAGGGGCGACCCGGCCGGGTCGGCGTCAACATCGGCGCGAACAAGGAGTCGACCGACCGCCTCGCCGATTACGTCGCCTGCACCCGCGCCCTCGCGCCGCTGGTGGATTTCGTCACCGTCAACGTGTCCTCGCCGAACACGCCCGGCCTGCGCGACCTCCAGGGCGAGGCCTTCCTCGACGAATTGCTCGCCCGCGTGGTCGAGGCCCGGGACGCGACCCATCCGGCCACCGCCATCCTGCTGAAGATCGCCCCCGACATCACCCTCGAGGCCCTCGATGCGATGACGGCCACCGCCCTCCGGCGCGGCGTCCAGGGCCTGGTGGTGTCCAACACCACGATCGCCCGGCCCGAGACCCTGCGCGAATCGGGCCTCGCCCGCGAGACCGGCGGCCTCTCCGGCCGGCCGCTCTTCGCGGCGGCGACCCGGCTCCTCGCCGAGGCCTATCTCCGGGTCGGCGGCAAGCTGCCCCTCGTCGGCGTCGGCGGGATCGACTCGACCGAGACCGCCTGGACCAAGATCCGGGCCGGCGCCAGCCTGCTCCAGCTCTATTCGAGCCTGGTCTATGCCGGCCCCGGACTGATCCCCGAGATCAAGGCCGGCATCCTCTCCCGGATGACGGCCGAGGGCGCCACGCAATTGGCCCCCCTGGTCGGGCGCGACGCCGCCGCCCTGGTCAAGCTGCCGGGCTGAGGATCGCGCGGGGCTAGAACCGCCCCGCCAGGGTCAGGCGTACGGCCGTCGGCTCGACCGGATGGAAGTGCCGGTCGGCGACGCCGTCCGCCACCTCGCCGGGCAGGCGCGAGGTGTAGAAGTAGGTGATCTGGTCGGCCTTGGCGTTGGTCAGGTTCAGCACGTCGAGGGACAGGCTGACCCCGTTCTCGAACTTGTAGCCGACCCGGCCATTGAGCAGCGCGGTCGGCCTGGCGCGGACGGAATTGTCCTCGATCAGCGGCCGCGGCCCGAAGTAGCGAAAGCGCATCGACCCGAACCAGCCCAGGCCCTCGCCGAAGGTGAACCCGGCCGAGGCGATGGTGGTCGGGGCCTCGGGCACCCGGCTGCCGGCGGGGTCGCGGTCCGCGAAGCGGGCGTTGGTCACGGTCAGGTCGCCTTCAAGCGACAGCCAGGGCGTCACCGCGTAGCGGTTGGTCCATTCGACGCCGAAGCGGCGAGTCGGGCGGCTCGGCTCTGTGGTGCCGCTGTCGCCCTGGAACAGGTTCTCGGAGGCGAAATCGAGCTGGAACAGCGTCACGGCCGTCTCCAGCCCGGTGATGCCGCGGTTGCGCAGGCCGATCTCGGACCCCGTCGAGGGCACGAGGAAGGGCGACCGGGAGATGTTGAACAGCGGGCTCGTCGGATCGACGGTGGCGGTGACGCCGCGGGCGTCGTTCGAGTGGAAGCCGCCGCCGTAGTTCACGAACAACTCGGTCTCGAACCACGGTCCCAGGACGAGGCCGAGCTTCGGGTTGACGATGCTGTCGCGCGCCTTGCCGGAATTCGCCGCCGTATCGGACACGACATCGGCGTAATAGGTATCCGCCCGGAAGCCGACGCTGGTGCGCAGCCAATCGGTCCAGCGCAGGCGGTTCTCGTAGTAGAACGCCCCGCTCGACTCCAGCACGCGGTCATCCAGGACGGTCGAGCGAACCTGACGGTTCGCGGTGTTGAACAGGCCCACCCGGATCGAGTCCGTGCGGGTCTGGACGCCGATCTCGTTCTCCATCGCCATCCCGAACAGGTCGCCCTGGACAGTGTGGCTGACCTCGCCGCCACCGAGCACCCGGCTGTCGCGCTGGCGGAACTGGTCGCCGTTGACGGGATCGTTGAGGAAGTAGGTGAAGTCGTTGAACAGGTTCATCCCATAGCGGATGACGTAGGCGTTCGCCCGGGTGATGCCGGCATCGCTGGTCTGGCTCCAGCGCCCGGAGAGGGAAAAGCGACCGGTGTCACCGCCATCCGTCGGGTTCAAGGTGCCGAAGCGGCCGAGGATGCCCTCAGAGACCGCGCGCTCGGGGATCTGGTTGGTCGCGTTCCACTTCGCCCAGTAGGCCATGCCGGTGAGCGCGAAGCCGTCGAGCGCCGTGCCCTGGCTGTAGCGGACGACCCCGTTGAGCTTGGCCAGGCGGTCCGGCACGTCCCAAGGGCCGTCATAGGTCTGGGCCTCGCCGGCGACGAGCAGGGTGCCCTGGCCGAGTGGCGCGGAGGCGATGGTCAACGCCCGCTTGAACCCGAACGAGCCGAACGAAACCAGCGCGAGATTGCGGTCCACCGTGTCGAGATAGTCGATCCGCACCGAGCCGGCCGAGGCGAAGTCGCCATCCCGGACGAAGTACGGTCCCTTGTGGAACTCGACCGCTCCGACGAGTTCGGGGATGAGGAAGTTGAGATCGGCGTAGCCCTGGCCGTGGGCATGGGTGCGCATGTTCACCGGCATGCCGTCGACCGAGATGGCGATGTCGGTGCCGTGGTCGAGGTTGAACCCGCGCAGGAAGAACTGGTTGGCCTTCCCCTCTCCGGAATGCTGGGTGACGATCAGGCCCGGCACGCTCTCCAGCACCTCGCCGGGTCGTGTGATGGGGCGGCTGTTGATCTGCACGCCCGAGATCACGCCGGCGCTCGCCGCATCGACGGTCCTGAGGCTACCCCCGATGCCGGTGACACCGCCGACGTACCCTGCGCTCGCGGCAGGCCCGGTCGTCTTGGTGGCTGGCGCCTCCGCCGTCACTGAGAGTTCCGCCAGATTGGCTTCTGCTGCCTGGGAAGAGGCTCGTTGAATCTGAACGCTGTAGGGTACGAGGCTGGCACAGGATGCGAGCAGAAGGGTTCGGTAGGCGGGCCGTGAACGAACGGGCGACATAGGACCTCGGGCGACGTCTGTGGCACGTCACCGCGAACGAGGCCGACCCGTTCGCGATCCGCGAACGCCCCGACACCCGCCGGGGCACCCCGCCCAGCGCGTCTCGCGTGTGACCACGACTGACGGCAGGTCTCCTGGCTC
>NZ_JBKEZQ010000050.1:0-11548 GCF_053345175.1 Methylobacterium sp. M6A4_1b
CCGGTGTTCGTGCCGGTGCCGGTGTTCACCTGGACCGGCTTCTACGCTGGTTTCAACGCCGGCTACGGCTTCGACGCCTCGAATCGCCAGACCAACGTCTACAACAATGTCTTTCCGAACCTTGTGCAGCCGAGCATCGCAGGCGCTCAGATCGTCTACTCCAACAACTCGAACGAGGGTTTCACGGGTGGTGGCCAGATCGGCTACAACTATCAGTTCACCCCGGGCTCGGGTGTCGTGATCGGTGTTGAGGCCGACGCTCAGTACGTCGATTTCGGCCGTAGCCGGAACAACGCTCTCGTCGGTCCCGGCACCTTTGCAGCCACCCCTGGCGTCACCTTCGTCGATCCGCGCGGCACCGCCAGCCTCGACTACTTCGGCACCGTGCGCGGCCGCCTTGGCTATGCCTTCGACCGCACCCTCGTGTACGGCACCGGTGGCTTCGCCTACGGCGCTGGCAGCAATGAGCGCTCCTTCGGCGGCTTCCGCGGCAACGACGACTTCCGCACTGGCTGGGCCGCTGGCGGCGGTATCGAGTACGCCCTGCCGACCGACTCGTTCCTGAACTTCTTCAAGTCCTCGGCCGTCACGCTCAAGGTCGAAGGCCTGTACGTGAACCTCGAGAACAACAACCGCAACGCTGGCGTCTACGCTTACGACACCAACAACGTTCTCTACCGTCAGCCCGGCTTCACCAACCGCAACAGCGGCACCGAGTTCGCCGTCGTCCGCGCCGGCCTGAACTACAAGTTCGGCTCCTACTAAGGTCCGGACCCTTCGCCCCCCTCGGGAGCGTTCATTTCACGAAAGAGCCCGGCCGAAAGGCCGGGCTTTTTCGCGTTGGCGAACGCGTCCGTGCGGAAATGCACGGCGTTACGGAACATTCGGATCGGCGCATGCATCCGGGACGGCAAACTTTGCGTTGAGCCCCTGACAAAGGCCGGTGGCACCCCCATCTGTGACCCGCCCGTGCGGGTGGTCACCCGCCGGCTTGCCCCAGGAGGACAACTCCATGAACAGCGAAGAACGCGACGTCATCGGCGGCATTTTCCAGCGCCTGGAGCAGGCCTCGAGCCAGCCCCGCGACGCGGAAGCCGAGCGCTTCATTGCCGACAAGATCCGGGCACAGCCCTACGCCCCCTACGCGATGGCGCAGCTGATCTACGTGCAGGAAGAGGCGATCAAGAGCCTGAACGAGCAGCTCGAGCAGCTGCGTCGGGCGGGCCAGCAGCAGCCCCAGGGCGGCGGCGGTTTCCTGTCCAGCATCTTCGGCGGCGGCTCCTCCGCCCGCCAGCCCGAGCCGCCGCGCCAGGGCGGCGCCTGGGGCAACCAGGGCGGGCAGCCCGGCTACGGCCAGCCGCAGTCGGGTTACGGCCAGCAGCCAGGCTACGGCCAGCAGCCGGGCTATGGCGGTCCGCAGCAGGGCGGCCCCTGGGCCGGACAGCAGGCGGCGCCGGCCCGTGGCGGCGGCTTCATGGCCACCGCCCTGCCCATGGCGGCGGGTGCCGCCGGCGGCATGCTCCTCGGCAGCGCCCTCTCCAACGCCTTCGCGGGCGGCCATTCGCAGCTCGGCAGCGCCGCGGCGGCCGGTCTCGGCGGAACCCCGGCCGCGACGGATAGCGGTCTCTTCGGGGGCGGCAACGATGACCTCGGTTCGGCCCTCGGCGGCGGCGGCGGTCTCCAGGACGCGTCCTTCGCCGACGATTCCGGCGGCGACTTCGGCGGCGATCTCGGCGGCGGCGGCGACGACGACTGGGTCTGATACGCGACGGCGGGGAGCCGGCACCCACGTGGCGGTGCCGGCTTCCTTCCGATCAGGTTCGAGGCGTCAGAGGACTTCGACGCGCGTGCCCACCGGCGTGCGCTCGTAGAGATCGATGACGTCCTCGTTCATCATGCGGATGCAGCCGGACGAGACGTTCTGGCCGATCGTATGCGGCTCGTTGGTGCCGTGGATGCGGTAGAGCGAGGAGCCGAGATAGAGGGCCCGCGCCCCGAGCGGGTTGCCGGGACCGCCGGCCATGTGGCGCGGCAGGTCGGGGCGGCGGCGGATCATCTCCTCCGGCGGCGTCCAATCCGGCCATTCCCGCTTCTGGCTGATGGTCTTCAGGCCCGACCACGCGAAGCCCGGCCGGCCGACGCCGATGCCGTAGCGGATCGCCTGATGTCCGGGCTGCACGAGATAGAGAAACTTTCCGGGCGTATCGACCACGATGGTCCCCGGCCGTTGCGGGCCGTCGAAGGACACGACCTGACGGGCGTAGCGCGGGTCGGCGGCGCGGGCGATCCCCTCGACCGCCGGCTCCAGCCCCTGGGCCGACGGGAGGGCGGCGACGCGGACCGGCGGCCGCAGGAAAGCCGCGGCGATCGGGAGCGTTTCGCGGCGTTCGACGCGCTCTTCGGGAACACGATCACCGGAATGGAGCTGGCGCGGAGCCTGGGCGACGCCGTAGAGACCGGGATCGCGCGCCGGCGCCCGCTCGTCGGCGAGGCGGGAGGCGTAGCGGACCGGAGCGGTCGCGGCCGGGCGCGCATCCTGGCCGCCCCCGAGCATGTACTCGATGAACCCCCCGCCATAGGCGCCGGACCGCGCGGGTCCCTGCTGCGCCTGTGCCCCCTGCCCCGCCAATCCCGCCGTCAGGCAGGCAATGGCCACGCACCAATCGAACCGCATGCTCGTCATCGCTCCAAGCCCGGTCGGACCCGCTCACGGGTGCGACGTGCCGACAGGATCGGAGACCGGGGCGAGGACCCGGTGAAGGAACATGGTGAATCGTTCAGCCCGGCGCGGCTTCGAACAGCTCATCGGATTCAGCGTGAACGGGCGGTAAAGGTTGCTGGAGCGTTGCGGCGTTCAAGAAATCGCAATCAGTTCGCGGCATCGTCATCCGGCTTCACTCTTTCCGGCTGATCGCGACCGATGACTCTCAAACGTTACCGCATCGAGGACAGCCTCGGGCTCGCCGCCCCCGCCGCGGCGGCGGAGGGCGCCGTCTCGTCGGAGGCGGCGAACCTGAATTCCAAGCGCCTCGAAGAGATCCTGGCGGCGATCCAGGACCTCAGGAAGGTGACGCAGACGAGCACCGTCGAGACCATCGAGGCCTGCCGGCGCGAGCTGAACGAAGCCTTCGCGATGCGCTCCGAACTCGACATCATGAAGGATGCGATCACCCGCACCAAGCAGGAGATCGCGACGCTCTACCGGTCGGAGAACACGGGCAAGGGCATGCGCCGCGTCGCCGGCGAACTCGACGCCGTGGTCGATTCGACCGAACGCGCCACCAGCACCATCCTCGGCGCGATCGAGGAGATCGAGACCAACGCGAGCATGCTGCGCGCCATGACCACCACCATGGCCGGGCGCGAGAACATCGACGCGATCCTCGACCGCGTCGTCGTCGCCTTCGAGGCCTGCAACTTCCAGGACCTCACCGGCCAGCGCATCAACAAGATCGTCGGCGTGCTGAAGTTCATCGAGGAACACCTCGACCGGATGATCGAGGCCTGGGGCGGCCTCGACACCTTCAGCGAGCTGCTGGGCGCAGGCCCCGCCAAGATCGACATCGACGACGAGAACTCGCTCCTCAACGGGCCGAAGCTCGCCGACGACATCGGGCACGTCGACCAGGGCGACATCGACGCGCTGTTCGACTGACCGGATGGGCGCCGATCCCATCCGGCGCCCCTTCCCTCGCCATTCCGCGAGGCTTAAGTCAGCGGCATGAGCCGCGCGCCCGCGAAAGACCACGCCTCGAAAGATCTGCCGCCGGACGGCTTCGACGACCAGGACGGCTTCCGCGAGGACGACTTCCGGGACGACGCCTCCGCCGACGGGCAGGACCACGCTCAGGCCGACGACGCCCCCGAGATCGACTTCGATTTCGAGGAGGGTGCGGTCAAGGCCGGCACCGAGGTGATCCGGCGGTTCTGGACGACCCTTCCGACCTCGCCGGGCGTCTACCGGATGTTCGACGACAAGGGGGACGTGCTCTACGTCGGCAAGGCCAAGAACCTCAAGGCGCGGGTCGGCTCCTACGCGAGGGGCCAGGCGCATTCCAACCGCATCGCCCGCATGATCTCGCAGACTGCGGCGATGGAGTTCGTCACCACCGCCACCGAGACCGAGGCGCTGCTCCTCGAGGCCAACCTCATCAAGCAGCTGAAGCCGCGCTTCAACGTGCTGATGCGGGACGACAAGTCGTTCCCCTACATCCTCGTCACGGCGGATTCGGAAGCGCCGCAGATCATCAAGCATCGCGGCGCCCGGCGCCGGAAGGGCAGCTATTACGGCCCCTTCGCCAGCGTCTGGGCGGTCAACCGCACGGTCAACGCCCTGCAGCGCGCCTTCCTGCTGCGCACCTGCACGGACAGCTACTACGAGAACCGCACCCGGCCCTGCTTGCTCTACCAGATCAAGCGCTGCTCCGGCCCCTGCACCGGCGAGATCGACCTCGCCGACTACCGGGCGCTCGCCGAGAACGCCAAGAGCTTTCTCGCGGGCAAGTCGAACGCGGTGAAGGACCGCATGCGCGAGGAGATGCAGGACGCCTCGGAGAAGATGGAGTTCGAGCGCGCGGCTCGGTTCCGCGACCGCATCGCGGCCCTGTCGGCGATCCAGGGCACGCAGGGCGTCAACACGCAGGGCGTCGAGGAGGCCGACGTCTTCGCCCTCGACGAGCAGGCGGGCCAGTTCTGCATCGAGGTGTTCTTCTTCCGCAACTTCCAGAACTGGGGCAACCGCGCCTACTTCCCCAAGGCCGATCGCACCATGACGCCGGACGAGGTCCTGGCCTCGTTCATCGGGCAGTTCTACGACGACAAGCCCGCGCCGCGCAGCGTCCTGGTCTCGCACGCCATCGAGGACGCGGAACTCCTGGCCGCCGCCCTGTCGAGCCGCACCGACTACCGGGTCGAGATCCACCAGCCGCAGCGCGGCGAGCGCAAGAACCTCGTCGAATACGCGCAGCGCAACGCCAAGGAGGCTCTCGGCCGGCGCCTCGCCGACACCGCCTCGCAGGGCAAGCTCCTGGCCGCCCTCGGCCAGTCGTTCGGGCTCACCGGGGCGCCGCGGCGGATCGAGGTCTACGACAACTCGCACATCATGGGCAC
The DNA here is from genome assembly GCF_053345175.1 of Methylobacterium sp. M6A4_1b. Classification (NCBI taxonomy): domain Bacteria; kingdom Pseudomonadati; phylum Pseudomonadota; class Alphaproteobacteria; order Hyphomicrobiales; family Methylobacteriaceae; genus Methylobacterium; species Methylobacterium sp. M6A4_1b. The sequence goes on from NZ_JBKEZQ010000050.1 coordinate 5,110, forward strand.
GAACGCGGTCGGCGGCATGATCGTCGCCGGGCCGACGGGCTTCGCCAAGCAGCATTACCGCACGTTCAACATCAAGTCGGAGGAGCTGACCCCGGGCGACGATTACGGGATGATGCGCGAGGTGCTGCAGCGCCGCTTCAAGCGCCTCGTGAAGGAGAATCCCCGCACCGCACGGGAGGCCGCGATCGCGGCGAGCGAGGGCGGCGCGCGGGCGCCGGTGCCGGAGGCGCCGCCCGAGAGCGACACCCTGCCGGCCTGGCCCGACCTCGTGCTCGTCGACGGCGGCAAGGGGCAGCTCGACGCCGCCCGGACCGCCCTCGAGGAGATCGGCGTCACCGACGTCGCCCTGGTGGGCATCGCCAAGGGCCGCGACCGCGACGCCGGGCGCGAGACCTTCTTCGTGCCCGGCCGCCCCCCCTTCAAGCTGCAGCCGCGCGACCCGACCCTCTACTTCGTGCAGCGCCTGCGCGACGAGGCGCACCGCTTCGCCATCGGCAGCCACCGGGCCAAGCGCAAGCGCGAGATGGTGCGCAATCCGCTCGACGAGATCGCCGGGATCGGCCCGAGCCGCAAGCGCGCGCTGCTCCACCACTTCGGCACCGTGAAGGCGATCCAGCGGGCGGCATTCGAGGACCTGGCGAAGACTCCGGGGGTCAACGCCGCCACGGCCCGGGCCGTGTACGACTTCTTCCACACCCATGCGTGAGGACTTCGGCGTACCCGCGCGGTTGACCCCCACCGCCGCACATGGTTTCACGCCTGCGATGAATTCCGTCCTCACCCGCCGTCGGTCGCCAGCCTGGACGCTCGCGAACTGCCTCACCTACGGGCGGCTCGTGGCGGTGCCCGTGGTCGTCGCGCTGCTGTACTGGCCCGACGAGCCGGGCGCGCGCTTCGGCGCCCTGGCGGTCTACGTCCTGGCGGCGATCACCGACTACCTCGACGGCTACGTGGCGCGGACCTACGACCAGAGTTCCGCCCTCGGGCGGATGCTCGACCCCATCGCCGACAAGCTGCTGGTGGCCGCCTGCCTCCTGATGCTGGCCGCCGACCACACCATCGTCGGCTGGACCCTCTGGGCCGCGATCGTGATCCTGTGCCGGGAGATCCTGGTCTCGGGCCTGCGCGAGTATCTCGCCGAGCTCAAGGTCGGCGTGCCGGTGAGCAAGGTCGCCAAGTGGAAGACCACCGCGCAGCTGATCGCCATCGGCTTCCTGGTGGCCGGGCCGGCCGGGGAATCGATCCTGCCGGGCACGATCCAGGCCGGGACCGTCCTCCTCTGGATCGCCGCGGCGCTGACGCTCTATACCGGCTGGGACTACCTGCGCTCCGGCATCAAGCACGTCATCGACGACCCGCGCTGAGGAACACATCGCGATGAAGCTCGTCTATTTCGCCTGGGTGCGCGAGCGCGTCGGCAAGGCCGAGGAGACCGTCGACCTTCCCGCCGGGATCGTCACGGTCTCGGACCTCGTCGATTGGCTGCGTGGCCGGGGCGAGGAATACGCCTACGCCTTCGAGACCAGCGGCATCGTCCGCGCGGCGCTCGACCGGGTCCATGCCAAGCCGGACGCGCCGATCGCCGGCGCCTCCGAGATCGCGTTCTTTCCCCCCATGACCGGGGGCTGAGGCGCGGGCCTTCAGCGCTTGCCGCCGATGACCGGCTGCCGCGGCGTCCGCCTCAGCGCCTGCCCAGCGCCGCCGTGAAGGCCGCGAGGTTGTTGCGCATCATCGCCACGTAGGTCGGCGCCGGTCCGTCGGGCCCCGACAGGGCGTCGGAGAAGACCTTGCCGCCGATGGCCGCGCCGCTCTCGCGGGCGATCTGCTGCATCAGGCGCGGGTCGCTGATGTTCTCCAGGAACACGGCCGGGATCTTCTCCTGGCGGATCTGCCGGATGATCCGGGCGACGTCGCGCGGACTCGCCTCGCTGTCCGTCGACACCCCCTGCGGCGCGATGAAGGCGAGCCCGTAGGCGGCGGTGAAGTAGCCGAAGGCGTCGTGGGTGGTGATGATCCGGCGCTGGGCCTTCGGGATCGCGCCGACCGCCATGCGCACCTCGGCGTCGAGGGCGTCGAGGGTCGCGAGGTAGGCCCTGGCGTTGTCCGCATAGGTCGCGGCGTTGTCGGGGTCGATCCGCACCAGGGCATCGCGGATGTTGCCGACGTAGATCCGCGCATTGGCGATGCTCTGCCAGGCATGGGGATCGTCGTGGTGCCCATGCGCGTGGCCGGACCCGCCATGGCCGTGACCATCGTCCTCGGCCTCGATCGGCTTGACCCCGGCGGAAGCGACGACGACCGGTGCCTTCGTGCCCGAGGCCTTGATCAGCCGGTCGATCCAACCCTCCAGCCCGAGGCCGTTCACCACCACGAGGCGGGCATCGGCCAGGGTGCGGGCGTCGCTCGGCGCCGGCGCATAGCCGTGGGCGTCGGCGTTGGGCTGGACCAGGGACGTCACCGCGACCCGGTCGCCGCCGACCTGAGCGACGAAATCGGCCAGGATCGAGAAGCTCGCCACCGCCCGGAGCTTGGCCTCGGCGGCCGCGGCCGGTCCGACGAGGAGCCAGAGGACGAGCGCGAGGGCGGCGGGCAGGCGCGGGAGCCGGAGCGGCATCGGGGACGATCCTTTCGGTGAACCCGCCGGCTCTACTGTAACATTATCACATTTCCAAGTCCGGACGGCCCGCGGGTCTCCTTGTCTTTCGCTTGATCTCTCCGGGATGCGGACGCAAACACCCCCGACAGTCACGGCCCGGGCGCCGTCGGGCGGGCACGGACACGGAAAGAGCGGACCAGATGGCGCGACGGGCGCTTCCCAAGAGCGACATCCTCCCCCTCCTCGGCCGGGTCTGGCGGGAATGGATGCGGCCGCACCGGGCCACCCTCGCGGTGGTGCTGGTTCTGATCGCCCTCGTGGGGGCGGCGACGGGACTGTACCCGACCCTGATCAAGCTCGCCTTCGACGCCTTCGACCGCAAGGACATGGCCGCCCTCGCCTACGGCCCGGTGATCGTCATCGCCATCACGTCGATCCGCGGCTTCGCGCTGTTCGGCCAGAACGTCCTGACCAACCGCGTGGTCACCCGCGTGGAGGCCGACATGCAGGCCGCCCTCTACGGGCACCTCATCGAATCCGACCTCGCCCAACTCGGGCGCGAGAGCCCGGCCGCCTTCACACAGCGCTTCACCACGGATTTCGCCTTCATCAAGGAGGCCCTGACCCGCATCTCCACCGTCCTCCTGCGCGACATCGCCATGCTGATCGCCCTGGTGGCGGCCCTGGTCTGGATGGATCCGATCCTCACCCTGGTGGCCGGGGTGGTGGTGCCCTTCGTCGCCGGCCCGATCGGCCGGGTCGGCCGGAAGCTGCGCCGGGTCTCGACGGCGACGCAGGAGCGCATGGGCCTGACCGCCAGCCTGATCACCGAGAGCCTGCAGGGCGCGCGCATCGCCAAGACCTACGCGCTGGAAGGCTACCTCAAGGGTCGCGCCCAGGGCGCCTTCGACGAGGTGCGCCGGCTCAAGATGAAGGCCGCCAATGCCCGCGGGCGCCTCGACCCGCTCCTCGAGATCGGCGGCGGCTTCGCGGTCGCCGCGGTGCTGGCCCTGGTCGGCCAGCGCGTCACCTCGGGCGACCGCACGGTGGGCGACTTCACAGGCTACGTCACCGCGCTGCTCCTGGCCTCCCAGCCGATCCGCACGCTGGGCACGCTCAACGCGATCCTGCAGGAGGCCGGCGCCGCGCTCCAGCGCTACTTCGCCCTGATGGACGAGGCGCCGCAGATCCGCGACGCGCCGGACGCGCGCCCGCTCCAGGTGGCGGGGGGCGAGATCCGCTTCACCGGCGTCCGCTTCCGCTACCGCGCCGACGCGCCCGCCCTGGAGGGCATCGACCTCACCGTCCCGGCCGGCGCGACGGTGGCCCTGGTGGGCCGCTCGGGCTCGGGCAAGTCATCCCTCCTCAACCTCGTGCCGCGCCTCTACGACGTGACCGAGGGAGCCGTGCTCATCGACGGGCAGGACATCCGCACCGTCTCCCTCGCCTCCCTGCGCGCGGCGGTGGCGGTGGTCTCCCAGGACGTGGTCCTGTTCGACGACACCATCGCGGCCAATATCGGCTTCGGCCGGCCGGGGGCGACCCGCGCCGAGATCGAGGCGGCGGCCGAGGCGGCGGCGGCACACGGCTTCATCAGCCGGCTGCCGGAGGGCTACGACTTCCCCGTCGGCCCCTCGGGCGGGCGGCTCTCGGGGGGCGAGCGGCAGCGCATCTCCCTGGCCCGCGCCTTCCTCAAGGACGCTCCGATCCTCCTCCTCGACGAGGCGACGAGCGCCCTCGATTCCGAGTCCGAACGCCTCGTCCAGGGCGCGCTCCTGCGCCTGATGCAGGGCCGTACCACCCTGGTCATCGCGCACCGCCTCTCCACCGTGCGCGACGCCGACTGCATCGTCGTCATGGAGAGCGGGCGCATCCTCGAGACCGGGCGCCACGAGACCCTCGTGGCGGCGGGCGACGCCTATGCCCGGCTTCACCGGATGCAGCTCTCCGGCGATGCCGAGGACGCGGCCGTGCCGGCCTGACGGGACCGATCCGCGCCCCGCGGCGTTGAGCCGGGCGGAGCGGGATTCCAGGACCTCGATGCGGACAGAGCCTTTCGGAACCACCGCGGGCGGCGCGGCCGTGACGCGCCACACCCTCGCGCGGGGCGGCGTGACGGTGCAGATCCTCGATTACGGCGGCCTCATCAGCCGGATCGAGGTGCCGGACCGGACGGGCCGAAGCGCCAACGTGGTCCTCGGTGCCGCCGACCTCGCCGGCTACGCCGCGAGCGACGCGCATTTCGGAGCGCTCATCGGACGCTACGCCAACCGGATCGCCGGCGGCCGCTTCAGCCTCGACGGCCAGGTCCACCAACTGCCCCGCAACGAGGGCCGCAACACCATGCACGGCGGGCCGGAGGGCTTCGACCGGCGGATCTGGCGGGTCGAGGCCGCCGACGCGGCGCGCCTGACCCTGGCCTACCGCTCTCCCGACGGCGAGCAGGGTTTTCCCGGCAACCTCGACGTCACCGTGACCTATCGGCTGGAGGCGGACGGGACCCTCGCCATCGCCTACGCCGCCGTGACCGACCGGCCGACGATCCTCAACCTGACCAACCACAGCTACTTCAACCTCGCCGGCGAGGGCACGGGCTCCGCCCTCGGGCACGTCGTCACCATCGCGGCGGACGCCGTCCTGGAAACCGACGCCGAGCAGATCCCCACGGGCGCGGTCCTGCCCGTGGCCGGCACGCCCTTCGACTTCAGGGCGCCGATGGCCCTCGGCGCGCGCATCCGGACCGCGCATCCGCAGCTCGCCCTCGCCCACGGTTACGACCACACCTACGTGCTCGGGGGCGACGGAACCCTGCGGGAGGTCGCCCGCGCCGTCGACCCGGAGAGCGGACGCTGCCTCACCGTGGCGACGACCCAGCCGGGGCTGCAGCTCTACACCGCCAACATGCTCGACGGGACGGTGACGGGCTCGGGCGGCGGGCTGTACCGGGCCGGCGACGCGGTCTGCTTCGAGGCGCAGGGCTTCCCGGACGCCCCGAACCACCCGGCCTTTCCCGGCACCGTCCTGCGGCCGGACGCGCCCTTCCGGACGACGACCACCTATCGGTTCGGCACCGTTCCGTAGAGCGGGCTCCCGCCGCGGTCGCAGGCCTCAGCCGTGATGGGAATCCGGCTCGACCAGGATCTCGCGCTTGCCGGCATGGTTGGCCGGACCGACGATGCCCTCGACCTCCATTTTCTCCATCAGGGAGGCGGCGCGGTTGTAGCCGATCTGCAGGCGCCGCTGGATGTAGCTCGTCGAGGCCTTCTTGTCCCGCAGCACCACCTGCACCGCCTGGTCGTAGAGATCGCCGCCGGCCTCGCCGAAGCTGCCCTGGTCGAAGACCGCGCCGTCCATCTCGATCTCGTCGGCGCCGCCCTTGGCGCCCGACGCGCCGTCCTCCTCGGCCGTGACGGCCTCGAGATAGGAGGGCCGGCCCTGGCGCTTGAGGTGGGCGACCACGCTCTCGACTTCCGAGTCCGAGCAGAACGGCCCGTGCACGCGCGTCGTGCGCCCGCCGCCGGCCATGAACAGCATGTCGCCCTGGCCCAGCAGCTGCTCGGCGCCCATCTCGCCGAGAATCGTGCGGCTGTCGATCTTCGATGTGACCTGGAAGGAGATCCGGGTCGGGAAGTTGGCCTTGATCGTACCCGTGATCACGTCGACCGAGGGACGCTGGGTCGCCATGATCAGGTGGATGCCGGCCGCGCGCGCCATCTGGGCCAGGCGCTGGATCGCGCCCTCGATGTCCTTGCCCGCCACCATCATCAGGTCGGCCATCTCGTCGACCACGATCACGATGTAGGGCAGCGCCGAGAGGTCCATCTCCTCCGTCTCGTAGACGGC
>NZ_JBKEZQ010000051.1:0-11289 GCF_053345175.1 Methylobacterium sp. M6A4_1b
GGTCAGCGCGTCGCGCTGCAGGTCGAGGTTCTGGTCAAGGGTGGAAACGCGGGCATATCCGACGAGCATGTCGGGATAGTGATTTAGACGCGTTTAATCCGCAATAGAAATCCGGTCATATTTTCCTGACAGAAACGGAGCGGTTTGAGAGCGTTCGAACCGAGGCCTGCATGAAAGTCGGGAAAACGATCGCTTTCGCCACGCACTAGATATGGTGGTGAGTGGGTGTCTGCACCGACCAGCGTTGCTCGTGTCTCCTGAGGGTGGCAACAGGACCCTGGCATGTCGCCCCGAAGCGGACGTTCCACCGCTGCCCCCTTGCAAGCACCTTACAGCGCAGGAACTTCGCCTCTCCTCTAAGCTTAATTCATTGCCCCACGACGACGCGCGTCCGTGAGCTTTGCAAGCGCGCGTCCCACCTCCAGCAGCAGCATATCGCTCAGCCGGTGGAGAAGAGGCTCGGGAAGCTCGTGGATAACCTGTCGAGCCGCAAGGTAGTGCTCGGCGGCCCGCTCAAGGGGGTGCGGCTCCTGGCACGTCTGCTGCAAACCGTCTTCGTTCTCGATGAGGCGTGACTGAGTGATGTCGATCAGCACGCCGCTTCCACGTAGAGGGCGCCCTGCCTCATCCAACGTGATCCGTCCTCGATCGAGAACCCAGCGGACGACGCCGTCTGCCGAGCAAACGCGGTATTCGAACGTGCACGGAAGGCCCGTCTCTGTGCTACGTTTGATCTCATGCATGAACCGCTCGCGATCGTCGGGATGAACCCCAGCGGTGAATGCGTCGAGCGATGCACCCGCAGCCGTCGCTGCGGGGTCGATGTTGAACACAAGGGCGACAAGGGCATCCGCGTAGACCCGATCGTTCGGAACGTCGTAGTCCCACTTGCCAATGAGGTCTGAGGAGTCGAGAGCTTGTTGCAGCATCACCTGCGAGATTTGAGCTTCGCCTGCTCGAAATTGGCCCACCCGCACCTCCAGCACCTCGAAGACTGCTCACTTCAGGATACAATGCCTGGACGAACTAACAAATCCCATACCAGTGCGAATTTACTAATTTGTCTTTTGTACGAAACCGTACAGTACGGGTGTAGTGTGCCCGGGAGGGCGACATGGGTCGTAAACTGAACCCGCTGGAGGGCGACCCATTTACCGAAGGGGATGCGAGCATCCCAGGTAAGGAGCGCAGCGTTTCCTCGTCGTCCCTCAACATTCAGACCCAGATTGCAGAGGCACTTGGACTCCCGGTTTCTGCGTTCGATCTCTCCGGAGATCGCAACGGCAATGCCCAAGAAGCCTGCGACGAAGATCAGGCGGCAGAGATCGCAATGAGCCGCGACTGCTTGGACCTCATCAAGGCGTACACCCGGATCTCAGATCCCGATGAGCGCCAACGTCTCCTCAAGATCGTTCGTGACGCCGCAGATAAGGATGCCAGGTAGGCGTCGCAGGCCGCTTCTGGCCAGCTTAACGGGCTACAACTCGGACGTGCTCCCAAAAGCTATGGAAGCAATGGCCCGCCCACCCAAGGCGGCGCCATTCTGCGCACTCGTCAAGACAGTCACTCGGCACAGGGTTGGCAAAAGATTGACTGCTCCGAAGCGGACATCCTGAACTTCCGAAAAGGGTCGATAGCGGAAACCGCCTGATCGTTCTGCGATCCGTTATCAGGCAGAAAATCCTGTCCGAATGGGCATGCCTTAGTGGACCCAGGGGACAAGCGTACGGCGTTCGCGGGTTGAGGTAAGGACCGTTACGGGTCGGTAGTGGAAAGCGTAAAATGCAAGGAAAACGACCGGATATCCGACACATCGCTCAGGTTGCTGTCGACCCCCTGCAGACACTTGGTAGGTCCGCTTACAGGCGACCGGGTGGACGACGGCCTACTACCGGTTCGTGTAGGTAGCGGGAGCTCCCAAACATTAGGTGTGATTACTGTCCGGCTCACCCGCGTCGCGGACAATCTTGAGGAGACGTTGGCGCTCATCGGGATCTGAGATGCGGGTGTACGCCTCGATCAGATCTATGCAGTCATGGTTCATTGCGCTCTCTGCGGACTGGGTCAGATCCTCGGCGTCCAGCGCGTTAATTCCCAGATCTCGCAAACTACGTAGCTGGTCGACAGGAAGGCCGAGCACCTCCGCGATCCGAACCTGCAGCCTATGGCTATGCTGAGATTGATGCCGGGCATCGCTTGCGGGCACGCTCTCGCCCTCTTTCAGGAACGCATCGATCTCCAGCAAGCCAAGCTTCCGGCCCATCGTGCGCTCCTGTTGCAATGCAGTATCTGTTTGTACGATATCAGACAGAGAAGTAAACATCGAAAATTCTGCACAGCTAGTAATTGTTAAAGCTCAGCCCGTAGGTAAATCTGGAGGCGATAACTACGGCTGCTGGGGGCTTCAGTGGGGCAGTTTCACGCGTCGGGGCCGAATGTCTCCCCGCTCAGGCTGCAAGAGGCCATCAATGCCTCTGACGTGATCGGACGATGGGAATATGATGTCCCGAACGATCTGATCTACGCAGACCCCCTCGTAGCTCTTGTATTCAATATCGATACTGAGGCGGCCGCTAGGGGTGTATCGCTCGGTACGTTTCTAGCCGGCGTACATCGCGACGATCGCGAACGGTTCGTTCAGGAGATCAAACGGAGCACGGAGACGGGCCTCACCTGCACATTTGAGTACCGTGTCTGCTCCGCCGATGGTGTTGTCCGTTGGGTCCTCGATCACGGGCGCATTGCGCTGGATCATGCGGGTCGCCCTCGGCATGGGCAGGGAGTTCTCATCGACATCACCCGATCGCGTCTTTCGGACGAAGGCGAGAGCCTGGAGTTCGCGTGTCAGAGCATGCACCCTTTGGAGCGGGCAGCAGAGCATTGCCTTGCAGCAAACCGGGCGCTCCGCGAGGTTCCTGACTCCCTGCTCCATCAACTGAGCGACATGCTGCTGCTGGCAGTAGGGCGGGCCCTCAGGAAGCTCTCCAATCCCCAGAAACATAGCGAAATGAAATAATTAAAACTCCAGCGTTCAGTTTCCGAGCTATATGTCCGATAAGAGTCGGAGGCATAACGTCCGCTTCGAGCCGGAAGGCCAAGGGCCGCTACCCACCCCTTGCCGACCCTAGGAAGGTCCGCTTTCCGGCTACTTGGCGGAAGACGATCTACGACTGTTTATCGAATGCCGGTGAAGTTCTGCGCATATCGGTCAGGAACTACTCAGTGGCGTTACGGCGATGTGTACGCTAACATACAGCAAATTTTCGGAATGTCCCGTGGTGCGCCCTATGCCCCGCTTCTTCCTCAACATCCGCGATGGCGCGGACTTCATCGAGGATCTTGAGGGCAGCCTTCTGCCGGACGTTGAGGCTGCCTGCCGTGAGGCGCTCGCTGCAGCACGAGATATCCTCGCAGAGAAGCTTCGCGCTGGTGAGGTAATAAACGGACAGTTGTTCGAGATCACCGATGAAGCTGGCATCGTGCGGGCTTTTCTGCCGATGAGGAATGCCCTTCGGCTGGCGTGAGCAAGCTGATGAGCACCTGCATTGGGGCGGAGGCAGAACGTCCGCTTCGAGCCGGAAGGCCAAGGGCCGCTACCCACCCTTCCCGGACTCTACCGCACGCAGCTAGGCCTGTCGGGAAAAGACCGTTTTCCCTACAATCAAGATTTAGGGTTTCGTGCCGCCTCGTATAGGTCCCACGCCCTATTAGCTCCGAGGCAGGCGCATCCGAAACAGGCAAGCGCGGGCTGCGTGGGTCTGAGAATGCCTCGACCGAGCAATCAAGCGCTGCGGCAATTCTGCTTAGTAAGGATGCCGCACGCGTTGAGCAGGCTTCAGTATCAACAATTTTAGACATCTCTCACCTCAATTGTGCGCCGCATATAGGATGATTATCGATTGTGCCCAATTAAGTCCCGAAGACGAAAGCTTGATCCCAATTTGATGCTCAAGTTTAGCTTTGTGTTCATGATATTCTTCCAATCTGAAAGTTTGTCATATTGACATACGGTTGTCTGACCCAACTCTCACGCATTACTTGTCTTTGTATCGCATGGGGGCTCAAACTTCGATGGAAGATGACGAACGTTTCGAAGCCATGGCAGACGCCTGTCTCAAAGCTCATGAAGCGATCGCCGAGATAGGCACTCCTGCGATGCTCGCTATGACACGCGCCCTATTATGGCAGGTTGGCCAGGAACTCGCTCAGCGTGAAGAGCGACGCAAAATGACGCTTCGCTACGCAAGAGCCTCAGAGATGAGGGATCTGAGAGCGGCACGGATGGCGTCAGCGTAGGTGGGGCGGGTATTGGCATGGCCCCCAGCGGAATGCCGCTGCGATAGAGCGTCCACAAGCTCCTGCTCGTAAGCCATTATGCCTCTGTCGCCAGGCCCGCATCAGCCAAGCCATATGCTGCCTGACGAACCACTTGCAGGCATCGACGGCGCTGCACTGGGTCGATGATGCGCATGTAGGCTTCAATCAGGTCCACGCATTCGCTGCTCAGTGCCATATCGGCATCTTGAACGAGGTTTTTGGCAACCTGCACCGCATTCGGGAGATTGCTGGGACCACGTAGCTGGGTGACCGGGACACCCAGATGATCGGCAATCCGCTGCTGTAGGTGTTGGGAATAGCTTAAGGTCGCTCGTTCCTCGTTGGTCGGGTCTGCATCTGCGGCCATGAAGCTCGCTTCCTCGAAGGCGTCCAGCTTACGGCCCATATCCCTCACCCGATTGCATGCAAAATCCAGTGCAGAATTCGTACGCTATCAGACCGTTCCGGACGATAGTCAAGTTTTACTAGTACAAGGCTTGCCGACCGTGTCGTTTGTTAACATTCTGCGTTGCAGCCTCGGTTTAAACCAAAACTGAGGTGCGCGCGCATAGGGAGGCCTGATCGTGCGACGGGATATATGCGCTTTCGAGGCTTCGCAAATTGTTTTGCAGGAAGCCATCGATGCATCGGACGTGGTCGGTCGCTGGGACTGGGACATCACCAACGACCGTTTGTACGCAGATGCCGTGGTTGCCCTTCTTTTCAACGTCGATCCTACGCTGGCGCAGGCCGGCGTTCCCCTGAGCCTGTTCGTGGAAGGCATCCATCCGGAGGATCGAGCTAAGACCTGCGAGGTCATAGCCGAGAGCGCAAAAGCTGGGCGCTCCTACGTGCAGGAGTACCGCGTCTTTTCGGCGGATGGGGCCATGCGGTGGGTCCTCGCTCGTGGCCTCATCAAACTCGACGAAAGCGGCCGGCCTCGGCGTGGCACGGGCTTTCTAATCGACATTACCCAAAACCGTGCTGATGAAGCGGCGTATTCGGCAAGAATGTCTCTTAGCTCAGAGCACCCCCTGGAGCAGGCGGCAGAGCATTGCCTTGCAGTCCAACACGTCGTCAACAAACTGCATGAGCCTCTTCTTCAGAATATGACGAACATGCTGCTGCTGGAGCTTGGACGTCGTCTCTCAAAGCTTGAAAGCGATCAGCGCCGAGCGCGCATGAACTGACATGCGGATCAAGGTGGACGTACCGCCACCAAAGTAGGTTTACTCGGCGTTAACCATACGCTGGCTTTTATTGCACAATGACAACCTCAGGCGTGCCACAGGCTGCAAAGGCGCTCGGGCCGCTTCTTCATGAGGCTACCGAATTGCACGCTCGCGTGACACGCCTTCGGGGCATGCTGCATCTACAGCTGCGCCAGCTTGATGCGCTTGAGCGTAGCCACACACTGGCAAAACCCGAAGGGCACGTTGCAGCAAATAGATTGGTAATGCTGCGGCGGACTGGGCAGCTCTGAATTCTGCGGATCTTACCCGTCAGATTGCATTCTACATCCCCGTCAAATGACGGCGACAAGATTATTCTAGGTCCCTACCTTCCGCAGAAAGGGGGAAGATCGGATGGCTGCAACGGTTGAGGATGGCCTTAATGCTCTGGAGAGGATCATCGCCAAAGCCGAAGTGCGCAGGGTTGATACGATGATCCATATCGCTTTCCTCGAAGCCGACGATCTGAATTCGATCGAAGCGCACGCCGATCTGGCTACCATCGAGAAGCTGCTGAAAACGATGCGCAAGCAGCGTCTCCTTTTGGCCGCCAGCGTACATCACCACGAGGCAGATCAGCATGATGCTGGATTGCTTCAGGTTGCAGCTTAGATCATTTGCCGAAGCGCTCAAGGATTTGAGCGGCTGAACATGCCAACGGCGCAGGGCTGAGAGCCACTGCGCCGCTAGTTGTGGTCGCCGAAGGGGGGCAAGACGGCAGCCACCCTTATGATGCGCCTGGATACGCGGCGTGGATGTGCAATCTGGCACAGTTCAGCGGAGGGGGAACCGTATGTGCGGCAGGCCCTTGTCGTCAGTGATCTCCTCCATCAATGGAGCAAGCTGTGAGACCCCGTTCCGTGACAGGCTGAACAGCTTAGCTGTTGGGTGAGCGGCGGGCATCGCGGGCGTTGGGAGAGTGTCTGACGCTTACCCAGGAACCCCGAAGTGGACGCCCGCCGCCCGCCGCCCGTGCCGAGCTTGCGCGCGCGAGCCTGCCCTACGCAACCAGCCTCAGCGATGCCGAGTGGGCGGTGCTTGCGCCGCTTCTGCCTGCGCCGTCCAGCATAGGCCGCCCATGGCGTCGGCCACTGCGCGCGGTCTTCGACGGCATCCTGTACGTGTTGCGGACAGGATGCGCGTGGCGGCATCTGCCACTGGACTTCCCGCCGTGGGGCACGGTACATCGCTGGTTCTTCCGCCTCTCGCATACAGGCGTGTTCGAACGTCTCGCCCATGCCCTCACGCTGGCCGACCGTGAGCGGGCCGGACGCGAGGCCTGCCCGACCGGCTGTACCGTCGATGCGCAAGCCGCCCGCTCGGGTGGCGTGGGAGTGGCCGGCAAGCGCGGTTACGATCCGGCCCGGCGGGTCGTCGGGCGCAAACGCCATGCGTTGACAGATACGGACGGCCGCCTGCTCGTGGCTGCGATCTCACCCGCTGACCTGCACGACAGCCACAAGTAAGGAGACATGCAGGTGGTATGGTCATGGTGAGATAAACGAAGGGCATTTGCAATAGGCTCGGTGGAACCGCTGAGTAGGCCTAGCGGCGCTTCGCTGACCCGTCAATTTCACCGTGTCAATACCACGCTATTCGAAGCGTCTGCTCCCGATAGAGAACTGGGACAGGTCACGTTAAAAACTGCATCGTTGTAGTCCTTGTCGTCGACCGCCCCGCCCATATCATTCCATTTGTAGGTGATTTTCCTGCCTGGCGTCTGATTGCAGTTGACTGTTGCATTGCTTGGAGCGCCCAGCGAGCAGAAGCCGTTACTGAGCAGCCCGCCCTGCGTTGTTGTTTGCAGACTGCAGTTGAACAGCTGCAGCGTATAGGCGGCGGAGGACGGGGGAACAAGATGCGAGTAGAAGATGTGGCTGCTTCCCGGAGTGGCGCCATAGCCATTGCGGCCATAGCTCGAGATCCCACCCGTAACGTTCTGCAATGCGAACCCGATTTTCTGGCCCGTTCCGATAATAGCCGAGATATCTTTAGAAATGCTACTTGACGTGTTAGAAAATAGTAGATTCAAATCACTATTGCCGGGAATTCCATTGTTGGCCGGCACGACGTACCAGTAAATACTGTTCGCATCAGCGGAATTGCTGGCGAAGCTCGACAATGAAAATGACAGCTTGTAGCCCGCGCTTCGTGCCTCCGATATAACCGTAACGGCAGTCTCGCTCGTCACCATCGATAGGATTGAGTTCGGGACTCGCGCCTGAGCCGTCAAGGCCACGCTGTAGACGGCCGCGCTCGTTACACTCGGCGTTACAGTGAAGGTCACATTCGATGCATAGGGCATCCGTGCGATGGCGTTGGCCATGAAACGGGTCGCGGTCGCCTGAGCCGTCGAACTTGCCGTGGCCGATATATAGACGGAAGCGCCGGCCAATGCCGCGCTGTCGGCCGCCGTTTGTAGCTCCGAGCGGAGTTGAACCGCCCGCATCATGTCGAGACCACCTCCCGCAATGAGCAGCACGGGAATGAGCATCACTCCGAACCAAACAGCAAAAGTACCCCTGCAATCACTCAAAAAATTGCAAAGCATATCGCATGGGCAGGAGGCTGCTGGCATCCGCATGCTCTCAGCTGCCGTATGTAACCGCTGTTCCGGAGCGCGGACGCGCCAGGGCAGAAATCGAGAAAGTCACGTTCAAGGCGAGCGGAAAGGTCAGAGGTGATGCGTAACGGAAGCTCGCCTTGACAACGATCGCGCTGTCTCCGGAAGTGGTCGTGACAGGCGCGGCATCGCTCGCGGCATTGACGATCGCCGAGACAGCGCCGCAACTCGTGTTAGTCCAGTCGACCTTCCGTGCGCTGTTGACGTAACTCACGCTAGCAACCGATGCAGCAAAGCCTGTAGTATCGAGCGGCAGCAAGGAGAGCTTAGCACCCTTGCAATAATCCGCGACTTCCGAAGTCGTGACGCTTGCCTGCTGCGAAACAAGATCCGCGAGGTTGCGCGTGGCAGCAACGGCGAGCATCCGCGCGCGCGCCAGCGCGAAGACCTGGAAGCTGCCGAGCATCGCGATCAGGATGAACGGAGTGATCAATGCAAACTCAACGGCGCCGACGCCGGCTTCTTCAGACCAGTATCGCCTTGCTAGGCCGCGCATCAGTAGGGCTCGTTCTGAAACGATAAGGTCGTCAACAGCAAGACGTTCGCGTCGAAGCCCGTGCCCTTCAAGATGCCTGACAGGGGCGGCTTGCTATAGCCGATCTGAAGTACAACGTCAGATCCGGAACTACCGGGATTGAAGCCGGTCTTGCTCAATACCCCGGTGCTGGTCGATGTTGCGGGCGTGAGGCTAGCAAAGCTCGCACCTGACTGAACATAATAGACGATCTTGTCGCAAGGAATGAAGGGTGAAGCTTTCGCGCAGATCGCGGCCTTGAAGGCCGCCTCATTCACCGATCCGATCCGTAGCAGCCGACTCGCATCCCGTGCCGCGTTGTCCAAGGTACTTAGCATCAGCAGGCACAGACCTACCTCAATCCAGGCAAGGATCATCGCGAGGAAGCACGGCGTTATCAGCGCTACCTCGACGGCCGTCGCCGCCCGCCTGTCGTGAATGAAGTCAGCCCCCAACCGACAGCATCGGTGTGATGCGGAGTGTGCTCGAAGGAATGGGGCATCGCATGAGCAAGACATCTGCGCTCTTCCAATTCGGCAATCCCTATCGCGGCGGCAGACTGGGATTGCCGTGCCGATCTTCATTCTGGATTGGCGAAGCTCGTTGGATCCGAATCAGACGTGACCTGGCAGAATGTTGAATTGTATAATTGCTCGTGCTGCCCCAGCAGAGTGAGGATCTTCGCGCGCAATCCCGCATAGGAGTCCTGCATCTGCCGGAAATTAGCGTTGGTTGCAGTCTGCATATCACTTAAACGGTCGAGATCGTCTGTCTGCCTTTCTGCTTCGAGAATGCGACCACCCTCCCGAAACGCCAGAGCTCTCACCTGACGTTCAATAGCCTGTAAGGCTACGACCTGTCCCGCGATGTAGTCCTGCGCGTCCATAAGCTGTTCTACGCTTTTCTGAAGGGTTCGCCGGATCTGGATCACATCCGACACAGAGCTAAAATCGTTAGCGGGGACCATGAGGGCAGTACCTCGAGATGCTACTGTTCGACTCTTCGACCCAGTGAAGCGAAATTCGCTGGGCAGCGCATTCGCGTTGACGAGACCTCGTTTTTAAGCGGCGTTCTCGTGATATTACTTAACGTCAGTTTCGTTTGGTCAGGCCAAAGCATTTCCAATGGAGCCCGCGACGATCATCGCGGGCTCCACGCTTGCGTGATCTTAGACCGGTAGGCGACCTTCCTTCATGCCAAACTCGAGGAAGTGTTGCAGGGGATCCCAGCCAGCGGCGGCGACATCCGGGTTGGCTTCGAGGTAGGCGTTTGTGTTAAAGCCCGGTCCCGGATTACGGCCCTCGTGCCATCCATACTCCTGGTAGTGGATCAAAGGATTGGCGCCATTCGCGGCGACGTCGGGGTTAGCGGCCAGGTAGGCAGCCGGATCGAAGAGCTCATTGGGTGCCCGCCCTTCCCTGGCGCCGTAGTCAAGGTAGTGCTTGAAGGCGTAGTCCCCCGGCTGAACCCCCATCGCTGACCGTGCAGCGGCAGCGACATCAGGATTGTGTCCAAGGTAGAACTCAACATCAAAGTCTCCCACAAGAGTCGGAGAACTTTCGCCTTCGTACACGCTACGACCTTCCCTCTGGCCATGCTGAAGGTAATGCTCCAGTGCATTGGCGCCTGCCGCTTTGACGTCGGGATTCAAAGACAGGTACGTCTCAGGTGCGAAATCCGAACCCGGACTACGGCCTTCACGTTCGCCGTAGTTCAAGTAATGCTCTAGGGGATTAACGCCAGCTGCAGCCACGTCGGGATTCTCAGCCAAATACTCACGAGTATGGAAGTAGGCGTTTGGGTCACGTCCCTCGCGCCAGCCAAAGGTCTCGTAATGTGTGTCGGCATCAACGTGGGCCTTCCACACATCCAAGTTGTTCGACAGGTACCAGACATCATCCACGAGTGAGTGCCCGTCGTTCTCTTGGATCGTACCATCAGTGAAATGGAGCGTTCCAATACCGCTGATGTCGTGGTGCACTCCCTCCGGGTCCGTCAGGACAAGTGACTCGCCAGCCAAGGTGACGCGAGCATCGACAAAGGCGAAGCCAAAGGTTGCTGCGGCATTTGGAGCGACACCTTGAAGAGAGACACTGAGGGCCGCCGAGCTCGACAGACCTTGTCCGTCTGAGACCGTGTACGTGAAGATTTCAGTTGGCGCTTGCATGCTGTTTCCGACATTATTGGCTCCGATTGCTTGATAGCTGTAGTGACCGTCCGCGGATATCTGAAGAGTCCCGTGGTCGGAAACCACTGTCGCAGTACCAGTTGTAGGAACCTCAACGGTCAGCCCGTTTGCGAAGCGCACTGACGTCACGTGCAGGACGTCGCCGGCATTGGGATCGGTATCGTTGGCGAGTACGTTGCCGGTCACCGCTGGTGCATGTGTCACCGTCGAGATCGCATCCGACACTGCCTGCGGGGCAACATTCCCGGGGCTGTTTGCATCGATCGTTATAGCGATGCGGCTCGTACTCGGGCCCACGTTTCCAGCAGCATCAATGATTTCGGCCGTCAACACGTTGTTCCCGTCCACCAGCGGGGTGGTGGGCGTGAAGCTGAAGCGTCCGTCCGTCCCGGCAAGCGCCGTGCCCAGCACGGTG
>NZ_JBKEZQ010000052.1:0-10757 GCF_053345175.1 Methylobacterium sp. M6A4_1b
CAACGACACGCTGGTGGGCGGGGCGGGCGCAGATCACCTCGATGGCGGAGACGGCGTAGACTACGCGTACTATGGCGATTCCGGCAACGCCGTGTTCGTAGTCCTAGGGGCCGGAGTTGCTACCGGGGGTGACGCGACGGGTGACACGCTTACCAACATCGAGTCGGTGGTGGGGTCGACCTTTAGCGACATCTTGTATGGAAGCGCCCTTGGGAATGAGCTGATCGGGGGCTTGGGTGACGACTCCCTTCAGGGAATGGGAGGAGCGGACTATCTCGACGGTGGGGCCGGCAACGACACCGCCTCCTACCTGAGTTCGGCCGGAGCAGTATATGTCGATCTGAGCGCGCGTACCGGCTCGAGCGGAGATGCTAACGGCGACCTCCTCGTCAACATCGAGAACCTCTACGGCTCTGGCGGCAACGATGTGCTGATCGGAGACGCCGGCGCCAACGTGCTGTTCGGTGCCGCTGGGAGCGACAATCTCCAGGGCGGCGCAGGCGCCGACGTGTTGATCGGTGGCGAGGGTGGCGACACACTCACGGGCGGGGCAGGTAACGACATGTTCCTGTTTCGGCCGGAGCAGGCAGGCAGCACGGATATTGTGCTCGACTTCGACCAGAATGGCGACGATACCATTGTATTTCAGGGCTTTGGCGCAGGCTTTGCCGCGACTCTACAGGTTTCCGTAGTTAACGGTTCCGATGTGGTTCTGTACTCCAGCGCTTGGGACAGCAGCGTCGTTGTGAAGGACGGTCTGAACTACGTCGGCACCTCGGACTTCCTGTTCACCTAAAGGAATGACTCGGAGAGCCCGCCGCCCTTGTGGTTGCAGACATCTCCATGAACCCGCCCAGCGAAGACTGTGGCGGGTTTTTCATGAATCGCTTACCGCCACCCGCAGGTATCCGCGTGACGCAGCCTTTTCTGTCTCCCGCAGCCTCAACCGGCTCACGACGGCATCGGCCAATGCGTCGGATATGGCCCGGCGAAGAGCGGCCACTGCGTTGCCACGTGATCGGTCGAGTTATTGCTCGACTAGAAGGTCTGCCTCGTTCGCCTGCGTGGTCGCCGCGTGTGTTGCACCCATGCTCGCACCCTTATCCTTTTGGCGCCTGTTGACGCGGCAGTGTGGCTGACGTGAGGCGCGGAGGTGCTCTCGACTTTCACAAGCCCGGAGTAATCCGAGGCGGGTTTTTCACACGCCCGTGATGCAGCCACAGGCAAGCTTTTGAAGCTAGATTGCAGACGCTCTCAGTTGCCAGCGCCCCGGCAATCTGCGGCTTCACCTTCACCCGCCCGGCTCCGGCCGCGGCGGGTTTCTTCGTTCCACCATCTGTCGTTTGTGATCGGCCCGCGCTAAGAGGCCCGCCATGAAACTCGTGCGCTTGATCCAGAAGCTGATCCCCGAAGCCACCAAGGCCCAGATGCCCGGCTTCGATGAGGTCTATTACCGCTACTGGTATCGCGACACGGCACAGTTTCCCGGCACACCGCTGCAGCACTACCTTCAGCACGGATGGAAGGAAGGGCGAGACCCCAGCGCCGGCTTCAGCGGGGACGGCTATCTCGCCGCGAATCCAGACGTCAAAGCTAACGGCTTCAATCCGCTCGCTCACTTTTTGGAGTTCGGTTTGGCGGAGGGGCGGAGAGGCTGGCAAAAGGAGCCTACGGCCCCTGCGCCGCGTGGGCGTTTCATCACGAATGTTGAGCCGCAGAAGCTTTTGCCTCCGCCGTATCAGCGCTGACATTCACCTGCCCGGAGCAATCTGCGGCGGGTTTCTCCGTTTCAGGTCCCCGATGTGCCGCCGAAGCGCCGGCCCGTGAAGTCCGGCCGGGTCTCGACGCCCTTCGCACCGCCGCCACAGGCCGTGCACCGCAGGCGTAGTGCAATGTCCGGAACGAACGCGGTGCCGGGCAGGTCGCCAAACGGGATAGCCGCCTCGTGCTCACACCGGCAGAGCACCAGCAAACCGCGGGCGCCGTTCTCGCGCGCATTGGCAATAGTCATGGGCGCGCTCTCGCGTCCCTGGGGATCATAGGCGCGCCGCGGGTTGCGCTTGTGCCTCGGGACCGGGTCGCCCTGGCCCGGCGTCCAGACGGTGACCGGCTTCAGCTCGTCGCTCACGGCTTCTCCGGCCGCGCCAGCAAGATGGCGGTGCGCACGGCGGCGCGGCGCAGATGCTCGCTCACCTCACAATCGGCGACGATCTCCTCCTCGGTGACGGCCTTCGCCTTGTAGAGCTCGCCGGTCGTGGGGTTCTCAGCCATGCCGGCGTAATAGGGCGGCGGGCGGCCCCGTCAGCCTCTCATCCAGGTGACGAAGGTGTCGACCGCCACGCTCGACACCACCATGCAGCGCAAGATGGCCGCGACGCGCATCAGCAGGTCTCAATGCGGACGCTGCTGGTCATCGGTCTCTTCGGGCGCTGAGCGGTAGCTGAAGGCGCCGACATCTCAGATCTTGACTCGGCCCGGGGGGCCGCCGTCATGGCGTGCCCGGCTTTTTGTATCCCCGTCAACCCTTGAACTATAATCGAAACTTAACAGTTCGCCGCACTTTAGCAGGCAGGTTTTTTCGTTGGTAGGTCGGAAGTCACAGCCTGATGACGGGGTTAGGAAAATCAGCTAGTGATCCAACACAGAGAAATGATTCGGGGCTGTTACCTCAATTGCCTCTCCAAAAAGACTAAGTTAAAAAGAAGCGTATCGATTCCGGGATTTTAAATTCACAAAATCAAATCTGATTTCCATCAAAATTGTTTCGGGGTAATTTGTGATGATTGTACTACTTGCATGTTTTCCAAAAAGCGGCTCCAGTTCTCTATCAAACCTGATTGCTGCTCAGCCTAATTTTACTAGAGCAGAGTTTACGCCGTACTACGGCCGGCGTGAACAGGAGCTTGAGAGAGGGCTTATAACCAATTTTGTTGGTAAAAATTGTGTTGCCCAGCATCATGTAAGGGGAAGCGAATACACGCAAAACCTAATCGGCGAATTCGACATGAAGCTAATTGTGTTAGTGCGAAGACTTGGCGACGCAATCGCGAGCCTAAACGATCATATTGTGAACGAGCATGAGGCCACGCCTGTGGGATATTTTGAAGAGCATTTTAAGCAAATGGCATCAGCTGAGCGTTTAGAGGCCGTCGCCGACCTTGCTGCGCCTTGGTACGTTAATTTTTACGTGTCTTGGTATCGCTCTAAACCGGAATGCATTGTGCGATATGAGGATGTAATTCTCAAAAATGATCTTAGAAAAGTAGAAAGCATCTTGCAACGCAAAATTGTGACAGAGGAAAAAAATGTCGCACCAACTCGCTTTAATGTAGGTATTGAAGGTCGTGGCGACGCTATCAAAGACCGCATCTCTCGACTCTTTAAATACTATCCTGACGTAGATTTCAGCCCCATTATATGATAATGGTTCTGCTCTATTTCTAATAACTTAACTTCAAATATTTGTATCACAAGAGATTATCGCGCTTTGGATCCGTCTATAATGACGATATGTACAAGGTCTTATTTATGAGCAAAAATGTGAACTGGCAACGACTTAGGTCTCGCGAGTGCCGCGCTCAAGATCTAGAACAGCATCCCGCGATCGCATGGCTTACGGGACTCTCGGGAGCCGGCAAAACCAGCGTCGCAAACGCAACTGATTGGATGTTAGCAAACGAGAACCGGCGGTGCATGGTTTTAGATGGCGACAATCTTCGCCATGGCTTGAACAGTGACCTAGGATTTTCTCCTGAAGAACGAACCGAAAATGTTCGTCGCGCCGCTGAGGTGGCTCGCTTGATGGCGGAAAGCGGGTTGATCGCGATAGTTGCGCTGATCTCGCCGACGCGCGCAGACCGGGCGTTAGCGCGTCGGATTGCTGGCGACATACCGTTCCTGGAAGTTTTCATCGACGCGGACCTCTCTGTCTGCGAGGCCCGGGACGTCAAAGGGCTTTACGCCAAAGCTCGCTCCGGTCATATCAAGACATTCACCGGCATCTCGGCTCCATACGAAGCTCCGTCTAAACCGGACTTAGTAATTTGCACTAGAGACCGTTCTATCACTGAGTCGGCACGCGACCTTGCAGCGGCCCTGTTAGCACTTAGCGCGGTCCAAATCTGAATGACCGCATCAAACTAATGCCCCTCACTCTCACATTCTTCAGGGGTAGGCCGCCCGTCGGCCGGTCCGCCTTGTCCCGATGAAACGTCAGGTTCCCAAATCGCATGTGCTTCTCGGCGACCCCGGACATCCGCTCCGCGCTGAGGACGATGGCCCCGCAGAAGTCAGGCCGGATGGTGCCCATCTCTGTATGAACCCCGAACACGTCGAGGGTCGTCCAGCCGAGGGCCGCCGCCTCATCTGCTCAGCGGTCGAGGAAGTCGACGCACGCCTCGTGAGCGCCGCCCCAGGACTGCACCGTGAAGCCTGGGCATGGGACGACACTGGACCGGAGGTCATGGAAACCCTGGCGCCACAGCTTCGGGTCGGCAGGGACGATCTTCGGTGAGGCTGGCATGGACTCCTACGGTTGGTGCGGGCCGGAGGGGATAGGTGCCGGGCATTCCGAAAACGATCCCGCAGCGAGCACACCTCCTCTGCCCTTTTGAACCAGAGAACTCGAACGCACCGTGCGGAGGTGGGACGAATGGTGGGGTGACGACAGCCTGAGCCGAAATTCATCAGCAAAACCAGTGCGGCTTGGATTCTCCCTCTCCGCCGCTACACAAGATTGTAGTGCATTGGCTGTAGCTTGCTGTCAGACAGTGACTTTCTGGGCGCCCAAAAGTACACACGAGTGGTACACATGACTCTGGCAATGCCGACTCACTGGCTGCAGCCGCGCATGCGGATCTACTACTTGCGCCGGCGCGTACCGGACGAGCTGAAGGCACTCGTCGGCAGCGGCAAGACCCGCCGCAGCCTCGGCACGCGCGACCACAAAGAGGGCAAGCGCCTGTTCCCGGCGGCGCTGGCCGCGCTCGAGGAGCACCGGGCCAATTTGCGCGATGGGCCTCGGGGCTTGAGCGAGCGCGAATGCATCGAGGTGGCGGTGTGCGTCACCGAGGGCTTCGTAGCGCATCACCGCGAAGCTTCGAGCCGGCAGACGCAGTCGTCGGTCTAGGTCGGTGGGGCCTTGTTCGAGACGCCACCATACCGCTCGACCTGACGCGGTCAGCCGTCGACCTGATCACCGAGTCCTTCGATCGCCACGCGCCCAAACGGGCTGAGATGTGCGCGTGGTGCGAGGACACCGCCGATGCCTACCTCGCGCAACACGGGCTGCGCGTAGACGCCGACAGCCGGGGCACCTTCGTTCGGGCGATCGCCGACGCGACCCAAGCTGCGGCGTTGAGCCTGCTCGAGCTGAGCCAGGGAGCGCGCCGGGCCTTTGCAGGGCTCGGTGCACTGGCACAAATGCTAGTGAGTAATACGCCGAACGGGCAATCACCGCCGGTAAAGGCCGTGCCGGAGAGCGTCGCGCGGACGGCCGCCGTGAACTTCGAGACGCTCATCACAGGCGGGTTGCGCGAGCGGCGGCCCACGCCGAAGACCGCCTACGTCTGTCCCAGGGTCGTGCGCGAATTCGCGGCCTCCGTCGGGCACGGCGACGCGGCGACGGTGAGCGAGGACGATCTGATTCTCTGACCTATACTGGAAGCGTCTGACAGGTAGATTCACCGGTCCTCAGCCAAGCCGTCATCTCCGTGTCGGTCACCAAGCAGGTCTACGGCTCTGGCGCCGACTTCCCGAACCTCGCTGCCGCCATGGCATGGCTCGCGACGCGCCGGATTGTACCAGGCGGGGCGGTGACCTTCATGTTCGAGACGGGGCAGTTCGTGCACGACACCATTGCCGCTTCGATGGTGATTCAGCACCCAGACCTGAACTGGGTGTCGATCATCGGCGCGACCCTCGTGAACGGCGGCTTCCCGGTCTACGCCAACATGGCGATGACGGGCAGCAGCGGGGCACAGCGCACTGCCGACCTCCTCAGCAACCTTACCCTGGCGCGCAACCGCTTCCCGACCGAGCTTCGGTTCACAGGCAGCGCCTCGATCCAGGTCGTGGGCAATCTGAGGCTGCCTCAGGACGTGCTCCTCACGGCCGATCTCTCGCCCGTATCGGGGCTCAGCTTCACGGGCGGGACCTCGACGCTCAACCGCGTCGCATGCGCGAGCTTCGGCTCGCACGGCCTGTTCCTTCGCACGACCCTCCTCACCGTTCAGGGGGGATTGTGGTGCTTCGGAAACAGCGGTTCCGGCGTCTACACCGGCGCGGGAGCGACCCTCAAGTACACGACCGGCAGTGTCTACGGCATCGGCAACGGCTCGTCCGGGATCACGGCGAACGAGGCCTCGACTATCACCACCGAGAACGCCGGGCTCTCAATCGTCGGCAGCGGGAATGTGGCGTATGGGGCCAGTGCCCTGTCCAACAGCTTCATCGGCATGGGGACCGCCGGCGCGGCTGCTGCGAACGGCTCGCACGGCATCGCCGCGCTGAACCACAGCTCCATCACCGCAAACAGCGCCTCGGCCAGCACAAATGGTGGGTTTGGCATCTATGCGGGCCAGACCAGCTTCGTGAACGCGACGGGCACGACGGGCTCCGGCAACACGGGCGGCGCGTTCGGGGCAACCCAGGGCAGCTTCATCGACGCCACCGGCTACGGAATGTCCGGCGCTTTCTCCCCGGTCGTGAACACCTCCGGCAACGGCAACTCCTTCATCCAGGCGTGAGGCTGAACATGCAGCTGTTTTGCAAGAACGGGGTCTGCTCGCCACGCACGACGACAAGCAGACCATCCCGGCCAGCGCCTATGGCGAGGGCGTCTACGTCGTCTCCGTCGTCTCCGTCGCGAGTTTACAGGGGCTGGATCGCATCGGCCCGGCCCCGGAAGAGCACGAGATCGATAACCGCCCCTACAAGGAGCCCGAGCCTGACTTGGCGGCCTATGCCGCCGCGCGTCGGTACGCGGTCGAGACCTGTGGCATCGAGGTCGCGGGCGAGCGAGTCGCAACCGATCGCCAGAGCCAGGCCCTGATCAACGGGGCCTTCAACCTTGCCCAGGTCGACACCTCCGTGGTCGTGAAGTTCAAGACCGCGGCCGGCTTCGTCGACCTCGACTCAGCGGCGATCCAGATTATCTCGACCGCAGTCGGACGGCACGTGCAGGCGTGCTTCTCCAAGGAGGCGACCGTTGCGGGTGGCATCGCGGACGGGACCATCAAGAGCCTGGCCGACATCGACACGGCCTTCGCGGCGCTGACCTGATCCTCCCGGACGAGAAGAACACCATGCAGATCGTCGCTCGCCTCTTCCTTCTGATCGGCCTCCTCGTCGGCAGCCCGTCGCTCGCGCTCGACCGGACGCTGCTGGGCCAGACCTTCGGGCCGCTCTCGGCGGATACCCTGACCCTGCGCAAGCCAGGGTCCAGCGGCGACGCCTCAGGGCTGAGCGCCACCCTGCCCAATGGGATGACGGGCTATCTGCGCGACCTATTTGGTGCCTACACGTCGGCCGGGCCCTACCTCGTCGGCAAGGTGGGCACCGCTCAGATCACCGCGGGACTTCAGGCCGCGATCACAGCCGTCGCGAACCAGGGCTTGGCTCTGAAGATCCCGGCGGGTGACTACGTGGTCAGCGGATTGACCTTCGACGCCACCAGGGGCGGCTCCATCATCGGTGACCCGAGCTCCGTCAGGCTCAAGGCCTCCGGCAACAACGTGAGGCTGATCACGGTTGTGAACTCGACGGCGGGCTACAACCCCGTGACCATTGAGGGGCTTGGCCTCTACGGCAACGGCTTCGGGGGCGTTGTCGGAATTCGGTGCGACAACCCGCAGTTCCTGAACCTCCGGAACCTCCACACCCACTTCATCGATTATGCGGCGCGGATCAGCAGCAGCAGCGCGGGCGGCGCCTTCAAGGTCACGATTGCGAACGTGATGCAGTGGGGCCAGGGCTCCTGGGTCTTCGAAGGCACGGCGTTCGATCGGCTCCTGTTCGACGTCAACATCAGCAACGTGAACCACTTCTCGAATGGCACGAGCGCGTGGGCCGCCTCGTGGTTCACCTTCCGCAACGTTATCAGCCTGAACCTGAACAACATCCTCTCCAACAGCCTGGACGGCGCGACGGACGCCTTCAACCTGCTGGAGCACATCGAAGGCGTCTTCGCCAACAACGTGATCGTGGGGTTCCCGAAGAGCGGCTTCAAAACCCGCGCGAACGGCTACGGCACACCGCCGGCCTACATTTACCTTTCGAACTTCGCGATCGATCAGCCCAAGGAGATCGGCCTCGACCTGGAGGCGTACGTGATCAAGGTGACGAACGGCAACGTGACGGGGTCGCGTTACCGGAACGGAACCGGCGCATGCGCCGTCATCCGCAGTACGACGGTCGACTACGCCTTCACGAACTTCTTCATCAATGACTGCAACCACTCGGGCTTCGTGGTCGAGGCCGGCGCCCGCAACGGCTCGGTGATGCAGTCGAACTTCCGTGGCAATGCGTTCGTGGACGGCTATGACCTCGATGTGGCTGCGCGGTCGCCGCTTGATCCGGTGTTCGGCCCCGGCAATTTCTTTGGCACCGTCAACGCGACGGGGCAGATCATCGTAGGCGGGCGGTCGTCACGCTACTGGGCCGTTGACCGGGCTCAGGTCGGTACGCCGGCGAGCACAGCAACGACCACGCTGAAGCAGTACACGGTGCCGGCGGGCGGCATTCCCTACGGGGAGACGGTGGCAGAGCCCCTCCTGCCCACCAACGGCACGCTCCGGGTACGGGCCAGTGGCAGCTTCGGCGCCAACGCGAACACCAAGGCTGTGGTCGCCAGTGTTGGCGGGACGGACGTGATCTCCGCCAACGGGGCCTACAACGGCCAGGCCTGGGCCATTGAGATGGACATCGAGCCTGTCGGAACCTCGGCCTGGGTCACGGCGCGCGTCATCGTCGGCGGCGCTGTCGTGGCGAGTGCCAACCCGCTGCTGGCCAAGGACTTCACCGCCGCTCAGCTCATCCGGATCTACGGCGCCAACGGTGCAGCCGTCGCCAACGACATCACGGCGGGCGCTTTTTCCGTTGAGGCCGTGCTGTAGGAGGCCTCCGTTGAGGCCGTGCTGTAGGCGGCAGCCGAGCGCGTTGATCCCGACAATCGAAGCACAGCCCTCAAGCACCGCCACGGGCAAGTTCTCCTGCGGCACCACAGGGTGGCGCGCCGTTGTTGCTCGCAGCAGCCGCCGCAACGTGGTGCTCGTCCAGGAGGGTACCACCCTCGTGCGCCTCGGTGCTCCGGCACCGTCAGCACTCCGATCACCGCCGTCACCAATGCCGCCTTGCCTGCCGTCAGCCCGACGCTCGCCTACGGCGCCCTCTTGCCCAGCATCTTGCAACAGCAGAGCCAGGGTTTCCCGACCGCCAGCGACACGGCGATTCTAGACATCAAGGGCAACCCGGTGCTGGTGGCCGTAGGTTGGTCATCCACCGCCGTGCCGAAATTATCGTGGAACATCTCCTCATACCGGGTCTTCACTTCGGTGCCGCTCACGCTGGCCATGAGATGCGGAACCTGCACCTCGAATTCGTGAACAGTCAGTCGAAGCCCGGCGGGCTCGTCCGACTCACTGTCAATGGCAAGGTCGGCATCAAATACCAAGGTCCGACTGGTCACGCCTAGGAGGCCGTCCGGGGCGCCGGTTACTGGAAGGAGGGCGTCTACGGCGAGGGTGCCGTTGAGCGCGCCATCAAGGTCCGCAACGGCCGCTGCGTCTACTAGGTGTTTGATCCCGCGGTGTGGTGATACGGTCGAGCACCATGTTGCGAGGGAAGCACTATGGGCCAAATTCTTCATGGAAGCGCCACCACGACGGAGGCAGTCCGTCGCGCGATCCAGCTACGTGAAGAGAGCGTAAGGGCGCTGGCCCGGCGCTACGGCGTCAGTCCGACGACGGTGCAGAAGTGGCGCAAACGGGCGACGACGGCGGATGCCCGGATGGGACCCAAAGAGCCGCGCTCCACCGTGCTCACGCTCGAGGAGGAGGCGATCATCGTCGCTTTCCGACGGCACACGCTGCTCCCGCTCGACGACTGCCTCTATGGTCTGCAACCGACGATCCCGCACCTGACCCGGTCCTCGCTGCATCGCTGTCTGGAACGGCACGGCATCAGCCGATTGCCCGAGATCGACGGCGACAAACCCAAGAAGCAGCGCTTTGCGAGTTACGCCATCGGCTACGTCCACATCGACATCGCCGAGGTCAGCACCGCTGAGGGCAAGCTCAGGCTGTTCGTGGCCATCGACCGAACCAGCAAATTCGTCTTCGTGCGGCTGGTCGAGAGCGCCGGCAAGATGGAAGCCGCTCAGTTCCTCCGCGACTTCATCGAAGCGGTGCCTTACCGCATCCACACTGTGCTCACGGACAACGGCATTCAGTTCACGTCACGCCAGCGGGATATCTACGACAGTCAGCACATCTTCGATCGTGTATGCGACGAGCATAACATCGAGCACCGTCTGACCAAGGTGAACCACCCTTGGACCAACGGGCAAGTCGAACGAATGAACCGTACGATCAAAGACGCGACGGTCAAACGCTACCACTACGACAGCCATGCTCAGCTGCGAACGCATCTGCATCTGTTCATCGATGCCTACAACTATGCCCGCAGGCTCAAGACGCTGCGCGGCTTGACGCCCACCGAGTTCATCCTGAACGCCTGGACGAAAGAGCCCGATCGCTTCA
>NZ_JBKEZQ010000053.1:0-10514 GCF_053345175.1 Methylobacterium sp. M6A4_1b
CATGGAAGCGCCACCACGACGGAGGCAGTCCGTCGCGCGATCCAGCTACGTGAAGAGAGCGTAAGGGCGCTGGCCCGGCGCTACGGCGTCAGTCCGACGACGGTGCAGAAGTGGCGCAAACGGGCGACGACGGCGGATGCCCGGATGGGACCCAAAGAGCCGCGCTCCACCGTGCTCACGCTCGAGGAGGAGGCGATCATCGTCGCTTTCCGACGGCACACGCTGCTCCCGCTCGACGACTGCCTCTATGGTCTGCAACCGACGATCCCGCACCTGACCCGGTCCTCGCTGCATCGCTGTCTGGAACGGCACGGCATCAGCCGATTGCCCGAGATCGACGGCGACAAACCCAAGAAGCAGCGCTTTGCGAGTTACGCCATCGGCTACGTCCACATCGACATCGCCGAGGTCAGCACCGCTGAGGGCAAGCTCAGGCTGTTCGTGGCCATCGACCGAACCAGCAAATTCGTCTTCGTGCGGCTGGTCGAGAGCGCCGGCAAGATGGAAGCCGCTCAGTTCCTCCGCGACTTCATCGAAGCGGTGCCTTACCGCATCCACACTGTGCTCACGGACAACGGCATTCAGTTCACGTCACGCCAGCGGGATATCTACGACAGTCAGCACATCTTCGATCGTGTATGCGACGAGCATAACATCGAGCACCGTCTGACCAAGGTGAACCACCCTTGGACCAACGGGCAAGTCGAACGAATGAACCGTACGATCAAAGACGCGACGGTCAAACGCTACCACTACGACAGCCATGCTCAGCTGCGAACGCATCTGCATCTGTTCATCGATGCCTACAACTATGCCCGCAGGCTCAAGACGCTGCGCGGCTTGACGCCCACCGAGTTCATCCTGAACGCCTGGACGAAAGAGCCCGATCGCTTCAAGCTCGATCCGTCACACCTCATCCCGGGACCGTACAGCTAGCCCTCGACAATCCAGAGATCACCATGGCAGGCACCCTGCTCGCCAACGCGCTTCTGGGCGTGCTGACTTCTCGGGCCATAGCCGGCCGGCATCGCACGGACTGCGTGGCCGTCGACATCGAGGGCATCTCGTCACTTGTCTGCGCCAAGCCGGCCCGGCGCCGCTGTGTCCTTCGTTCGCCGTACAGTACAGATGCAAAAGTGCGGTCGAAGCTGCCCCTTCCCAGTCCATGAACAATGAGCGCTAAATATTCAGCGCGCGGGCGATGAAGCCGCCGCTCTGTACGTCCATTGGAAGATGATCAGCATCAACATAGCCGGCCTCGTGAGCCATAGCGTCAAGTGCATTCGCTTCGTCCTGGGCAGATCCAACCCAGAGGATTGCGCCGGTGGAGCGCTGTTTGATTTCGAAAATCTGCATCTGACCCTCTCTGAAACATTGTGACGGGTCAAACAGCTCAGCGCCTTTTTTGTTCCGCGCGGCCATCTATGGCCGAGCCTCTGACTATCGACAATTAGCCCGTTCCGGCACCTGTGTGTCAGCCCGCGATGCGCGGGCGGTCCGTGCGCACCGGAGCACGCCAGTCGATCCCCTCCAGCAGCATGGCGAGTTGGGCCGGCGTCAGCGCGGCGGCCGCCCCCGCCGTCGCGGGCCAGACGAAGCGGCCCTTCTCCAGACGCTTGGCGAACAGGCACAGGCCCTGACCGTCCCACCACAGCACCTTGATCAGGTGCCCCTGCCGACCGCGAAACACGAAGGCCTGTCCCGAGAACGGGTCCCGCGCGAGTTGATCCTGCACAAGGCTGGCCAGGCCGTCGAAGCCCTTGCGCATGTCGGTGTGGCCGGTCGCCAGCCAGACCCGCGAGCCGGAGGGAACCGGGATCATCGGCCCAGCAGTGCCGTGATCACGCCCTGCAGGAGGGCGACGTCCGCGCCCGCCTCGGCCCGCAGCCGGTGGCCGCCGGCCAGCTCGATCTCGATGGCGCCGGGACGGAGCGGTTCTTCCCGGACGCTGGAGGGTGGAGCCGGCAGCGCAAGCGGGATGAAGCTCGGGCGGGACGCCGCGGTCGGTGCAGGCGCGCCGGCCCGCAGGGCACGGCGCCAGCGGAACAGCAGGCTCGAATGAAGCCCGTGCCGGCGTGCCACCTCGGAGGCCGTCGTCGACGGATCGTCCGCCTCGGCGAGGATCGCGCGCTTCTGCGCGGGCGACCAGGCCCGTCGCGTTCCCGAGACGACGATGTGAGGCGTGTGCGTCATAGGTCCAGACACAGGGCCGATACAGCGCCACCGCGCGCCAGCACCTGTATCCAGACCCAAGCCCTATCCGCACAAGGCAGCCGTCACCGAGCGCTTACCACTCATGCACTCGCCGGGCAGACAGTACCGCTGCCCGACTTCGACGCAGCCTGACCTGAGATCCCGCGCCGGCAATCTGCCAAAGTAGGGCTAGGGCTTGTCGCCGCTTGAGCCAATCGAGGGCCGGGGCAAGACAGAGGACGCCCATGAAGCTGACGGTCGTCTTCTCGTAGCGTGCGGCGATGGCGCGCCACTCCTTGAGCCTGGCCCAGAGGCGCTCGACCTGGTTGCGGTTGTTGTAGATCCAGACCGGGCAGGCGACGGGTGCTTCGTGGCGCTGAGGCGGGATCGCGGGCCGCGTGCCCATGTCTCAGATGTGCTCACGAAAGGCGTGGCTGGTGTAGCCCCGGTCCCCGACGACCCACTTGGGCACACCTGGAAGCTGGTCGAGCAGCGGAACCGCATGGGGCAGTTCATGGGCCTGACCGGGCGCCAGCCGGAAGGCGATGGCGCGACCCCGTCCATCCGCGATCACGCAAGCCTTGGTGCCATAGCCGCCACGTGAGCGGCCAAGAGCTTCACGAGCATCTCGCTCGGGCCCAGATACCCCCTTTTGGCAGCTCCCGCCGCCTTTTGGTGCGCTCGCATGTTCGTGCCGTCCAGGAATACCATCCCGAGTTGGACGCCCCGCTCCTGCACGAGGCCGAGCAGTCGCTCCCAGACGCCGGCACGGGACCAGCGGATGAAGATCTGCGCAGCGCGCCACCAGGGACCCAGATCCTCGGGAATAGCCCGCCACTTGGCCCCGTTCTGATGCCGCCAGAGGATGGCTGAGAGCGTGCGCCGAAGATCCTGTGGGGGCGTCTTGGCCTTGGGCCGGCAGGCCTCCACCAAGGGCTCCAGTTCAGACCACTGCGCGTCGCTCAGCATCGTCCCTCCTGCCTCAGAGAGATGAAAACGAAAGCCAAACCAATCCGTTCAGGCGACGACAGACCCTAGTAGCGTCGAGTTTGACAATGCATGGGCTTTGCCTATTCGATGTGGCGCATACATGCGACCTGAGGCTGGACCCAGCGGGCGCATCCAACGGGCCGCAATCCACAACTACCTAATAAAACACTGAAAATAGGTTTTTCTCCGTTCATGCGGGACGCTCTAGCCAAAAACTCACGAATTAGCAATCGCCATCCTTGAAAATTCGAGACTTTACACAAATATAAAAAAATCATTCGCACAATACATACTGAAAGCGCGAAACAATGCATATTGATGTGCTCACGATTGTCAAGAATGTAATTGTAATGATTGGCTGGAGCAAGGAAGAAATTCCGGAGCTATACTACAACGGATCGCCAATTTTAGCGATTTATTTGAGAACTCAACGTATCGATTTATCTGCCGCATTTGGCGAGCAAGCATTACATTGGGGCTTCACAGCATCTGCCATCCTGCAGCAGCCTAATGTTGACGCGTCAAAGTTGTCTGTTAGACTGTCGAATGGCCGATTGGCGAACCCTATAGAGTTTTCCTCACAAAGCGCTCGACAGAACCAGATAGTTTTACAACGTTTTTTAGAAGAAACTCGTCAGAATCCTGGGCCTTTACTCGAAATTGGGTCTCGCGCTCGAAGCGGGAATAGCTATAGATCGCTATTTCCAGAAGCATGCGAATATACCGGTCTGGACATTACAGCAGGTCCCAACGTCGATATAGTTGGTGACGCACATGAACTCAGAAAACATATTGATAAAAATTTTCGATATATATTTTCGATTTCAGTCTTTGAGCATCTTCTTATGCCTTGGAAAGTGGCAATAGAAATGAACGGTGTGATGCACGATGGTGGCTTCGCCTACATACAGTCCCATCACGGCTGGCCGCTCCACGAGGAGCCTTGGGATTTTTGGAGATTTTCCTCAAACTCTTGGAACGGTCTATTTAATGAACACACTGGATTTGAGGTCATAGCGTCAGGCTACGACCTATCCGCTATGGTCATCCCTGATATCAATTTCGGCGGGCCACTGCAAAATCTCGACCATCAGCGAACATTTTTGCTGTCATCGTGCCTTGTGAGGAAAATCGGTCCAGCCACAGTTCAATGGAATTCGGATGTATCTCAAATTTACGATCTTGAATACAATCACTCTTAGCGATAAGCATGAATAAAATAATCTATAAACGTAATTATCCACACCAGTAATGGAAGAGTTCAGGCTCCGAAAATCTTGAGGATATTGCCAAGGAGCTGTAGCTCGTGAGGCGCGCGGTGTCGACGACGGTGCAAATGGCAGCTTCGCTTTCGGCGGCCGACATGGTGCGATGAACGTCATTACCTTCCGTAGGACACCGCTCTAGTGCAGTGACGAATTTGGATGGTTCATAGGAGTCTGGCGACAGCGTTGACGATCTGTGCGGCTGGTTTGGTCCAGGTGAAGGGCCGAGCGCGGCTGTTGTGCTCGGTGATGCGGGGCTTGATGGCGGCTTGGAGATCGACCATTCCCGTAAGGTGTCGCTTCGTAGTCGGCCACGGGTTAAGACGGAGAACAAGCCCTCGACGGCGTTAAGCCACGACGCCGAGGTGGGCGTGAAGTGGAAGGTCCAGCGCGGGTGCCGAGCGAGCCAGGCGCGCACCTTCGGGTGCTTGTGGATGGCGTCGTTGTCGAGGATCGCATGGAAGACCTTGCTGGTCGGCATGGCGGCTTCGAAGGAGTTGAGGAAGCGGATGGATTCACCTTTCCGGTGGCGCTGCATGCAGCGGCCGATCACCGTGCCGTGGAGGACGTCGAGGGCGGCAGACAGCGTCGTGGTGCCGTGCCGAGTGTAGTCGTGGGTCTGGGTAGCCGGGTGCCTGGGGCGACCAGCAGATCGGGACGCGTGTGTTCCAAAGCCTAAATCTGGCTTTTCTCATTGAGCGAGAGCACCACGGCATGGGCCGGTGGCTCCATGTAGAGCCCCACCACGTTCACCACCTTCTCGGCAAAGGCAGGGTTGCTCGAACGCTTGAAGATGCGGATCCGGTGCGGCTGAAGCCGGTTGGCCTGCGAGATCCGCTGCACGGAGCGCAGTGCGATACTGATCGCTTCGGCCACGGAACGGCCGGTCCAGTGGATGACCTCGCCGGGCGGCTCTGAGCAAGGCAGGGCCAGCACCTGTACGATTGTGCTAGCGGGCAGCGGCTTCTTGCCAGGCGGCCGGGTTTTGTCGTGCAGCAGCCCCTCGACGCCCTCTTCGCCGTAGCGCTGCTGCCAACGCCAAACCGCCGGCCGGATCACGGCGGCCTGCTCCGCGAATTCCTGCACAGTCAGGCGTTCGCCTGACAGCTGCACGATTGGAGCACGTAGAATGTGCTTGAGTCAACTAACGCGATCAGTAGCGAGGGCCGTCAGCCGCGCCGTGGCGGCCTCATTGAGGAGCACGCAGCCAGTCTGAGCCATCCGCAAAGACTTGCACATCGCCGTGCGGTGGTGAGTCCTCCGTTTGCGTTAGTGCATCACCTGCCGCTCTACTTTCCAGAGGTCAACCGCTGCCGACACAAGAGCCGCACGGACTGGTTCTTCGCCTTCCTTGGTCGCTTCCCCACGCCTGCCATTATTACCGCGCTGAGCAAGGAGGCGTTCGTTGCTGCTGCCGGAGACGTGGTTCGGCGCAATGGCTCTGTTCCTGCCCAAAACCTGGACGGGCGACCCAGACCGGATGCCCGAGTACCGGCGCACGGCCCGCACAAAGCCGGAGATCGCCGTCGGGGAGATCGGTTGAGACCAGGAGGGTGGCGTGTGCTTCGCTTGCGTGCTGGTCCATGCAGGTTATGGCTGCTCCGGCCAATTCCGGCAGGGTTTGAGCGACCTCCGCCTCAGAGCCTGTTTGAGGACCTCCACCGGCCGTCCCCATCTGTCTCGTGTTAGCAACACGAATTCCGCCTGGCGGGGCGGAGTGGAGAGCAGATGTGGACGGACCGGTATCGGACGCATCATGAGACGCCCCTGAAGGATGTCGTGATGCAGGCGGGCTCGGACGAGGTGGCCCGCTTCCTGGAGCAATCCGACCCGCCGGCTCGCCCGAACGCCAAGGCGGCGCGCCGCGTGATGGCGGCCATTGCCTGGCATCTGCGGACGGGCGGGCGGGTGGCGGGGCGGACGCTGCCCGGCGGCTTCCTGGCTTGGTGCACCATCTACGGCTGGTTCCGGCGCTGGGTGGACAAGGGTCTGTCCGAGACCATGATGCGCTCGCTCGTGCGCCGACAGCGCCGCCACTGCGGGCGGCGTCCCTCGGCGCGGCTGGCGATCATCGATACGCAGAGCGTCAAGTGCATCGGGGTGCGCGGGCCGCGCGGCTACGACGCCGCCAAGAAGGTGGTCGGCCGCAAACGCGTCATGATGGTCGATGCCGAGGGGCACATTCTGGCCCTGGCCGTCGTGCCGGATAACGTGCAGGATTGCGACACACTGTCGGCGTTGGATGAGGGCAAGCTCTTCTGGCCGAGCCTGCGTGTGGGCCTCCTCGACAGCATCTTCCGAGCGCAGCGCCGTGAGGCGTGGTGCAACGTCCACGGCATGCGCCGCCGGGTCGTCGAGAAGCACCCGGATCAGAAGGGATTCGTGGTGCTGGGACGGCGCTGGGTGGGCGAGCGCAGCTTCGGCTGGCTGAGCCACTGGGGTGGACTTCTGCGCGAGCGCGCCGGGCGCCTCGACGTCGCCGCAGGCCGCCTCGCCTGCGTCGCCAACCTCGCAGCATTAACTTGCCATTCCGCATGAAGCCAACGCTATCTCTGGTCAGACGATTGGCTTGTTGCCTGCGCGGCTCTGCTCCGGCCGGAAAGGATCGTGCCAGCGTCGCCTGCAAATGAGTAGGCGCACATCAGACGTGATGACCTTGTTTGCGATAAGAACCTGCTCATACTGACATGCTAACCTAAACAGCGCCTGCTCATCTTCGTCATTAGGATTAAAAGCATATGAGTTATTGCTGAACATTGGATGCGTTAACGTCGATCCCAAATTAATTTCCTCGACGATGTCAAAAAAAGCGCGGGCAACATCAACAACTTCCGAGCCTCGGACTCCTTCGGATGGATCCCCGCTCATGTACTCCCAGATCGACGCCCGATGCAGTTCTGCCATCGGCCGAAGGCGAAGCGGCATTCGCATCAACAAATTGTTAACGAGTTCAGTTACTTGAGGAGTCCACTGCATCCTAGCCGGGCCGCAATAGCCGTAGAGAACAAAGATGCCATCATCATCGAGTACTCGCTCGATCTCTTTCATCAATCCTTCGAGTTTTTCAACATGATGGGATGTGGCATAGTCGTATACCAGATCGAAGCGCGCATCTGTTGGAAAAGGTTCTAAGTTAAAGTCTACTCTTCTGTAATCAGACGGCATTCCAATTTCAAACGCCTTTTTCCTCGATACATCAACGCCGCCCGTCGAGAAGTCATAGCCCGTAAGGTGCGAAAATACCCCCGACTTAAATGCATCGCGATCAACTTCACCGGCGCCGCAGCCCACGGAAAGAGCTTTTTTGGCCGGTTGGCCGCCGAAATATTTGTCGCGAACATAGTCGAAGTACCATTTCCTATCCGTATGCTCTCGAAAGCATTTCTTTAGATATGGATTATCCCAATATACGGGATGCGGGTCGGATGTTTGGATTGTTTCCCAAAACTTCTCGGCTCGCAATGCCGGTGCCTGCTCCTTTTCGATCATAATGACTTACCTTTTTTATTCGCGATGAAGCTGCTAATCGGGCACAGGAGCGATGCTAGAGCGGCCTCTATATCCGAACGCTTAATCGAATCGCCTTGAATATTGTATCCGCGACTTCGGGGCAGCCTGTCTCATTCAGGTGAAAATTGTCGTACAACAGTT
This sequence comes from Methylobacterium sp. M6A4_1b, assembly GCF_053345175.1. Taxonomy (NCBI): domain Bacteria; kingdom Pseudomonadati; phylum Pseudomonadota; class Alphaproteobacteria; order Hyphomicrobiales; family Methylobacteriaceae; genus Methylobacterium; species Methylobacterium sp. M6A4_1b. The sequence goes on from NZ_JBKEZQ010000053.1 coordinate 8,100, forward strand.
CATCTCTGCCAAAAAATATGCGCTCAAGATCGATAAGGTTGGAGCCGGTTTTCTCACAAAAACGCCGTGTCGCCGCATTAATCATTTTGTTCATGCGAAGCTGGGCGCCCCAGGCATCAGTTTTGTCCGAAAAGAATTCATATGGTGCTTGTCTACAATGAAACGTTGTGATCCACAGAGGCACGTCGTGAATATCTGCTATGGCCTTCATCGTAGCCATCAGCCTATTTCGGGCCTCGAAGTCTAGTTTGCCTTGCTCTGGGAGCGCAGAGTCCCTTCCTTCAGCTGTGACGATCGGGCTAAAGGCAGCGTAGCTTGTCCAGTAAGTATTTTCGATGGAGCAATAAAAAGTGTCGATTGGTCCGCCACAATAAATAATCCCAATCAGCTTCTCGGCGAGCCCCTTGGTGAGTAAAACTCCCAAAGAGTGAAGTAGATTTGCACCAGAAACGCCCGCATTTAGGGCATTTAGCTCTATGTACTCGTCGGAAAATTTGTTCTCAAGAACTGCTGCAATACGATTGCGCTCGCTTATCCAATAGTTTTCGATCGTGCTATCGCCGAGTACCATAAGCGCCGGCAATCTGCGGTCGCGACCTCTTCCCGTCGCAATATACCCGTCTTCATCGATGTTTATAGATTTTGCATCTGGTAATAGTGTTTGGTCGGTTTTCGCAAGATAATCTTCGGGCGGCATCTGTATCCCGCGCGTATTTGGTAGGTGTTCGCGGAGCTTGATGTATCGCTTCAGGCTATTCGACAACGTGCCCCTCCTGATATGTGCCCGGTAAGGGCTGGTGTGGTAGGCCAGCGAGCCAGGGAGATTGCTTCTGTGCGCACGAGTGATCGGACGGCAAACTCACAAAGTTGTCTTTAACGTTGGCGTGGCGATCGTCCGCAAACCGTTGAGTTGGCTTTGTCCCCTGAGCTGGAATTGACATTAGCATACTTAGCAGCGGATGCCGCGGCTAATGCTGTACCCGCTTGTCCCTTCACAATTTTCGCGCTGAATTAGGAAATTATTGACGCCTTCCCGACGCTGGCCCTGCCGCTGGCTGAGTTGACGGTCGACCCACATCCTATTTGTCACCACCGTCTCCGCTTCTCTTGCTTGCGAGGACCACCAGGCCTGTCAGCCCCGCCCATCTCGCTCCTGACTGTTTCAGGTCGGTTGAATTCCATCGCAGCTTTGCGCTGGTCGCGTCAGATGGTAAAGCTCGTGCTTGCCTAAAAGCCTTCTCTGATTGGGGTTCGTGAGGCAAGCGATTTCCCCATCGATGTTTCCTGGTCCCGGTGTGTCGCTCCCGCGGGTCACGCGCTTCTCTTCGCGGTCGGCGCGAGGCCGCCGCATGATAGGGTCAGGAGAGCGAGGCGTCTCAATCTGTTTCACGACCTGGACTGCTGGCGCAGGCCGGTTCGAGACTCTCAACGAGATCGCCTCGCCCATCGTCCCCACGGGAACGATCCGGGTCACCCTTGCGGGTGAAGTCTAGTGAGGGTCCCCCGGATTTTGGTCCGGCCGAAAGGTGAGCCTCCGGATCTCATTCGGCGGCCTGTCGGGCTGCCGCCAAGGCGAATTCCTGAGGCGTTCGCCACCCCAGGGCGGTGTGAGGTCGGCTCTCGTTGTAGTGCCGCCGCCACGTCTCGATCTTGCTCCTCGCGTCGGCCAACGACAAGAACCAGTTCGCGATCAAGCACTCGTCGCGCAGCCGCCCGTTGAACGACTCGACCAGCGCGTTGTCGGTCGGCTTGCCGGGCCGTGAGAAGTCCAACGTGACACCATTCTCGTAGGCCCAGCGGTCGAGAGCTTTCGAGACGAACTCAGGCCCGTTATCGACCTGAATGGCGCATGGTGCTCCGCGCAGCAGCGCCAAGCGGCCGACGACGGCCACGACCTGCTCGCCTTTGATGCCTTGGTCGACCTCGATCGCCAGAGCCTCGCGCGTGAACGCATCGACGACCGTCAAGGCCCGCAGCCGGCGACCGTCGAACAGCGCGTCGGAGACGAAGTCCATCGACCAACGCTCGTTCGGCCGGAGCGCAGCAGGCTGACGCTCACGGTGTGCCGCGCTGACGTTCCGGCGCGGTCGCTTGAGCCGCAGGCTGAAGCCCCTCGTCCCGGTAGAGACGATGAACCCTCTTATGGTTCACCCGCCAACCCTCTCGGCGCAGCAGGATGTAGATTCGAAAATAGCCGTAGCGCACCCGGCTCTTGGCCAGATCACAGATGCGCATCCGCAGCGGTGCCTGATCGGGCTTGGTCGAGCGGTAGCGGATGCTCGACCGGCCGACGCCGAGCGCGACGCAGCCGCGCCGCTCGCTCCGTGCGCCTCCTGAACTTGGTGCACGAGTTCGCGTCGCCGAGCAGGCGTCAGAGCTTTTTTTGCGAGCACGTGCCTCACAGGATGTGCTTGT